>NZ_JBQCMF010000007.1:0-214888 GCF_051965295.1 Arthrobacter sp. SAFR-023 | reverse complement strand
GACTCACCCCTCACGCTCCTGGTCACCCTCATCGCCATCGCCCTCATGGTCGCCGGCTGGTACGCCTGCCGCAAACGCATCCACGAGATCGCCGAAGCCCGCGAAGGCTTCACCGGCATGTCCCCCGTCATCGCCAACCGCCCCGGCCCGGGCGGCGCGGACCGGATCTAACCCGGCAACTTCTTTCCCGGCAAGACAGCGCCACTGAGCGCGAACGGACACATGTGGCCCCACTCCAGGGGCCACATGTGTCTGTTCGCGCTTAAGCGGTTTCGGTCATTGACGGCCGTTGGGTGCCGGAGTAATTTACGACTAGCTGTGCTGAAAGCGCTGGGCCACAGGCCCTAAACCGTCGAGACGGGGACGAACCTCGTGTCTGAATCACGCCAAGGCAAACCGCGCGATGCTGCCGCCCTGCCAAGGTGCATCCGGTCTCCGCCGCTGTGGACGTCCTGCCCGGACTACTGCGCCTCCAAGAGCAAGAGGTTGGGCCCGCACCGGCTGCAAAGACAATCACCCGGCGCGGCCATGCGGCCGCCCCCAGATACCGGGGTGTGTGCCCCCGGATGAATCGGGAGTAAACCGTGGACAACAGTTCCTTCGAGGCCCTCCAGGAGAAAGTACGGGGCCAAGTCATCACGAGCGACCAGGCGGACTACGACGATGCGCGGGCCGTCTTCAACGGAATGATCGACAAACGCCCCGCGGCCGTCCTGCGCGTGTCGCAGGTCGCGGACGTCATCGCCGGCGTGAATTTCGCCCGTGACACAGGCCTGGACCTGGCGCTGCGCGGCGGCGGCCACAGCGCGCCCGGGTTCGGGACCTGCGACGGCGGCCTCGTCATCGACTTCACAGGCTGCCGGGGGGTGCGCGTGGACCCTGCCAATGGCACGGCACGAGCCGAAGCCGGAACGACATGGGCGGACTTCAATCACGCCACGGGTGCATTCGGCCTCGCCACCACCGGAGGCATCATTGGATCAACGGGCGTTGCGGGACTAACGCTCGGCGGAGGCATCGGCTACCTCGCCCGGAAGTACGGACTGTCGTGCGACAACCTCAAGTCCGCTGACGTGGTGACTGCGGACGGGAAGTTTTTGGTCGCCAGCACCACTGAAAATGACGACCTCTTTTGGGCGCTTCGCGGCGGGACCGGCAACTTCGGCGTCGTGACTTCCTTTGAGTTCAACCTGCACCCCGTGGATGTTCTCTACGGGGGAGTGATCATTTACCTTCTGGAGCACGCCGACGCTGTGGCACGGCTCTACAGGGATTACATCGCCACGGCACCGGAGGAAATGGGCGTCTTCCTGGGCTTCCACCAAGGCCCGCCGGTCCCGTTCCTGCCAGAGGAGTACCACGGGAAGCCCGTGGTAGTGCTGGTGGGCGGCTGGGCGGGCCCCCACAACGAGGGCGAGCGTCAATGGCAGCCGTTCCTTGACGTTGCGCCTGTCGCCGGCTCCTTCCTTGGCCCTCTGCCCTACACAGTTCTCAACACGCTCTTCGACCCGTTCTACCCGAAGGGCCTGCAGGCATATTGGAAGTCAGAGTTCCTGCCCGTTCTGAGCGATGACGTAATCCATGTGGCTGAGAAGTTCGGCGAAGGCATTCCCAGCGTCCAGACGGCCAACCACTTCTACCCGATTGACGGGGCCGTCCAGCGGGTCGGGCGGGACGAGACCGCATTTCCGTACCGCGACGTCAACTTCGCCGTCGACATTGCCTGCCATTGGGAGGATCCGGCCCACAACGAAGCCAACAAGAAGTGGGTGCGCGATTACTACGCAGAGCTCCACCCCCTCGGATCCGGTGCGGGCTACGTGAACTTCCTCGACGCCGACGACCAGACACACATCAAGGACACCTACGCGGGGAACTACGCCCGCCTCGCCGAGGTCAAGGCCAAGTACGATCCCGGCAACCTGTTCCACGTCAACCAAAACATCAAGCCGGCCGGCTGATACCGCCTGCATCACGAGCATTTCTGCACCTCTTCAAGGGGGCCGTCCGCATCTCCGCCGCACCAGTCGGTGGGCGTGCGTGGGGACAGCCGCAGAAAGTGGTGCAGAAATGCCCTTCGCCCTACGCGGGGAAGGTTCCTTCTGCCGCCATTCGGCCTACCATGGAGGCATCCGGGGTGAGGCCCGCGATGAGCGGTGCCTCCACGGTGCGTCGAAGGGCCGGACGAATGGACGTCGTTGTCATCGAAACCCCGCAGCTCGGGGACCGCAGCTACCTGGTCCATGACGGCCGCGTCGCGCTGGTGGTCGATGCCCAGCGGGACACCGACCGCATCGAGGAGGCCGCGAGGAGCGCCGGGGTGCGGATCACCCACGTGGCCGAGACTCACGTCCACAACGACTACCTCACCGGCGGCCTGATCCTCGCCCGCGCCCACGGAGCCAAGTACCTGGTGAACGCCGCGGACCAGGTTGCCTATGAGCGCGAGCCGGTTGAAGACGGCCAAACCCTGCAGATCGGCGCGCTCACGCTCCGAGCCGTGGCCACGCCCGGGCACACCCACACGCACCTGTCCTACATCGTCACGGACGGTCCGGGCAGGGCCGTATTTTCCGGCGGCAGCCTGCTCTTCGGCTCCGTTGGCCGCACCGATCTTCTCGGCCCCCGAGACACCGCCGGCCTGACACGGGACCAGTACGCGTCGGTCCACCGGCTCGCGGACGAGGCCGGACCCGATGCTGCCCTCTATCCCACCCACGGGTTTGGCTCGTTCTGCTCGGTCGGACCGGCCACCCGCGCGGAGACGTCGACCATTGCCGAGCAGTGCGAAGGGAACCATGCACTGACGGATCCGGATCCCGAGCACTTTGCGGCCGAGCTCATGGCCAATCTCTCCGCGTACCCTTCCTATTACGCCCACATGGCCCCCATTAACATGACCGGCCCCGAGCCCGCGGACCTGAGCCTGCCGGAGTCACTCGGCGCCGCTGAGCTGACGGAGCGGCTGGCGAACGGCGAATGGGTGGTCGACCTGCGCCACCGCGTGCTGTTCGCCGGCAACCACCTGCGGGGCACCGTCAGCTTGGAATACGGCTCGGGACGAAGCTTCAGTTCCTACCTCGGCTGGGTTCTCCCCTGGGGCGAAAAGCTGACGCTCGTCGGCAGCAGTGAGGATCTGCAAGATGCCATCCGCGACCTTTCCCGCATCGGCATCGAGCGCCCCGATGCCGCGGTGGGAACAGAACCCGGCGAACTGGCCCCGGGAGCTCCCGTCGCCTCTTATCCCCGCGCCGGCTGGCCCGCCGTCGTTCATGAAAAGCCCGGCGGCGACCCCGTGCTGGACGTACGCCGCAGCGACGAGTTTGCCGCCTCGCACGTGGCAGGCGCCATTAACGTGCCACTGCACGAACTGCTGGCCCGTCTGGCGGAACTGCCCGCCGGGTGCCTCTGGGTGCACTGCGCCACCGGCTACCGCGCCGGCGTCGCGGCCAGCCTGCTGCAGCGGGCAGGGCGGGACGTGGTCCAGATCGATGCCCGGTTCCGGGACGCCGCGGCCGCCGGGGTCGCCCTGCAGATGAAGCCGCTGCAGCGGGGGTGACGCGTCTGTCCGTGGCCGATGACCCGGTCGAAAATGCAAAGTCTAGGTTGAAAGGAGAACAACAATGGATGCTGAACGCAAAGTGGTTGTCGGCGTGGATGGCTCCGATTCCTCGGTGGAAGCCCTCCGTCTGGCGGCGCGGCTGGCACCAGGCCTGGGTGCGCGCGTCCATGCCGTAGCCTGCTGGCATTTCCCGGAGATGTATGCCGGATACATCCCTCCGGATTTCGAGGCGTTCGAGACCTCGGCTGCCAAGACCCTGGCCCAGTGCATCGAGAAGGCATTCGGACCGGACGTTCCGGAGACCCTGACCAGTGAGCTGGTGCGGGGTCCGGCCCCGGCCACGCTGGTGGAGGCGGCGGCCGGAGCGGCGATGCTGGTGGTGGGGCGCAGGGGCCACGGCGGGTTCATGGGCCTGCACCTCGGCTCGGTGAGCACCGCCTGCGTGGCGCACGCCCAATGCCCGGTCCTGGTGGTGCACACCAAGGATGACCACGAGCGCGCCCACCATTTCCGCAGGGGCGCCGCGTCCAGGGACGCACACAAGGACCCGGGCAGGGACGCACCCGTGGACACGGCCACGCGCTAAACCCTCCGCGTAACGCAACGCACCTGCAACCCCCTGACGGCGCGCCATCGCCTATGCTCGGCTGAGCAGCTCACAACTGGCTCAACGTCGAACCACGGGAGACAACCTCATGACCAACTGGCGGATCCGGGACTTCCACTCCGCGGACCTGGACGGCATCCTGCACCTCTGGGAGTCGCTGAAGGCCACCAACGTCGAGCCGGTCTATGCGCTCTCCGAGGTGCTGGCATCGTGCGAGAAGGACCATGCCGTAGTGGCCGTCCTCGGCGACCAGGTGGTAGGCGCCGCCGTCGGCCGTGCAGCCCACGACCAGGGCTGGGTCGTTTTCCTGGCCACTCTGCCGGAATTCCGCGGCCGGGGCATCGGCACTTCCCTGCTTGCCGCCGTCGAAAACCGGATGGCGCCGCACGGACTGAACAAGCTTTCGGCCCTGATGCCCGAGTCGGAGACCCGGGTGGAGGCCTTCCTGAGCCGCGGCTTCGTGCTCAAGAAGAACCTGCGCTACTTCGAGCGCACCATCCCCGTGCAGCGGCAGGAACTCGAACCCCTTAGCCTGCTGGGCGGACGCATCCTGGCGCGGGACCTGTGGGAGAACGTGGCCGGCATGCGCCGGGAAAAGGAACTCCTGGAGCGCCGCCTGGTCCTGCCGCTGGCGGAGGCGGACCTCGCCGACGAATTCGGTGTGGTGCCGCCGCGGGCAGTGGTGCTGTTCGGGCCCCCCGGTACCGGCAAGACCACCTTCGCCAAGGCGATCGCCTCCCGGCTGGAGTGGCCCTTTGTTGAAGTCTTTCCCTCCCGGCTGGCGTCCGACCCCAAGGGTCTGGCAGGCGCACTGCGGGAGACGTTCCTGGAGATCGCGGAACTCGAGCACGCCGTCGTGTTCATCGACGAGGTGGAGGAGATCGCCTCCCAGCGCGCCGGGGACCCGCCGTCTCCGCTGCAGGGCGTCACCAACGAACTGCTCAAGATCATCCCGGCCTTCCGCGAACAGCCCGGCCGCATCCTGGTCTGCGCCACCAACTTCATCCGCGCCCTCGACTCCGCCTTCCTGCGCCACGGCCGGTTCGACTACGTGATCCCCATCGGCCTCCCGGACCGGCAGGCCCGCGAAGCCATGTGGCAGCGCTTCATCCCCGCCGCCGTCGTGGACAACGTGGACGTGGAGCAGCTCGTGGACCGGACCAAGGGCTTCTCCCCCGCGGACATCGAGTTTGCCGCGCGTAGCGCCTCCCAGCGTGCGCTGGAAAAGGCAGTGTACGACGACGGCGGGCTGGCTTCCGGGGGCGGCGTGTCCGTCCGCGAGGCGGTCCGAAAAGGTCCCGCCACCCAGGACTACCTCGATGCCATCGCAGACACCCGCACCACCGTCAGCGACGAGGTGCACGAGGAGTTCCTGGAGGACATCGACGCCCTCGGCCGCGTGTAGCCTCTTCGCTGCAGCCAAAGCAACGCGGGGTCAGATAACGCCCATATGTGGGCCCGAATTGGGCGCTAAGTGACCCCGCGTTGCAGTCATTGCCGAGTCGAGGAGCAACGTGATCCTGTTTCTGACGATCGTCAGCGGAGTGGCCTGGACGGTTGTGTATGTCGAGGCGATCCGGCTGGGCGTCCGGGAACGCACCTACGCCATCCCGGCGGCGGCCTTGGCGCTCAACTTTGCCTGGGAGGCCATCTACGCCTCGCGGTCCCTGGCTACGGGCATATCGGCGCAGGGGATTTTCAACATCGTGTGGGGCCTGGCGGACGTCCTCATCGTCTACACCTTCCTGAGGTTCGGGCGGGCCGAGCTGCCGCCCTGGATCACGCGGCCGCTCTTCCTGGGCTGGGCCATACTGCTGGGCGTCACGTCATTCGCGGTGCAGCTTCTGTTCGTGGCTGAGTTCGGCTGGGACGACGCCACCAAGTACGCCGCCTTCCTGCAGAACCTGCTGATGTCCGGGCTCTTCTTCGCCATGTTCGTCGCGCGTGGCGGCGGCCGCGGCCAGTCGCCCATCATCGCCGTGGCCAAGTGGATTGGCACGCTTGCACCCACCATTGTCTACGGCGGTTACGGAAACTCGGCCCTGATCCTTGGCTTGGGAGCGCTGTGCAGCGTGTTCGACGTGACATACATTGCCCTGCTCTGGCGGGCGCGCGGACGCGCTACTGTTTGACTCATGCCCTCTAATCCGCTTCGGCACGCCGCGGCCCGCATGGGCGGCCGGGATCCACACCAGCCGCACCGGACAGCCACCCCACTGGAACTCTTCTTCGACCTGACTTTCGTGATCGCCTTCGGGGTGGCCGGCAGCCAGTTCGCCCACGAGATCGCGGAGGGACACTTCGGCGCCGGGCTGCTCGGCTTTTCCTTCGCGATGTTTGCCGTGATCTGGGCGTGGATCAATTTCACCTGGTTCGCCAGTGCCTACGACACCGACGACTGGGTGTTCCGGTTGGTCACCATGGTTCAGTTGCTCGGTGTCCTGATCCTGGCGATGGGCATCGAGCCCATGTTCCACTCCCTGGTGGAGGGGCGGCACGTGGAGAACACGGCCATCGTGGGCGGCTACGTCATGATGAGGCTTGCCCTGGTCTTCCAGTGGCTGCGCGCTGCCCGGCAGGATCCGGCCCGCAGGCAGACGTGCCTGCGCTACGCGGGATACTTGGCGGTGGTCCAGCTTGGGTGGATCGCTGTGCTGTTCATCCAGGCGGACGTCGCCACCACATTCCTGATGATTGCACCGCTCTATGTCCTGGAGTTGGCCACTCCGTACGCCGCCGAGCGGAACGCCACCACGCCCTGGCATGCCCACCACATCGCCGAACGCTACGGCCTGCTGGCCATCATCGCCCTCGGCGAATGCCTGATCGGCGCCGTAGAGACACTCCGGGCGATCGTGGCCAACCATGGCTGGTCGGTTGATGCAGCCCTGGTGGGTTTCGGCGGCACGGCACTGGCCTTCAGCATGTGGTGGATCTACTTCGTCCTGCCCGCCGGCCGGGCGCTGCACCTGCAGCGGCACCGTTCCTACTTCTTCGGCTACGGCCACATCCCTGTCTTCGCCGCAATCGCCGCCACGGGCGCTGGCCTGCACGTCGCCGCGTACTACATCGACCATGCCGCCCACATCAGCGCCGCCGTCGCCGTCGCCAGCATCGCCGTTCCCGTGGCCCTGTTCAAGGTCTCGCTCACGGCACTCTTCAGCGTCATGACGTGCGTCGACCGCACGCTCATCGCCGTCACCACCGGAGTGGTGCTAGTGCTCGGGGGAAGCGTGGCATTGGCGGCTGCGGGCGTCTCGGTTCCCGTCTGCCTGCTTGTCATTGTTGCGGCGCTCGGTGCGTCGATCGTCATCGATGAGCGCCGGAGCACGGATCTGCTTCACGCGGCGCTGGCGAAGCTGGAGCAGCGGTCCGAGACCGCCTGACGGGCTCCGCTACGCCCCGGGCCAGACCCAAGGGTCACGCGGCAGGCTGGCGGGCGAAAACTCTTTGAGGGCGTTCTCCAAGGAAGCGCCGGGGAGCCCCAGCGATTCCAAGATGATGCGCTGCACAGCTTCTGCGGGGATTCCGACGGCGGCCAGGTCGCCCAAGGTAACCGCGCCGTCCCGCTTTGCCAGACGGGCGCCGTCGGCGTTCACCACCAGCGGCACGTGGGCATATTCCGGAGCGGGCATATCTAGGAGAGATGCGAGATATGCCTGCCGGGGTGTGGACGGCAGAAGGTCATCGCCGCGGACCACCTGGTCTATGCCCTGCTCGGCATCATCCACGACGACGGCCAGGTTGTACGCGGTAACACCGTCGTTCCGGCGCAGGACAAAGTCGTCCACGACGCCCGTGAACGTCCCGTGCAGCACGTCCTCCACCGTCCACTCAGCCACAGAGGAACGCAACCGGATCGCGGCCGGACGGGTAGACCGCTTGAACTCGAGCTCCGCCGCTGACAACTGTCGGCATGTGCCGGGATAGGCTCCCTGCGGTGCGTGCGGCGCGGACGGTGCCTCCTGGATCTCACGGCGGGTACAGAAGCACTCATACGTCAGCCCGGCGGCGGCCAGCCGTCCGATGGCGGCCGTGTACAGCGGTTCGCGGTCCGTCTGGCGCACCACCGCGCCGTCCCACGTCATTCCGACGGCCGCCAGGTCCCGCAGCTGCACGGCCTCAGCCCCCGCCCGCGCGCGGTCGAGGTCCTCAACGCGCAGCAGAAACCGCCGTCCGGTGGAACGGGCAAAAAGCCAGGCAAGGATCGCCGTCCGGAGGTTTCCCACATGCAGCTCACCGGACGGGCTCGGTGCGAAGCGGCCAGCGCAAGTCATGCCATCCACCCTATGCCGAACACCACAAGAGCCCCTCAGCTACCGTGCTCCGGGGGGTTGGCCGGGGATCGGTAACTCAGGGGCTCTTGCCGTGCCTGTCCTGAACGGAACTGCGTTCCGGAATTCGAGGCACTTCCTGCGGAAAGACGAATGCGTGAACAAGTGTCAATCAGCGGCTGCCTCCTTGCGGGAAGCGTGGTCCAGGGAGCCGGGTGGTGTGCCGGGAGCCTGTAGCCTGCCGGCTGCGGGGGTAACCGTCGCCTGCGTTGCCACTATCTGAGCAGAACACTTACAGTAGGCGCAACGGGCACCGAACCGACTGGTCAATCTGACCGGTTGCGCGGCCCGGAACAGGACAGGAAGTGATCAGATTGCAGGAGCTCGACGCCACCGACCGGAGAATCCTTTCGGCCCTGGACGAGGATCCGCGGCTGCCAATCATGGTCCTGTCCCAGCGGCTGGGCCTGGCCCGCGGAACAGTACAGTCGCGCCTGGAGCGGATGACGGCGTCGGGCGCTCTCCGGCCCAACAGCAGCCGTGTACTGCCCGCAGCGCTGGGCCGCGGCGTTGCCGCCGCGGTCAGCGCCGAACTGGACCAGAGCCACCTCAACGAGGCCATCGCTGCGCTGCGCGAAATCCCGGAAGTACTGGAGTGCCACGCCCCTGCCGGCGACACGGACCTGCTGATCCGGGTGGTGGCCACCAGCCCTGATGACCTTTACCGGGTTTCCGAGGAGATCCGGCTGTGCCCGGGAATCGTGCGGACGTCCACCAGCATGTTCCTGCGCGAGGTGATTCCCTACCGGACTACGGGCCTCCTAGAACACTGACAAAACCCCCTTGGATAGGCGCTCCGATACTGCGCAAATCATTGGGGAAAACTGCGGATTTTCCGGCGGCTGTCCTGCGGTGGCAGCTATAACCTGATTCAGCATCCGCCGCGGCGCTGGGCACGCGGCGGGTGCATTGTTCACTCAGGGTCTCCGCCGGGGGGTCGGTCTCAATAAGGAACTCAATGCGCTCTTTTTCACGTTCAATCGCGTCGGTCACCGGCTTGCTGGTTCTCGCCGCGGGCCTCGTCTCGCTTCCCGCCGCCGCTTCGGTGGCTGCCACAGATCCTGCCGCGGGCGGCACTACACTGCCGGCGGAGTCCCCGACGGAACAGGAGCACCACGGGTACGAATCCGCGCCCGGTGTGCCGATGGATGAGCCGCCTGCCGGACTGGCACTGCAGACCGAGGCGGGGGTGACTGCTCCCGTTCCAATCACGGTCAAACTTGTCGTGGCCACCCTGGTCGATAACAAGGCCCTCGTTCCGATGGCCCAGGCCGAGGCGGCCGTGACGGCCTCCAGCAACTACTGGAAGGCGATGTCCGGCGGCCGTATCTCCATGACCGTCACCGAACGGGCGACCTTGGCCTCCAAGACGGCGAGGTCGACGGACTCCTACTACGACATGATCAACAAGATCACGAGCGAGCTGAAGTGGACCTACAGCGCCAACAAGGCCCTGGTGATCTTTGTGCCAAGCGACACGCTCGCCGGCGGCGCCCTCGGCGCCGGCTACAGCAGCAACGGCAACAGCGGGCGCGTGCTGATGCCGAAAATCAGCGGCTTCACCAACAGCGTGATCGCCCACGAATTCGGGCACGTCCTGGGTTCCATGCACGCCGACGCCCTGCAGTGCGGCAGCGGCGTTTCGGACGTGGGCGTCACCAGCACCGGGCAGTTCACCGATTCCTCCTGCTATATCCGGGAATACGGCGACAGCACCGACCTGATGGGGCTGTCCAGCTACAACATGCCGGTGATCAGTTCGCCGTTTTGGGAAGCCAGGGGCCTGGGCAATGGCACTGACGTCCGCGACCTCGGTGTCGCTTCCGGCGTGAAGAGCTACACGCTGAAGCCGTGGGGTGACACCAAGCTGGCCTACCGCGCGGTGAAGTTCGCAGATCCGGCCAGCCGGGAGGTCTACTACCTGGAGCTCCGCCAGCCGGTCGGCTACGACACCTACCTGGCCAGCGGGTATGCGGGCAACCGGGGCGTCAAGGTGGTCCAGCGCGGCGGCGCCACCCCCTCGTCCTCGCTGGCACTGATGCCGTCCACCGTTCCATTCAGCGGCTACTACGCCACCAATCACACGTGGCAGGCCGGCAGCACGTTCACCACGAACGCGGGAACCCGGGTCACCATCAATTCCGTCACCGCCACCTCCGCCACCGTTACCATCGACGCCGACCCCGGACGCAAAGCCCGAATCCGGTTTTCGGCAGGCGACTTCGACGGAGACGGACGCCCGGACATGCTGTCGCGGGAGACCGACGGCTCCCTCATGCTGAACGCCGGCCAGCCCGGAAACAAGCTCGGCGCGCCGAAGCGCATCGCAGGCGGCTGGAACATCTTCAACACGGTCGTGGGGGATGCCGACTTCACCGGAGACGGACAAGCCGACCTTCTTGGACGTACTTCCGAAGGAGAGCTCTGGCTCTACCCAGGAAACGGCCAGGCCGGCTTCCTGCCCAGGATCCGAATCGGCGGGGGTTGGCAGATCTTCCAGCGCATCGTCACCCCGGGTGACCTGACGGGTGATGGCAAGCGCGACCTAGCCGGCATCAAGCCCGACGGCACGCTGTGGCTCTACCCCGGCGACGGCAAGAGCGGCTTCCTGGCCCCCACCCAGGCCGGAACCGGGTGGAACGGCTTCACCGCAGTTTCCCCGGCAAGCGGATTCGGCGGGCGCGTTGGCGGACTACTGGCCCGCAGCAGCGACGGCTCGCTCTCCTTCTACGCCGGAAACGGCGCCGGAGCGTTCCGCGAGCCGGTTCGGCTGGGAGCAGGCTGGGGCGCGTTCGAGACGATCATCGGCGGGCATGACTTCAGCGGGGACGGACAAACCGACGTTCTCGTGGGCACGTCCGCCGGCACCCTCGCGCTCTACCCGGGTACCGGTGGGAGCCGCCTGGCGCCGCGGGTATCACTCGGGACCGGATGGAACAAGTACAGCCAAGTGTGGGGTGCCGGCGACATGACGGGCGACGGACGCACCGACGTCCTGGCGCTCACTCCGCAGGGCCAGCTGTTCCTGCACCCGGGCAACGGCTCGGGCGGGTTCACGGCCGCCCGGTTGCTCAATTCCGGCTGGCAGACCTATAGCCAGATCTTTTCCGCCGGAAACATCGACGGCAGCGGGGGTCCGGACATCGTGGCCCGGGCTGCGGACGGAAGGCTGTGGATCTATCCCTCTGACGGGAAGGGCACTCTCCTGGCCCGCAAGCTCATCGGTGCCGGTTGGCAGGGCTTTACGCGGATCCTGTCCCCGGGAGACTTCACCGGGGACGGTAAGAGCGACCTCATGGCCCAGACACCTGACAGCAGGCTGTGGGTGTACCCGGGCAACGGCAGGGGCGGCCTGCTCGCGCGGCGGGCGCTGGGTTCCAACTGGAACGTGTTCAGCCAGCTCATCCCTGCGGGCGACATCACCGCGGACGGCAAGCAGGACATCCTGGCCCGCACCGCAGCCGGGGACCTGTGGCTCTACCCGGGCAACGGAACCGGTGGCGCCCTGCCGCGCCGGCAGCTTTCCGGCGGCTGGGCCGCATACAAGCCGCTCGTAGCGGCCGGCCGGCTCACGGGCACCAACTCCACCAGCCTGCTGGCTCCGTCAGCAGACGGAACCCTGTGGCTGTATAGCCTGTCGAGCTGGGGCACGTTCCAGAACGTCGTGCTGAACCCCCGCTGAGCACCGGAGACAGTTAAGCGCGAGCGGACACTTGGGCCCCTGATCCACACGGATCGGGGGCCCCAAGTGCTCGTTCGCGCTTGTGGAATGCCCGGCGTTGGAAGGAAAGTCACACCGGCGGGCCCGCGTTGGACTTCAGGTTCTTCATCACCAGCGTCGAGGTCAGCCGTTCGACGCCCGGAAGTGCCGTCAGCTCACTGTCGTAGAAGCGCTGGTAGGAGGGCAGGTCCGCCGCGATCACCTTGAGCAGGTAGTCCGGGGAACCGAACAGCCGCTGCGCCTCCACGATGTTCGGGTTCTCCGCGACCCGGCTCTCGAAGATCTCCATGGTGGGGCGGTCCACCTGCCGGAGCGTCACGAACACAATCGCCTCAAATCCAAGCCCGACGGCGGCCGGGTCAATGTCCGCTTTATAGCCGCGGATCACGCCGGACTGCTCGAGATCGCGGAGCCTGCGGTGGCAGGGGGCAACGGTGAGTCCCACCTTGGCGGCCAGCGCCGTGGCAGTTATTCTGCCGTCCTCTTTGAGGTGGCGCAAAATACTTCTGTCGATATGGTCAATCACGCAAGAATCTTACTCGCAAGGCCGCGATCCGGGCGAAATCGGAGAGCACTTCTGGCTGCGTTTTGCCTAGGCTTTTCTTACAGCCCAACACGCAGGAGCCCGCCCATGAATCCCCAGCTATTCCTCGCCTTTATTGTGGTGGCGGCCGCCCTCGCCTGCACCCCCGGGGTGGACTGGGCCTACTCCATCACTGCGGGCCTGGGCCGCCGCAGTTTCGTGCCCGCCGTGGCGGGGTTGTGCAGCGGTTACGTGCTGCACACCGTTCTCATGGTCGCCGGGCTCGCCGCAGTCCTGGCAAGCATGCCGGGCCTGCTGGGCTGGATCACGGTGGCCGGTGCCGTCTACCTGCTGTGGCTGGGGACCGTCACCATCAGGTCATGGCGAGGTGCGAGCTTCACGGCCGCGGCCGCCGTCGGGAATCCGGGGCAGAACCAGCTCCGGTCCTTTCTCCAGGGCATGGGGACCAGCGGCATCAATCCCAAGGGCCTGCTGTTCTTCCTGGCCCTCGTGCCGCAGTTCGTCAGCGCCGACGCGCCGCTGCCCGTGCCGGTACAGTCCGGACTGCTGGGCCTGACGTTCGTGCTGCTCGCGGCCCTCGTGTACACCTGCGTGGCCCTGCTGTCGCGGAAACTCCTGCAGTCCCGGCCTAATGCGGCCCGCCGAGTGACGCTGTCCAGCGGCATCATCATGGTGCTCCTGGGCGCCGCGCTGCTCTCGGAGCAGCTGCTGCCAGCCCTGGGCCGGTTGGCGTAGGAGCCGGTCCGCCCGGAAGCCGGCCCGGCGGCAGACTCAGACCTTTTGCTCCATGAACCACTCGGTGAAGCCCGAGGCCCGCCCCTCGGGATCGAGCCGGATCACCCACAGGTTCTCGTAGTTCGGGCGGTCATCAAGGTACGTGGTGCGGCCCTGCACGAACGCGAGGTCCCCGTCGGACCCCAGCAGCGACCATTCGAACGTCCAGTCCTCAGGCTGGTCCGCCGACCCGATCCAGCGCTCCACGATCTGTTCGCGCCCGCGCCACGGGTCCGGGTCGTAGGGCCGCGTGGCATATACGGCATCCTCGGTGAAGAGGGCGGCGATGTCTTCGGGGTCGTTCGTTGTCCACGCCGCTACATACTTGTCCATCCACTGCCTGATTGCGTCAGTCATGGGTCCGTTGTATCGCGGCCCTGGACTGCCCACAAGAGCCTGCCGCCCACAGGAGCCAGCCTCAGTCCCCGCCGAACTGCTTCCACTTCTGTTCCCACGCCCGGCGCGCTTCGATGTCCTTGCGGATGACCTCGAAGGTTTCGAGCTCCGCCTGCTTGCTTCGCTGCCAGTCCCGAGGGTTGAGGGACTTCCGGCCGTTGTCCAGCAGTATCAGGGCGCGGTCGGTCAGGGCGTCGTTGCGCAGGGACAGGCTGGTCTTCTGCCGCCGCAGGACTTCCTTGAGTGCCTGCTGGGCCTGACTGTGGGCGCCTAGCCGACGGAGCGAACGGGCCCGGATCAGAAGCAGCGCCGCGGACAGGTCATCCGCATTCATCAGGCCCTCAGTCCAGACCACCACCTCCTGGTCCCGGCCCAAGGCGGCGGCGAGGGCGCACCTCGCCAGCGCGGTGGGCAAGGACGGCGGCAGCCTGACCAGCGTTTCAAGGGCCGCCTCGGTCTGTCCCGCTTCCCGGAGCGAATGGGAGAGCGCAAGGAAAACCGACTCCTCACTGAACAGCACCGGCACCACGACGCGTTCGGCGACTTCCACCCGGGTGACCACGTGCGTGAGGTAACTGGCGGCGAACTGGTTCGCCTCATCGTCGTTCCTGATGGACAGCCCGCGCTGCAGGAGCTCCGCGGCCCGCAGGTAACCGCCCTGCTTGTAGGCGAGCAGGCCAGCCATCACGCAGCAGAGTCCTGCCCAGCCGGGATAGGCGCGGCCAGCCGCAATGAGCCGGTTCGGGTCGGCGTTCGAGAAGATGGCGTCGTATACGGTCCTGGCAGCTTTTCCGGGCAGCAGCTTGAGCCGCGGAACACTGCCGTCCACGCTGATCCGGGAGTCCCCTCCCCCGAGGACGCCGTGGATCAGCCCACCCATGCCCTCGGCTATTTCGCGCACCGGCGTGCGGACCTTGCCGCCGCCGAAGGGTGTCAGGTCGCGCGTGTCGCGGTAGATCGGTCCTGGACGCTGCCCCGCGGTCATTCCACCATGCTAATAGCGGGACGGAACTAAGCCGAAGCGGCGCCCACCCAGACGCCCACCACCCAGGTGCTGGCCGCGAGGCAGGCCAGGCCGAACTCAGCGAGCATTCCCAGGCCCGTGGCTTTCAGGGCGGCCCAGCTGGAGGTCAGGGCAGTCCGGAAGTTGCGCGTGCGCAGGACTTCGCTGAGCAGCAGCCCGGCGGCAAAGCCCACGAACAGGCCCACCACGGGAATGACGAACATGCCGGCAATGCCCAGCACAACCCCGACGGCGACGCTCCGGTTGGGAATCCGGTGTTCCTTCAGCTTGCGGCCGGCGAGGACGGCGCTGGCCGCCATGCCTGCCAGCACAAACATCATGCCCACGGCGAAAACCACCCAGCCGGTCACGCCCTCGCCGCCCCAGATAGCCCACGCCAGCAGGCTCAGGCCGATCAGGAAACTGCCGGGGAGGACGGGGATGACGGTGCCGGCGACGCCAACCAGGATGGCCAGGCCGCACAGGACGGTCACGAGGGTTTGGGCGTTCATGCCCCCAGTCTAGGGCGGAGCAGCCGGGCGCTTGGTCCGCGGAGCGCGGACTTTGCCGGGAACGACGACGGCGGCGCCTCCCCAGCACGGGAGGCACCGCCGTCGGGCTTCAGTCAGCCCTTTCAGTCAGCTTTGGTGTCAGACTGCGTCCGCTTCGACCGCCGCGGCAACAGCGGCCGTGACGGCCGGCGCAACCCGCGGGTCCAGCGGGCTGGGCACAATGTAGGACGCCGACAGCTTGTCATCGGCCAGTTCGGCGATAGCGCGGGCCGCGGCAACCTTCATCGCAGGCGTGATGCGGCGCGCGCCGGCGTCCAGGGCGCCGCGGAAAATGCCAGGGAACGCCAGGACGTTGTTGATCTGGTTCGGGAAGTCGCTGCGGCCGGTGGCCACCACTGCCGCGTACTTGGAAGCGACCTCGGGCAGGACCTCGGGGTCCGGGTTGGACAGTGCGAACACGATGGAGCTGTGGTTCATCAGCTTCAGGTGCTCCTCGTCCAGCTTGGAGGAGGAAACGCCCACGAAGACGTCAGCGCCCAGCAGCGCTTCCCCCGGGCCGCCTGAAATGCCGCGCGGGTTGCTGCGCTGCGCCATCTGGGCCTTCTTGCTGGCGGGATCGGCGGCGATGTCGGCACGCCCGGAGTTGATCACGCCGCGGGAGTCCAGCAGCACCACATCCTCGATGCCCGCGGTGAGCAGGATTTCGGCGATGGCGATGCCAGCAGCGCCTGCACCGGAGATCACCACGCGGAGTTCCTCGAGCCCGCGGCCGGTCACCTTGGCGGCGCCGGTCAGCGCGGCGAGGACCACGACGGCGGTGCCGTGCTGGTCATCGTGCATGACGGGGCAGTCCAGGGCTTCGATGAGCTTTTCTTCCAGCTCGAAGCAGCGCGGGGCGGCGATGTCCTCGAGGTTGACGGCACCGAAGCTGGGGCGCAGCCGGACAAGGGTTTCCACGATCTCGTCCACGTCGGTGGTGTTGAGGACCAGCGGGATGGAGTCCAGCTCGCCGAAGGCCTTGAACAGGGCCGACTTGCCTTCCATGACAGGCAGCGAGGCGCTGGGGCCGATGTTTCCCAGGCCGAGGACAGCCGTGCCGTCGCTGACGACGGCCACGAGGCGCTGGGCCCAGGTGTGGCTCTTGGCGAGTTCTGGGTCAGCGTGGATGGCGCGGCTGACCTGGGCGACGCCCGGCGTGTAGGCGATGGAAAGGTCCCGCTTGTTGCTGAGGGGAACGGTGCTGGCAATGGAAAGCTTGCCGCCCTCGTGGGCAGCGAAAATCTCCTGGTCAGTCAGCTCGGCGGCTGCGCTGGTGTCATTGGTAGCAATAGTTTCAGTGGACACGTCGTTGTCTCCTGTAGCTAGCCGTGGGCGCACGGCACAGTATGGCTCAAGCAATCGAGGCTCAAGATGGTCAGATACACGCTTTCGCTGACGGCCCAAAGGTGGCGGGTCCCGTCAGAAAGCCAGTGGAGCTGGTGGGTGCTGGCCACTCCGCTACTGCCATGTTAGACAGGACAAAGGCCCACCCTTAGCCATATCGGACCTGCTGGGCCGAACGGAAAGCATTTATAGCTGACTTGTGGCCCATTTCACCGCTTATCGCCCCTTTTATGACTCGCCGGTCTAGACCGGTTACGCGGTATTCCGCGCCAGCCGCGGCGCCGGCACCAGCAGGGTGCAGGCCTTCTTCAGGTCTTCCTCCGCCTCAAACAGGGATAGCCTGCGGCAGCGCACCGACTGGACTAGACCGGCGATGGTCGGCAGCAGGACCCGCGCGACGGTAGGGTCGCCGCTCACTGAGGCAACGGCACGTTCGGCCAGGGAATCGATGTCGCACAGCAGGCCGGTGGTGTCCCGGTCCTTGACGTACACGCCTTGGCTCAGGCACTGTTCAACGGCGGGCTGCATGACGCGCATGTGGAAGATTTCCATGGCTACACCGGAGAGCGCATGGATGCGGACGGCGCCCGGCCCTGCTCCCGTCTTGAGCTCGCCGAGCTGATGCCGGTACAGGGCCAGCATCAGGTGGGTGGCGGAGGGGAAGTAGCGGTACAGGGTGCCTAGGGGGACGTTGGCCTGGGCGGCAACCTCAGACAGGGTCACGGACTGGAGGCCCTTCCGCGAGAACCCGGCGGCCGTCTCGAGAATCCGGTTGTAGCGGCGCTGCTGCCGGGGAAGGGAGGGCGGGGCGGCCATGGGCGGAAGATCAGGCATAGCGTCAAGCATCATCAGTCCGGGGGTTGAGATTCCTGGTGCAGTCAGGGAGAGCCCCATTCCCTGTCCTGCCACGATTCGCGCTCCACTATACGGCACAGGCTTCAGGGCTCCCTGGGAGCCGGGCGTGTCCCGACGCTAGGCAACGCCCTTGATCTTGACCACGAAGACGGCCCCCAGCAGGCCGATGACGGCGGCGGCTATGTAAAGGGACACGTAGCCGCCCCACAGGGTGACGAACGGCCATGCAAGTGCCGGAGCGATGACCTGTGGCAGGGAGTTGGCGATGTTGATGATGCCAAGGTCCTTGCCCTTGTCGGCAGCGTTGGGGAGCACCTGGGTGATGAGCGCGAAGTCCACGGCGAGGTAGGCGCCGAACCCGATCCCCAGCACACTCGCACCGATGATGCCGCCCACCCAGGTGGGGGCGAAGGCCAGGATCAGCGATGCCAGCGCAATGATCACTGATGATGCGATCACCAGCGGCTTGCGCTTGCCCATCCTGTCACTGAGCCGGCCGCCGACCACGCTGGTGATGATCACGAATACGGCGTACAGCCCGGTCAGCACCAGCAGACCGAAAGCTGGTTCAAGTCCCGTGGTCTCCTTCAGGTGTACGGCGTCCGCCAGGAAGAACAGCAGGTACAGGGTGACCATGTGGTTGCCGATGTTGACCAGCAGCCGGGTGATCCAGGCCCAGGCAAAGTCGGGGTGCCGCAGAGGCCGGATGAACCCCAGCAGGAAGCCGCGCCAGTTCAGTGGTTGGCCAGCCGCTGCCGGGAGCGGGGCGTCGTCGCTCTTGACCATGTACATCACCACGCCTGCCACGAGGGCGGCCGCACAGATGATGTAGCCGAGGGCGAAGTTTCCGCTGACGACCGCGCCAATCACCGCTCCGACCAGGATCCCGGCAGTTTGTCCCATCGCCGCCAGGCCGCCGACCGTCGCGCGCTGCGGGACGGGGACACGGTCGGGAACTGCGGCGGTGATTGCGGCATAGGCGCCGTTGCAGCCGGCCTGCACCAGGCACCAAAGCAGCGTCATCACCGCCACGTTCGGCGCCCCGGCCAGCCCCACGAGCCCGACTGCACCAAGGACGGCGCCGGCCAGCACCCATGGCACGCGCCGGCCGAACCGGGACGCCGTGCGGTCGCTGAACGCGCCGAAGAGCGGATTGGCCACCAGCGACACCGCCGCGCCGGCACCGGTGACGAGGGCGAGGATGGCTTCCTTCTGACCCGGATCGAAATGTTCCGCCTGCTGCGCGAGGAGCACCTGGATCGGGCCGAAAAATGCCGCGTTGATGCCGAGGTTGACCAGCACCACGCCCGTGACCCAGAGGGACCTGACCCGTGCCGTCGGTTCGGCGAGCGCGGCGGACTGCCGGGTGCCCACCAGGCCGGGGTCGGGTACCGCACCGGGTATGTCGGACAGGCTCATGGCGGTCTCCCCCTGGAACATGGTGATGATGGAATCAGACTATCCGCAGGACGTTTATATCAGCGTTCTTTGCGGCGATAGAATGCGGTGCCTGCACACCTCCTGCCACCGGGGTTCCGTCCGCAGAGACACCTACTGCTCATTCCATGGGGGAATGCATTTTGTCACCACAAATCCCCGGCCATCGCGTCCTACTCAAATCCGCCGCTGTTGCAATCGCCGCCGCCTTGGCCCTCGCGGCTTGTACCACCAACAGCTCCCAACAGGCTTCCGACTCCAGCCAGAGTCCTGCAAATGACGAAGCCACAGTCAGCCGCGTCATCGACGGAGACACCTTCGTAGCTTTGACCAATGACGGCGAGAAGACCATTCGCCTGCTCAACGTCGATACGCCGGAAACCAAGGATCCGAACGCTCCCGTAGAGTGCCTCGGCCCCGAAGCTACCACCGCGCTGGAACAGCTCCTTCCAGTCGGGTCGGTGGTGCGTCTGGAGCTCGATGTAGAGCCGACCGACAAGTACGGACGCACACTCGCCGGCGTTTTTGATTCGTCAGGAACCCTTATCAACGCAGAGGTCGCCCGCCAAGGCATGGGCATTCCGATGCTTATAGAGCCCAATCGCAAGTTTTACGCGGCGGTCGAGGACGCCTTCGAAGAGGCCCGGACCCGGGCTGTTGGACTCAACTCCACGGACCTCGCGTGTCTGCCTGCGCAGCAGGTTGAGCAGGCGGTGGCAGCAGTGGAGTCGATCACTGCCGTTCCACTCGCAGAATCGACGTCAGCGCTCGATAAATCAAATGCGGGGCTTGTAACCGCGCTGGCGACCATCGCGGCGCTGAGGGCGGCGTCGAAAGCTAAGGGCAAAGTCCATTGGGCTGCCTACCAGCCAGCCAAGCTGGCACAGCTCGTTTCACGGCTGGAGACTTCAGCCTCAGCTGCGACGGCACGGCAGGTAGCAATCAAGGGCAAGAAGAATAGCCTCGCCGATGCTGCAGCAGCTGCGAAAGCCGCCCGGGTGAAGGCTGAAGCCGCAGCAAAGGCAGCAGCTGCGAAGGCTGCAGCTGAGGCGGCCGCCGCAGCCCGAGCCAAGGCGGCCGCTGAGGCAGAGGCTGAACGCATCAGGAACCTTCCTCCTGTCTATGTGCCGCCGGCTCCCCCTGTCTATGTTCCGCCCGTATACGAACCTCCGGCAGCTCCGGCACCAGTCACAGACCCTTACCCCGGCTACACCGGGCCGCGCTGCTACGCACCCGGCGGTAAGACGTGGAGGCCCTGCGGATAGTTAGGCTTTGATAGCCGCACCACGACCCTGAGGAGAACCAATGACCGCTTCGCCTGCCAATGCCGCCGTCAACACCGCCGATCTCTACGATGAGCGCGGCGACGAGCTGGACTCCATCTCCCTGCAGTTCCAGTCCCTGGGCAGCCACTCGCATTTCAGTGGCCCCGTCCGGACCGTGCGCTGCTTCGAGGACAACGCCCTCGTCAAGTCCGTCCTCGCCACACCCGGGAACGGCGCCGTGCTCGTCGTCGACGGCGCCGGTTCCCTGCGGACCGCGCTCATGGGGGACCTGATCGCGGCGAGCGCCGTGGCGAACGGCTGGGCCGGCGTCGTAATCAACGGCGCCATCCGGGACCGTGAGGCCATCGCGGAACTGCCACTCGGAGTCAAAGCCCTGGGAAGCAATCCGCGCAAGAGTGCCAAGGCAGGAGCGGGAGAGACGGACGTGGACCTGGTGATCGACGGCGTGACCATCCGAACCGGCGCCACCATCTGGTGCGATCCGGACGGAATCCTCATTGAGCGCTGAGGAATACACGGTGATAGGTGAGATCTCGACGCTTAGGAGCACCCCAAGCGTCGAGATCTCACCTCTCGGCGGGCGCTGACCGGCGGAGCCAACCGCCGAAGAAGAGCCCACGGGAAATTTCGGTTGCTCCGGGGAACAAAGCAGGAAGTAACATAGTTACTGAAAGCAACTATCAAATGCGATCCCCCCTTCTCTTGACCCTGGAGCAGCCATGTCCAAAACCACCGCCGGACCCGCGCCCGGAGAGGCCCTGACGCAGCGGCAGACCATCACCGTCATGGTGGGGCTGATGCTCGGCATGTTTCTGTCCTCGCTGGACCAGACCATCGTGTCCACCTCCATCTACACCATTGCCAACGACCTCGACGGGCTCTCCCTCCAGGCGTGGGCCACCACGGCATACCTGATCACCTCCACGGTCACCACACCGCTGTACGGCAAGCTCAGCGACATCTTCGGCCGCCGCCCGCTCTACCTCGCGGCGATCATCATTTTCCTGGCCGGCTCGCTGTATGCAGGCTCGGTGCACTCGATGACCGAACTGGCCATCGCCCGCGGCATCCAGGGCATGGGCGCCGGCGGCCTGCTGGCCCTGGCGCTGACCATCATCGGCGACATCGTCCCGCTCAAGGACCGGGCCAAGTTCCAGGGCTACTTCATGTCCGTGTTCGGCATCTCCTCGGTCCTCGGCCCCGTGGTGGGCGGCGCCTTCGCCGGATCCGAGAGCATCCTGGGCTTCGACGGCTGGCGCTGGGTCTTCTTCATCAACCTGCCCATCGGGCTGGCCGCCCTGGCCGTGGTGTTCCTCTACCTGCACCTGCCCGCGAAGCACGTCAAGCAGAAGATCGACTACTGGGGCGCCGCAGCCATCACGCTGGCCATCGTCCCGCTGCTCCTCGTCGCCGAACAGGGCCGCAGCTGGGGCTGGACCTCGGCCAACTCCTTCATCTGCTACGGCCTGGGCGTCTTGGGCATCGTTGCCTTCCTGCTGGCCGAGCGGCGCGCCGGCGACTATGCGCTCATCCCGCTGCGTCTCTTCCGGAACGTCACCTTCGGACTGTCCTCGCTGCTGAACTTCATCATCGGCATCGGCATGTTCGGCGCCATCGCGATGCTGCCCATGTACCTGCAGCTGGTCAAGGGCCTCACGCCCACCGAAGCCGGCCTAATGATGATCACCTTCACCATCGGCATCCTGACCGGCTCTATCACCGCCGGGCGTACCATCTCGGCCTCGGGCACCTTCCGGATCTTCCCCATCCTGGGCACCGCCATCCTGACCACCGCCGCCATCGTCATGGGACTGTCCCTTGGCGCTGACACCGAACTCTGGGTCCCCGGCCTGATCGCCGTCTTCTTCGGCCTGGGCCTGGGCTTCTGCATGCAGCCGCTCACCCTCGCGATGCAGGTTTCGGTGCCCTCGAAGGACATGGGCGTTGGCACCTCCACCGCCGCGTTCTTCCGCTCCATGGGCGGTGCCGTCGGCACGGCCGTGTTCATCTCCATGCTCTTCAGCCTGGCCGCGGACAAGATCGCCAGCGGCATGAAGGACGCCGCGCAGAACGCCGATTACCTCAAGGTCCTGAAGGACCCCGCCGTCGCCGCCGACCCCGCGAACGCCAAGCTCTACGACTTCTTCAAGAACGGCGCCAGCAACGATTCCCTCAACGACACCAGCTGGCTGCACTCGGCAAACCCCGTGCTCACCCGGCCGATCACCGAGGGCTTTGCCCAGTCGATCGACACCGTCATGCTCACCGCGGCCGTCCTCACCGGCATCGCCTTCCTCATCAGCTTCGCGCTGCCGAAGAAGAAGCTCACGGATCCGAAGGCAGTGATGAAGGAACCCGCGGCCGCCCACTAGGCACCGCTTACGCCAAATCCGCAGCTGCGTTACGGCAGGCACCCTCCGGGGTGCCTGCCGTTTCATTTTTCCGCGGAAATCTGCCGGATGCGGCACCAAACGGACGACGACGGCGGGACCTGCCGCCGTCGTCGTCATCCGTCCCGGAGTGGATCAGCGCCCGGTGACGTGGCACACTGTTAGGCGCGTGTGCGCCGGCCGACAGGGCCGGTTTCCGCAGCCGACGACGTTTGCACCGCAGCCACCCACCCCCGAACCAAGGGAGAACCATGTCCACCGACAAGCAGACAACCGCCAAGATCCCCAAGCGGGTGATTTGGCTGGCGCTTGCCGGCGCCGTGGGCGGCTTCCTGTTCGGCTTTGACTCCTCGGTGGTCAACGGCGCCGTGGACGCTATGAAGGACGAATTCGCCCTCGGCGAGGCCGTCACCGGTTTCGCCGTGGCCGTGGCACTGTTGGGCTGCGCGGCCGGCGCGTACATGGCCGGCAAGGTGGCGGACCGCTACGGCCGCATCCCTGCCATGAAGCTGGGGGCTCTGCTGTTCCTCATCAGCGCCATCGGCACCGGCTTCTGCTTCAGCGTCTGGGACCTCATCTTCTGGCGCCTGGTGGGCGGGCTGGGCATCGGCCTGGCCTCGGTAATCGCACCGGCGTACATCTCCGAAATTTCGCCCCGGCACGTCCGCGGCCGGCTAGCGTCACTGCAGCAGCTGGCCATCACCACGGGTATCTTCGCCGCCCTGCTGTCCGACGCCCTGTTCGCCACGTCCGCCGGAGGTGCGCACCAGGCATTCTGGCTGGGCATCGAAGCCTGGCGCTGGATGTTCCTGGCCGCCGCTGTTCCGGCCGTGGTCTACGGCGTGGTCGCGTACACGCTCCCCGAGTCCCCGCGCTTCCTCGTGGTCCAGGGCAAGGAGGACCTGGCCCGGAAGGTCTTCGACTCCATCGCCCCGGACGAAGACACCGACCGCCACCTGCGGGAAATCCGGGAGGCGATCGAGGAGGACCAGCTCGCGGGCAGGAAGGGCTCGCTGCGCGGCAAGGCGTTCGGCCTGCAGGCAGTGGTCTGGATCGGCATCACCCTGTCCGTCCTGCAGCAGTTCGTGGGCATCAACGTGATCTTCTACTACTCCACCACGCTCTGGAAGGCCGTCGGCTTCCAGGAGAAGGACTCGCTGACCATCTCGGTGGCCACGTCCATCACCAACATCCTGGTCACGCTCGTGGCCATCGCCCTCGTGGACAGGATCGGACGCCGCCCCATCCTGCTGGCCGGCTCCATCGGCATGGCCGTATCCCTCGGCGCCATGGCCCTGGCCTTCGCCTCGGCCACGGGCACAGGTTCCGACATCACGCTCCCCGGCGCCTGGGGTCCCGTTGCCCTGGTGGCCGCGAACGTGTTCGTGATCAGCTTCGGCGCATCCTGGGGACCGCTGGTCTGGGTGCTGCTGGGCGAGATCTTCCCCGCCCGGATCCGCGCCCGCGCCCTGGGCCTGGCCGCCGCCGCCCAGTGGATCGCCAACTTCGCCATCACGCTGAGCTTCCCCGTGATGGCCGCAGGCTCGCTGCCGCTGACGTACGCCATGTACGCACTCTTCGCGGCAGCTTCATTCTTCTTCGTCATGTACAAGGTGCCGGAGACGAACGGCATGTCGCTGGAACAGGCTGAGACCCTGTTTGTTCCGAAGGGGTCCGTCAAGGTCTAACCGGCTCTTGGCTCCTCTGGCATGAAACGGAAGACGCCCACGTTCCCTGCTTTGTCTTTGGAACGTGGGCGTCCTCTGCTTAAGACGGCTGGCTAGGACTGGGGACGGTTCACGATCGCTTCGGCGTGCTCGGCAACCCAGGCGACGAGGGGCAGCATCAGGGCACTCAGTTCCTCCCCGCGGCCGGTCAGGCTGTAGTCCACGCGGGGAGGAATGACGGGCTGGGCGTCGCGGCGGACGAACCCGTCGGCTTCGAGGGTCTTCAGTGTCTGGGCGAGCATTTTCTCACTGATGCCCTCGGCCCGGCGGCGGAGTTCGCTCCAGCGCTGGGGACCCTCGGACAGTGCAACCAGGAGCAGCACGCCCCACTTGCTGGTGACGTGGTCAAGCACGGTCCGGCTGGGGCATCCCGCCGGAAAGATCCCGTCCGCGAAGGGAAGTGCAGCGGCCTTGGCTGGGGTACTTACCGTCATGCCAGTACCTTACCTGAAAGTGCGTACTCTCTTTTGGGAAGCATTCGCGAATGAACCGGGTTGGCACCACTGACAGTCACCTCAGAAAGGACCATCATGACCATCGTCATCACCGGAGCCACCGGCCAGCTCGGCCGCCTCGTCGTCGAAGCGCTGCTTGAAAGCGGCCTGCCCGCGGAGCAGATCGTTGCCGCAGGCCGGACCGTGGACAGGATCGCCGACCTCGGCGAGCGCGGCGTCCAGGTCCGCACCATCGACTACAGCCAGCCGGAGTCCCTTCGGCAGGCGTTTGCCGGCGCGGACAAGGTCCTGCTGGTTTCAGGCAGCGAGGTGGGCCAGCGCGTCGAGCAGCACCGGAACGCGATCCATGCGGCCAAGGAGGCCGGCGTCGGCCTGATTGGCTACACGAGCATTGCCAATGCGGACACCACCGCCATGCAGCTGGCCGCCGAACACATCGCTACTGAAGACATTCTCCGGGACTCGGGCGTGCCGTTCGTCCTGCTCCGCAACGGCTGGTACCTGGAAAACTACACGGGCCAGTTCCCGGTTCAGGTCCAGCACGGCGCCGTGTTCGGCAGCGCTGGCGACGGCCGCGTAAGCGCCGCGTCCCGGGCCGACTACGCGGCAGCGGCTGCGGCTGTGCTGCTGCGGGATGACCAGGGCGGCAAGGTTTACGAGCTGGGCGGCGACAATGCCTTCACCCTCAGTGAGCTGGCGGGGGAAGTCAGTGCGGCATCCGGAAAGCCTGTGGCGTACAGGGACCTGCCTGCAGAGCAGTACACCGAGGTCCTGGTGGGTGCCGGACTGCCGGAGCCATATGCGGCCATCCTGGCTGACAGCGATCTCGGCATCGCCCGCGGTGATCTCCTGGTCACCAGCGGGGATCTCAGCGCCCTACTCGGCCGCCCGACCACGCCGCTGCGCGAGGCCGTCCAGGCCGCCGCTGCAGTGAGCCCCCAGGCCAGCTAACCCCAAGCCAAACGCTCGATCACTTCCTGCAGGCTTTCACCGCACCCTTCCTCACGTCCTGCAGGTTTCCGACGAACGCTTCCTCACTTGGGGTCAGGAGCTCCGGCCAGGCCCGGTCTCAAGTGAGGACGCGTCGGGAGAGAAGCGGCAGGACCTGAGGACGCGTCGGGAAAGAAGCGGCAGGACCTGAGGACGCGTCGGGAGAGAAGCGGCAGGACCTGAGGACGCGTCGGGTCAAAAGCGGCAGGACCTGAGGACGCGTCGGGGAAAAGCGGCAGGATCTGATAGAGCGTCCTTTGGGCACGATTAGACGCACGGATTAAACGCACGACGCCGGAACCCGCTTTGAGTTCCGGCGTCGTGTTGTCGCGTTATTCAGCTCAGAGACAGAGCCTGCGGGCCAGGCTAGGCCGGGGCGGCGACGTCCTCTGCCTTGCGCTCCTCGACGAGGCCGCAGACCGCCGCGAAGAGCGGGTGGTCCTGCGCCAGTCCGGTGATGCGCTCCGTGGCCGCGGCCGGTTCGGACGAGGCCAGGATCTGCCCGAGCTCAACGGCCTCGGTGTCGGCGGGGTCGTTGAAGCGCAGGGCAGCAGCGATGGCCCCGAGCAGGGCCTCCGGGACGATCCCGCGTTCGGCCAGTTCCGCCGCCGGACCGATGAACCGCTCGTGCCGGCTGAGCTTCCGCAGCGGCGCGCGCCCCACGCGGTTCACGGTGTCCGGCAGGTGCGGGTTGGTAAAGCGGCCCAGGATCTTCTGGACGTAGGCTTCCTGCTCGTCGTAGCTGAAGCCGTGCTTGGACACGAGCAGCTGCTTGGTTTCGTCCAGCACGGCGCGCACGTCCGCAGCAACGTCCTCGTCCGCCATGGCGTCGGAAATCTTTTCCAGCCCGGCTTCAAACCCGAAGTAGGCCGCGGAGGCGTGGCCCGTGTTCACCGTGAACAGCTTGCGCTCGATGTAGGGCCCGAGCTCGTCCACGAAGGTGGCACCCGGAATCACAGGGGCGGCACCCCCGAACGGCGTGCGGTCGATGACCCATTCGTAGAACGTCTCCACCGTGACGTCCAGGCCCTGCCCGGGTTCCTGGTTGGGCACGATCCGGTCCACGGCCGTGTTGGCGAACACCGCCGAGTCCGCCAGGGATCCGGCGGCCTCGTCCCAGGACGAGACGATCGACTCGCGCAAAAGGTCCGTGGCGTTGATGGCGTTCTCACACGCCATCACCTGCAGCGGCGGCAGCCCAGCGGCCCGGGCGGCGATTCCCTTGGCGATCGCGGGGGCCACGAACTTCAGGATGTGCGGCCCCACAGCCGTGGTGACGATGTCCGCTGTCGCGATTTCCTCGATGAGCTGCGCCTCCTGGGTGCCGGAGTTCACCGCCCGGAAGTTGTCCACCGTGCGCACGGCGGGGTTCTCCCCCACCTCGTGCACGCTGTAGCTGTCGGCCCCAGCGAGCTGGGAGATCAGGGCATCCGCAACGTCAGCGAACACCACCTCATACCCGGCTTCGTGCAGCAGCAGGCCAACAAACCCCCGGCCGATGTTGCCGGCCCCAAAATGTACAGCCTTCACTATGCGTTGACCTTTCCAAACAGTTCCAGGACTTCGTCCACGGATGTCGCCGCCTCAAGCTGCGCCACCTGGGCCTTGTTCGTGAAGACCTTGGCGATCGAGGACAGGATGTGCAGGTGCTCGTTGTTGACACCGGCCACGCCCACCACGAACTTGACCTGCTTGCCGTTCCAGTCGATGCCCTCGGGATAGCGGATCACCGAGACAGCCGACTTCCGGATGTGGTCCTTGGCGGCGTTGGTGCCGTGCGGAATGGCCAGGAAGCTACCCATGTACGTGGAGACTGACTCCTCGCGCTCGTGCATCGCGCGGATGTAGTCCTCATCCACGGCGCCGCGCGCCAGGAGCAGCTGGCCCGCCTCGTCGATCGCGGCATCCCGGGTGGAGGCTGAGCCGGTCAGGACCACGCTCTCCGGTACCAGGATGTCCGACGGCGCCGCGACAGTTTCGGGGGAAGCGTCAGTTACGGCGCCGGTTCCGGCAGTTGCACCGGCCGCAGCCGTTGCGCTCGCTCCGGCACTGGTACCGGCTTCGCCCGGAGCCTCCGCCCCTTCCGCATTGCTGCGCTGGACCATTTCC
Organism: Arthrobacter sp. SAFR-023; assembly: GCF_051965295.1. Lineage (NCBI taxonomy): Bacteria > Bacillati > Actinomycetota > Actinomycetes > Micrococcales > Micrococcaceae > Arthrobacter > Arthrobacter sp. SAFR-023. The sequence goes on along the minus strand of NZ_JBQCMF010000007.1, from coordinate 186,803 downwards.
ACGATCTCGTCATAGCGCGGGCTGTTCATGAAGTTGTCCACGGAAACATGGACTGCGCTGGCCGTGGCCGGCTTGGCCCGTTCCGTGAGGTCCTGGTGCGTGACCACCACGTCGTAGGTGTCGCTGAGGTTGGCGATGGACGCATTGGTGACCTTGACGTCCGGGAACCCGGCCGCCTTGATCTTGTTGCGCAGAACGGAGGCGCCCATGGCGCTGGAGCCCATTCCGGCGTCGCACGCGAACACGATGTTGCTGATCGGACCGGTCAGAACGCCCACGCCGCCACCGGCCCCCGCGCCGGTGAGCACGGAGGAAACCGAGCTCTTCTTGCCCTTCATGGCTTCCATCTTCGCGGTGGCGTCTCCGAGATCAGCCTCGTCGCTGTGACGGGTTGTGCGCAGGATCAGCGAGGCCACGAGGAAGGAAACCGTGGCGGCGAGGAGCACGGAGAGGATCACGCCGAGGTAGCTGTCGCGGGACGTCTGGGCGATGACGGCGATGATGGAGCCCGGGGCCGCCGGGGCCACGAGGCCGGAGTTGGTGACCGCCAGCGTGGCGATGCCGGTCATGCCGCCGGCAATCGCCGCCAGGATCAGCAGCGGGCGCATGAGGACGTACGGGAAGTAGATCTCGTGGATGCCGCCGAAGAAGTGGATGAGGGCCGCGCCGGGAGCAGAGGCCTTGGCGGCGCCACGGCCGAAGAACATGTAGGCGAGCAGGATGCCCAGGCCGGGGCCGGGGTTCGCCTCCAGCAGGAACAGGATGGACTTGCCCTGGTCCAGCGACTGCTGGATGCCCAGCGGGGTCAGTACTCCGTGGTTGATGGCGTTGTTGAGGAAGAGAACCTTGGCCGGTTCGATGAAGATGCTGGTCAGGGGCAGCAGGCCGTTGTTCACGAGGAACTGGACCACGTTGCCGGCGGCGGTGCTGAACGCCTGGACCAGCGGGGAGATGCCGTAGAAGCCGAGCATGGCGAGCAGGGCGCCCCAGATGCCGGCGGAGAAGTTGTTCACCAGCATCTCGAAGCCGGGACGGATCTTGCCGTCCCAAATGGCGTCGATCTTCTTCATGGTCCAGCCGCCGAGGGGGCCCATAATCATGGCGCCGATGAACATCGGGATGCCGGCACCGACGATCACGCCCATGGTGCCGATGGCACCAACGACGCCGCCACGGACGTCATAGACCATCTTGCCGCCGGTGTAGGCGATCAGGAGAGGCAGCAGGTAGGTGATCATGGGACCCACAAGGCCCGTGTTCGGAACTCCCTCGGCGTTCGTGCCGAATCCGCCGAGCTGCGGTACCGGGATCCATCCCTTTTCGATGAACAGTGCCGTGATGATGCCCCAGGCGATGAACGCACCGATGTTGGGCATGATCATGCCGGAAAGGAACGTCCCGAACCTCTGGACGTGCACCCGCGCACTGGTTTTGGGTTTTGCAACTGTCTCTGTTGCCATGTGATTTCCTAACGTGGTCCCTGCGGCACCGCAGGATGGTCCGATAGTTTCGTCTAGCTGGTGGAACTGGTGGAGATCCGGTGGAGCCATTCGAGAAAAAGCTTGAGTTCCGAGCTGGTGAGCTGGTCCGAGTGGGATGCCTGCAGCGCCGCGTTCAGCGCTATGGCAGCCACCACCACTGATGACTTTCCGGAGTCCTCCGGTCCCGCATCCCGCCCCTGGTCCCTGGACACCGCAAAGATCATGGCGTCCCGGGTCATGGTGGACAGCTCCAGGTTCCGCTCGGCGGCCGGTTCTGCGATCAGCATGAGTGTCACGCCCACGTTGGCTGCCAGGATGCTCCTGGCCGCCTCCCGTGGCTGGACGTTCAGCTGGCCGGCCGCAGCAGCCTTGTTCAGCATCTCCTCCAGGAGTCCCTCCGCATCGGCAACGATGGCGGGGCGGCTCTCGGGGCGGATGTTACCGAACATGACCAGATAAAGTTCGGGCTGCTTGAGCCCGAACTGCACGTGGTTGTCCCACATCCGCCGGATATCCACCAGCGGCTGTCCGGACGGGGCGAAATCCCTCTCGCCCGCCACGTACTCTTCGAAACCCGCGGCGACAACTGCGTCAAAGAGGCCCTCCTTGTCACCGAAGTGGTGATAGAGGGTGGGCGCCGTGACACCCGCCAGCTGCGTGATCTGGCGGGTGGAGACAGCGGCCCCCGCGGAGTTGGCCAGCAATTCGGCTGCCGCACGCAACAGCCTCATTTTGGGCGGAAGCTGGCCATCGAAACTCATAACCGCTACCCTAGCACCTATAGCAACGCTATATGAACTGAATCACATACAATTTTTTTCAGGCACCGCAACGCAGCATCGGACGTAGCCGTTCCGAGTTTCCGGGCTTCCGCCCGGGCAGATACCGGCGGGCCTGGCTACCGGCAGAGAACGAGGACCTTCAGTGCAGAACTTCCCAGGAGTAGGCGTCAGCCCCGGACGCATCATCGGCACGATCCGCCAGATGCCCAAGCCCATCAGCGAACCTCCGGCCGGCGAACAGCTGGCTGCCGGGACTACCCCCGAGGAGGCGACGGCAGCACTGAAGGCCGCAGCGGGTGCCGTCCATGATGAGCTGAAGGCCCGCGCGGACCACGCCACCGGTGATGGCAAGGCGGTCCTGGAAGCCACGGCCCTGATGGCCAAGGACACCATGCTGATCAAGGGCGCAGCTAAGCTGATCGCCCGCGGCACCTCGCCGCAGCGGGCCATCTGGGAATCGGGCTCCTCGGTTTCCGAAATGCTGCACAACCTCGGCGGCTACATGGCCGAGCGCGCCACCGACGTCCTGGATGTCCGCGCCCGCATCGTGGCCGAACTCCGTGGCGTATCCGCACCGGGCATCCCGTCGTCGAACGAACCGTTCATCCTGGTGGCCGAGGACCTGGCCCCTGCCGACACCGCCACCCTCGATCCCAACAAGGTCCTCGCGCTGGTCACCGCCGGCGGCGGTCCGCAGTCCCACACCGCGATCATCGCCCGCTCACTCGGCCTGCCGGCGGTTGTGGCCGCCGTCGGCGTGGACGAGCTTCCGGACGGCACCGAGGTTTACGTTGACGGCGCCGCCGGTTCCATCACGGCCAGCCCGGATGATTCGCTGCGCGCAGCGGCCGAGGCCTGGGCCGCCACGGCCTCCCTCCTTGCCGAGTTCAGCGGTACGGGTTCGACGGCGGACGGCCACCTCGTGCCCCTCCTCGCCAACGTGGGCGGGGCCAAGGACGCCCAGGCCGCGGCCAAGCTCGGCGCCCAGGGCGTTGGCCTGTTCCGCACCGAGTTCTGCTTCCTCGAACGTGACACCGAGCCCACCGTTGAGGAACAGGCCGCGGCATACAAGGGCGTGTTCGATGCCTTCCCGGGCAAGAAGGTGGTGCTCCGCACCCTGGACGCCGGCGCAGACAAGCCACTCCCCTTCCTCACCGACTCCACCGAACCCAACCCGGCCCTCGGCGTGCGCGGCTACCGCACCGATTTCACCACTCCGGGGGTCCTGGATCGGCAGCTGGAGGCAATCGCGCAGGCCGAAAAGGAGTCGGAGGCTGACGTCTGGGTCATGGCTCCGATGATTTCGACGGCGGAGGAAGCCGCCCGTTTCGCCACGATGTGCGCTGAAGCCGGCATTAAGACGCCGGGCGTGATGGTGGAGGTTCCGTCCGCCGCCCTCACCGCCGACACCATCCTGCGCGAAGTGGCCTTTGCCAGCCTGGGAACCAACGACCTCACCCAGTACGCCATGGCCGCCGACCGCCAGCTGGGCCCGCTCGCCGGGCTGAACACGCCGTGGCAGCCTGCCGTACTGCGCCTCGTGGGACTGACCGTTGAGGGTTCACGGGCAGAAGGACACAACAAGCCGGTGGGCGTCTGCGGCGAGGCCGCCGCGGACCCGGCCCTCGCCGTCGTGCTGACCGGCCTGGGCGTGACCACCCTGTCCATGACGGCCCGCTCGCTCGCGGCGGTGGCCGCCGTGCTGAAGACCGTCACTCTGGCGGAGGCCCAGGAGCTGGCCAAGCTGGCCCTGTCCGCGCCGAGCGCCGTGGAAGCCCGCGCCTGGGTCCGGGAAAAGCTGCCCATCCTGGAAGAACTCGGACTGTAGTTCAGCTGCTCGGGGAAGGCAGGCGCTCGGAAATCCGGGCGCCTGCCTTCCTGGCGTTCACGCCGTCAGAATGGGGGTCAGGCCGTGGAGCCTTCGGCTGCCGCTGTGCCCTCGGCCGCGGCGCCGGCCCAGCGCCGGATGGTCCGGGCAACATCTTCGGTTGCGGTGTCCTGAACGACGTGCCCGCGCCCGGGCAACTCGGCAAACGCACCGTCCGGCGCCTGCGCGGCGAGGAGTTCGCACCACGGCCTGCGGGCGATCGGATCCCTTCCGCCACGGAGGACGAGCACCGGCTGGGCCACGCCCCGGATCCGGGAGTCGAGCGGGTACTCCATCATCACGGGCAGTTCTGTCAGATACCACCGAAACCCGGTCCGGAAGTAGTCGGTAAACACCACGGCGTTGGTCAGAGGCGGCTCGCTGAAAAGCGAATCCCGTGTCAGTGCGAGCGCGTGCCACGCCGCGCTCCGCCGCGCAGAGTCCACCACCGGACCCATGAGCACTGTGCGGGTCACCAGCCCGGGCGCCTGGAGCGCCAATTCCACTGCGAACTGGACCCCCATGGAATGGCCCACCACAATGCAGGACTCCACGCCATGCTCCGCCAGGACCGCCGCGACGAAAGCCGCGTACTCACCCACCGTGACCTGCCGGCCCGGACGCGGCGTGCCGCCGAAGCCCGGCAGGTCGAAGGAGTAGACGGCAGCGGCGCGTTCGGCGCCCTCCGCCTGCAGGTTCTGTTCTTTCGGGCCCCGGGCCAGTTCGACGTGCAGCCGGGCGAGGTAACGGTGCGAAACGCCGATGCCGTGGAGCAGCACATAGGCCGGCTGCCCCGCGGCCGACGCCTCGTTCGAGGTGTACAGGCGCCCCGTCAGGCCGTTCGCCGTCACTGCTTTCCCGCCGCTCAGTCTCATCCGCCGAGCATATCCAACTCACCGTTCCGCAACGGTTAGGCTTCTGCCATGGCTCTGATTGCTCCCCGGGTGGCGCCCGCCCTTCCTGCCGACGATGCGCTGGCGCTGCAGCGCGCGCTCGACGGCGGCACTGACATCACCGTCTTCGTGGACGGTACTGTCCACCGCCTCCCGCCTCAGGCGAGGGACGCCGTCGTCGACCTCCTGGCACGGTTCAGCCGCGGCGAAGCGGTGACCGTCAGTAGCGTGGAGGAAATGCTCACCACCTCAAAGGCGGCAGAACTGGCCGGCATCTCCCACACCTACCTGCGCAACATGACGGACCGGGGCGAGATTCCGGTGGAATACCGCGGCACACACCGCCGCATTCGGCTGGCCGCCATCATGGCATGGCTGGAAGGGCAGAAAAAGAAGCAGGCGGCAACGGCCGCCGCGGCCGGTGAAGCCTCCCACGCCGGGACTTCCGACGGCGGGAGCGCACAGTAGCGTTTCGCGCGGTTTGGCGGTGGCTGGAGACGTTTAACGTGCAAAGATTGAAGGTAATCGGAAAAGCGCCGGCGCCCGAAGGCTCGGGCATGGGCACCGGTGACAGCGGAACCACGGACTGCAGGAGGCCTGGGAATGGAAAGTGCGGCAATTTCCACCTCCGCGCTTGACTTGCTGCTGCTCCTGCGGGGAAGTGAACCGGAGGGGCTGGGCCGCGCGGACCAGGTCTCCTACCAGATCGAGACCGCCATTCTGATGGGCATCCTCACCGAAGGCGACAGGCTGCCCACGGAGTCCGTGCTTGCCGGTGAACTCGGCATCTCCCCGATCACCCTGCGGCAATCCCTGGCCGCCCTGCGGACCAAGGGGCTGATCGAAACCAGCCGTGGACGCAGCGGCGGCAGTGTGATTCGCCGGCAGATCGAATTCACGAATTCCCAGCTGCAGGACAAGCTTCGCGAAACGAGCACAGAGGCGCTCAGGGACCTTGGCGACCTCGGTGCGGCCATCGCTTCAATGTCGGCCCGGCTTGCGGCCGGGCGGGCGGATCCCAAGAACGTGGAGCACCTTGAGGATCTGGCGAGGCGCCACCGGGACTCGGCCGATGACCGGGCGCGGCGCCGCATGGACAGCCGGTTCCATGTTGCCGTCAGCATCGCCGCACAGTCCAGCAGGCTGACCTCGGCCGCCCTTCAGCTTGAAGCCGAGCTGATGACCCTGTGGTGGGGGCGCTCCGGCCAGGCCGGCAGTGACGGCAAGTCCGTGGAAGAACACGCCGCAATCGTTGATGCCATCAGGGCCCGGGACGCTGACGCTGCCGCCAGCGCGGCAGAACGGCACAGCCGCAACGAGACCGAATACTTGATAGAGCAGCATCTCAGATTGACGATGCGGCCCGAAGAAGGTGCGTGACGTGGAGACCGTAGAAGAAGCCCTTGAGCGGACGGCCGCCACGCTCTCGTCGAGCATTAGCCGCGTTTTCGTTGATCTGGAGAAGATTGCAAGCACCGTTACGGCGGCGGCAGCAGCCGTGTCAGGCGTACCGCGCCGCAGCGAATTCCTGTTCCTGAAGCAGGAACTCGCCAATTTCATCAAGCTGCACTCGGACATCATCGTCGGAGCCGGCATCGCCTACGCCCCGGGAAGTCTCCGGGAAGCAACGCACTGGCTGGAATGGTGGCGGACGCAGCGGACGGGCGAACCCCGTTTTGTCACCCATGACCTCAACCCGGACTCGCTGAACTACTACGACTACACAACCCGCGACTGGTTCACCATCCCGTCCGCCAGCGGGCAGCCCGTGGCGGTTGGACCCTACGTCGATTTCGGCGGCATCAACGTCAACATCATCACCCTCTGCGTTCCGGCGCCCACCGCCCAGGGGATTCAGATCCTGGGGTGCGACCTGACCCTGGCGAACCTCGAGGGAATCTTCCTGCGGGCCCTTCAGCTCCGCGAGCCCGTGGTGGTCCTCGTGGGCCCCAACGGCCGGGTCATCGCGTCCAACAACGCACGCATCGCCACGGGAACTCTGTTCCTGGAAGAGGACATGGCGCGGGCTGACATCTCGGTGGACGTTTCGCCGGCCAACCCCGCGCGACTGCCCTGGAAGCTGATCACCCTCCGGGATTAGGCTCCTTCGTGGACTGTAGATGTCCCGGCCTGCAAGCAAAATGACGGGGTGATAAGGATCAAGCAACGATCCTCCCTATCCAGGGTTTCCGGCTGGCCCGCGGGGTTACTCTTTATTCGTGGTGAGATTCAGGGGGTTGCACATCGTGGCGGGCATCGTCGCCATGGGTGTGGCGGCTGCCTTGGGAACCATCATGGGCCTGAACAATACCGCCGTTTTTACCTCCAGCTGCGTGGTCTACGTGGCTGTATCGCTGTTCGTCCAGAGCCGCCTCGCAAAGTTCCGCACCCCGCTTCAGGGGCTTCCGCAGCATCTGCCCGACGGCGTTCCGCTGGAACGGACCGCAGAGCGGACTTCAGAACGTCCTGCCGAGCAGCTGCCCAGCGGCGAAGGCAACGCCGCCTAGTCCCCACCGGCTCCCTGGCGGCGTGGGCCCAAAGCCGGGCGTCAGATTCTTGGCCTTGAAGCCCAGCGCCGCGCCTTCAGGGCGGCGTGCAGCTCCAGCCGCACCATCCCCTTGAGCGGATCGACGCCCAGCAGCTGACGGATGCGGCCCAGCCGGTTGTAGATGCTGCTGCGGTGCAGGTGCAGCTTCTCGGCGACATCCTGGACAGAACCGTCATTGTCGTAGAGCAGTTCCAGCACCGGCAGGAGCTCGCCGTTCCGGTCGTGGTCCTCCAGCGCCCGGAAGTTCACTGAACTTGCATCGCTCCAGACCCCGGCCCCGCCGCCGGCCGAGGCCAGGAGCTGGTAGACGCCCGAGGCCCGGCAATCCACCAGCTCGCCGAGCCGTGGATCAACCGCGGCCGCCAGGGCGGCAACCTTCGACTGCCGGTAAGCCTCGGCCAGGTCTTTGACACGGCCGAATCCCTCACTGGTTCCCAGGATGATCCGCTCCACGGACCTACCGGAACGCTTGGCGAGCTCCAGCTGATAGTGCACCAGGACCTGAGCGTGGCTCGCGCGCCCCGTGGACTCCCGGAAAAGGACCACCGAATGTGTCTCGGCACCGGCGCTGAACAGGGCAGCGTCCACGCCGATGGTGGCTTGCAACGCGGCTGCGCGGTGAATCAGCGTCGAGGCGATCGGGTCTGGCCCGGCCATCCAGCCGTCGGCGTCGAGGACCGTCACCAGCTGCCACGGCCCGCGGTCCTGGACTTCCTTCCAGCCCGCCACGGCAGCAACCGCATTCGCTTCCCCGGCGCAAGCTGCCAGGAACTCCCGTTCGCGGCTGCGCCGGAATTCTGATTCGGCGGTGTTGGAGTCGAGCAGCATTCCGGACAGCAGGTCCAGCTCGTCCCGGACGCCGGGCAGTTCGGCGAGGATCGCCGTCGCACTTTGCTCCTCCAGGTCCTGCTGCACCCACAGGTAGCCCACGCGGAATCCCCGGACCAGCAGCGGGACGCAGACGCGCCCCAGCATTCCCAGGTCCTCGTTGGCGGGCACCACCACCGGCCGCACCGCGGTGGCGATGCCGTGCGAGAGCTGCCAGTTTTTGACGTCCAGCGGCACGCGCTTGCTGAGCAGGAAGTTAACCCGGACCCGGTCCGCGTGCGACTGGTTGGAGCTGTAGGCGAGCAGCAAACCGTCCAGGTCTTCCAGGGAAAGCCCGCGGCCAAGTTTCAGGGCTACCCGCTCCACGAGCTGCTCCACATCCTGCTGCATGGTGAAAGACTACGTCCCGGAGGGGGCCTCGGGCGAACGGACATCAGGCGACACCTGACGCCCCACCGGTCGACATTAGTCGAACACCAGACTTCGAAAACCGCGGAATCACGCGGTCCGGCTACGGGCGGGGCAGCCGATTCCTGTAGTGCGCCTCACAGCCGGATTTATTCTGGAATCACAACATTCCCCACACATTCCGGCCTTGCAGCCATCGAATCTGGAGCCCAAAAAAATGATCATCGGTGTCCCCAAAGAGATCAAGAACAACGAATTCCGCGTCGCCATCACGGCTGCCGGCGTTCACGAATTCCGCACCCACGGCCACACGGTCCTGGTGGAGCGCGGTGCGGGCCTGGGTTCCGGCATCACCGATGAGGAGTACGCCATTGCTGGCGCGGAAATCGTCGCCGATGCCGACGAGGTCTGGTCCCGCGCGGACATGGTGATGAAGGTCAAGGAGCCCATCAAGGCCGAGTACCACCGCTTCCGCAAGGGCCTGATCCTCTTCACCTACCTGCATTTGGCCGCCGAGCCCGAGCTGACCCAGGAGCTCATCAACGCCGGCGTCACCGCCATCGCGTACGAGACCGTCCAGGAAGGCCGCACGCTGCCCCTGCTCGCGCCCATGTCCGAGGTGGCCGGCCGGCTCTCCGTCCAGGTGGGCGCGACCTCCCTGATGGCGCCCGCGGGCGGGAAGGGCGTGCTGCTCGGCGGCGTCCCGGGCGTCCGCCCGGCCAAGGTCGTGGTCCTGGGCGCTGGCGTCGCAGGCACCAACGCTGCCGCCATGGCCCTGGGCCTCGGCGCCGACGTCACCATCCTGGACATCAACATCAACCGGCTGCGCGAACTCGACGCCCAGTACCAGGGCCGGCTCAAGACCGTGGCGTCCAACAAGTACGAGATCGAGAAGTCCGTGGTGGACGCCGACCTCGTGATCGGCTCCGTGCTCATTCCCGGCGCGAAGGCCCCCAAGCTGGTGACCAACGAACTCGTGGCGCGCATGAAGCCCGGCTCGGTGCTCGTGGACATCGCCGTAGACCAGGGCGGCTGCTTCGAGGACACGCACCCCACGACGCACCAGGAACCCACGTACAAGGTCCACAACACGATCTTCTACTGCGTGGCCAACATGCCCGGTGCCGTCCCGAACACCTCCACCTACGCGCTGACCAACGTCACGCTCCGCTACGGCGTGGCCCTGGCAAACCTCGGCGTCAAGGCAGCCTTCGAGAAGGATCCCGCACTCGCGGCCGGCCTGAACATCGCCGCAGGCCACGTTGCGCACCACTCCGTCTCCGAGGCACACAACCTGCCCCTCGTAGCGGACTGGCACGAGCTGGTCTCCGCGTAACTAGCTCGCCGTCCTGAACGGCAGTCACCCTCCGCGTGCTTGGGCCCACGCCGGCAGGGTTCCCTAGCCGAGCTTGCGAGGTTAGGGTGCCGGCGGGGAGCACGCTTCCGGATGGCTGCCGTTCAGACGTTAAACCTGCGCAGAGGCCAGCTCACGTGCTTTTTCTATTAATTTGAGGACCTCAACGGGGCCGGCCGGATCTACTGGTAACGGCAATGACGAGGCGGTGCCGCCGGCGGAGATCTTGGCAGCGAGGAGGCGATAGAACTCCGGGTAGTTCCCGCGCTCGGTCGGCAGCCGGTCCAAGTGCCCGTCGCGCCCCAGCTGTCCGGCCCATTCGGCGGCCTCCACGCCGTACTCCGCATCCAGCGGGCTCCCGCCGGCGACGATGTACGGCTCCTGCGGGTCCACGCCGTGCTTGGTGTAGCCGCCATCGGTGCCGAGGACACGGTAGCGCGGGCCCTGCTGCGCGCAGAGCATGTTCATCCAGTGGTGGCTGAGCACGCCGCTCTCATGCCGCAGGATCACGAAGCAGTCATCATCGGTCTTTTCGCCGGGGCGGCGGGCCTGGAGCTCGGCATGGACCACCTCGCCCGGGCCGAAGAGCTGCAGCGCCTGGTCCAGGAGGTGGGTGCCGAGGTCGAACAGGACACCGCCGCCGTCCGCCGCGGTGGCCTCCGCTTTCCAGGCCTTGGCAACCTCGGGCGACCACCGTTCAAACCGTGATTCAAACCGCGTGACCTCCCCCAGCACACCTCGCTCCAGCAGGGCTTTGACCGTGAGGTAGTCCCCGTCCCAGCGGCGGTTCTGGAACACCGTCAGCACCCGCCCCAGCCGCTCAGCGAGCGCAATCAGCTCCTGCCCCTGATCGCTCGTCACGGCGAACGGCTTGTCAACGACGACGTCGAGCCCGGCCTCGAGCGCGGCCTTCGCCAGCGGATAGTGGGTGGCCGGCGGAGTCCCCAGCACCACAAGGTCAAGGTCAGCGGCCACCGCAAGGACAGCATCGCCGTCGGGCACCGTTCTGACGTCGGGGTATTGCTCGACGGCGGCTGCCTGCCGGCCCGGGTCAGAGGTGGCGATGATATCCAGCGAGTAGCCGGGGTCCGCCGCGACCAGCGGCGCATGGAAGACCCGGCCGGACAGGCCAAAGCCCACCACGGCAGTGCGGATGGGAGCGGAGAGGATGGGGGAATCGGTGCTCATGGTGCCACGCTACTCCCTGGGCCGGTCCAGCTTCAGCCGCCGGCACCTCCGACGACGCGGGTGACCAGCTCACGCCAGGACTCCTCCAGCCGCTCCGGCGAAAGGTGCTGCTCGCGGACGGCGTGCAGCAGCCGTTCGGGTTCGAGGGTTGCGCTGAGGGACATGGCCATGAGCCACGGGTCCGCGTCGAAGCCCGCCGAGCGCAGCAGATGCTCGATGTGGCGGTGCCACAGCACCGCGGCGGGGGCCTCGAACCTGTTGTGCAGCGACGCTTCGGCGGCCCGCGCGAGCTCACCGTATTCCATGACATACCGGATGCGTTCGGCGCCGAAGGCGATCAGCCGTTCCAGCGCCGGCGCCCCGGGACCAAGCGGCGGCGGCCCGAACATAAAGCGGCCCTGGAACTCGGCCTCGGCGTCGCTGAGCAGGGTCATCATCAGGCCGGCCCGGCTGCCGAAGCGGCGGAACACGGTTCCCTTGCCCACGCCCGCGCGCTCCGCCAGTTTGTCCATGGTCACGCCATCGGCGCCGCATTCCTCCACGAGCTGCCGGGCAGCGCACAGGAGCAGCTCCCGGTTCCGGGCAGCATCGCTGCGTTCCGCTCCGGCCCCGGACGCAGCGCCGGACGCCGACGTGGACGCGGCGCCGGACGAGGATCCGGGAGCGGACCCGGATCGGATTGGGATGAGGCTCACACCAAGCATTCTAGACCCGGGAATAATATCCGGACCGCAGTCCGTTTAGTCTGGATGAAGGCACCAAACGCCTCCAAGAACCATTCGCCCCGGAGCGTTCCGCGGCAAGACCTAAGGAGTTCACATGTCCAAGAGCACCGTACTCGCCCTCGTGGGAAGCCTGCGCGCCGACTCCCACAACCGCAAGCTCGCCGAAGCCATCCAGCTGAACGCCCCTGAGGGCCTCGAGATCGTGATCCACGAGAGCCTGGGCAACATCCCCTTCTACAACGAGGACATCGACGTCGAGGGCCAGGTCCCGGCCGCCGCCACCGCCCTGCGCGAGGCAGCCGGCCAGGCTGATGCCCTGCTGCTGGTCACCCCCGAGCACAACGGCACCATGCCCGCTTCGCTGAAGAACGCCATCGACTGGCTGTCCCGCCCCTACGGCGCCGGCGCCCTCACCGGAAAGCCCACCGCCGTCGTCGGCACCGCGTTCGGCCAGTTCGGCGGCGTCTGGGCCCAGGACGAGGCCCGCAAGGCCGTTGGCATCGCCGGCGCCCGCGTCCTGGAGGATGCCAAGCTCGCCGTCCCCGGCTCCATGGTCCGCTTCGCGGAAACCCACCCGAAGGACGACGCCGAGGTCGTTGAGCAGATCAAGGAACTCTTCGTCGCCCTGTCCGCCGTCGAGCCCGCCGGCGCAGCCGCCTAAGCGACTCCGCTCCCCCACACGCCCCCGGCCCTCCAGCGGCCGGGGGCGTGCGCGATTCCCGGCCTCGGCCCGCTGACCGGCGGCCCGGACGGCTGCAATCAATCCGTGACTGAGCTGCCGCCAAACTGACACCCGGGCACCGTTCCCCGGCCCGCCGCCCCGCCGTAACGTTGATGTACGGGACGTGCCGGGGCAGGGAGTGCGGTGCAGTCATGAAGTCGAGCTGGGGAGTCAGACCGCTGACGACGGCGGTTGCCGCCTTCTGCCTGACGTTGCCCTTGTGGCTCGGCGCCTGTGTCCCGCTCGAACAAAATGCCTACGACGCCGGGCCCTCCCCCGCCGTTGCACCCGAACCCCGCCCGGCTCCTCCGGTGAGCCCGCCAGAGGAAGCCGGCGCGCCCACCGCCACCGGATCCAGCCTGGAACCCGGGCGTGGAGCCTCGGGCCAGGGTGCCCCTGGTGCCGGCGCAACAGGTCAGGGAACAGCTGGCGGACTTTCCGAACCCGTTCCTTCAGCGGGTTCAGCTGCTCCGTCCGGAGACCCTAACCCCGGCGGATCAGGGCCTGGCGGGCTTCCGTCCGCCGGCGTGGCCGGCCCGGACGCCGGTCCTGACACCCAGGCACAGCTGCCGGGCTCCGGACAGCAGCCCGCGCCTGCTTCGGGGGCCGCGGCCGGCCCGGCTGCCGCTGTCCCCACAACCGGTTCCACCCCAACAGCTTCCACGGCGCCCGGTTCGCCTGGAACTGGGACCGGTGAAGCCGGCGCCGGCACTGCGGTTTACTACGTCGCCCTCGACGACGGCGGCAGGTCCGGCGTGCGCTTCGGCTGCAACGACAGCCTGGTGGCCGTGCACCAGGCCGACTCATCCGCCAGCGAGCCACTGCAGGCCGCCATGGGCAGGCTGCTGTCCGGCCCGGGCGCGCCGCCTGCGACCGGCCTGTACAACGCCCTGTCAGCCTCCTCGCTCCAGTACGTGTCCGGCTACCTGGACGGCACCACCGTGGTGGTGAACCTGACCGGTGCAGTGCAGCCGGGCGGCGTCTGCGATCTTCCGCGGATCGAAGCACAGCTCACCCATACTGCCGTCACGGCCGTGGGTGCCGTCCGGGCGGAAATCTATGTCAGCGGCGTGCCGCTGGCCGAAGTTCTCGGCCTCCGCTAGCCCTCATCGTCCCGGGAGAACAGGGCATCCATGTCAGCATGGGTCGGCGAGCCGGCGAGTTCGGACCAGTTGCCGTCGCCCAGGATTTCGGCGGCCACTCGGGAGACCGTTGCGTAAGCCGCCTTCGCAGCATTGCCGCCGATACTGACCCGCCGCACGCCGGCGTCGTGCAGTTCGCCCACCGACGCCGATCCGACGCCGGCAAGGGCATTCACAGGTGCCGAAATTCGCCTGCTGAGCTCATGCAGGATGTGAAGGTCCGTCACGCCGGGAACGAAGATTCCGTCGGCCCCTGCGGCAAGCCAACGCTCGGCCCGCTCCAGCGTTTCCTCGAACGCCGAGTCCCCGAACTGCCCGGAAAGGTACGTGTCCGTCCGGGCATTGATGAAGAGGTTCACTCCGGACTCTGCCGTGATGCTGCGGACCAGGCTGATCCGGTGGGCCTGCTCGTCGGCGTCAGTAAGACGTATCCCGCCCGAGTCTTCGATGTTCACGCCCACGGCGCCGGCCTCCAGCACCGCCGCGACGGTCTGCCGGAGCAGCCCGTCGTCGAAAGCGCCGTCCGCACCCGCGTACCCTGCCTCGATATCCGCCGTGACCGGGAGACTCGTCGCCGCGGTGATCCTGCGGAGCGCGTCGAACGCCAGACCCGGCGGCACATGGCTGCCGTCGGGGTACCCCAGGCTCCAGGAAATGGCCGAACTCGAGGTGGCAATGGCCTGCGCCCCGGCCTTCTCCACGAGCCGGGCCGACGCCGCGTCCCACACGTTCACGAGCACCAGCGGAACAGCACCGCCCGCGTGCATCTGACGGAAGGCGTCAGCCTTGGCGGATTGGGAGAGTGCAGATCTGGACACTACGGATTGGGACCGTGCGTGCTGGGGCTCGAGTGACGTCATGGCTCCATTCCATGCCTTGGTCCGCCCGACGTAAAGGTGCCCGGCGGTCCTGGTTCCTAAGGTTCCACAAGATAAGTCAACAGCTGTTGCCTAACCAGCAACCCATGGCTGTACTCTGGGACTGTGACCCACGAGACACTCGACGCCGCCGCAGCCGTCCTCCCCGCCGAAGCCATCGACGCCATCGAGCGGGCCGCGACATCAGCCCACCGCCACGATGAACTCTTCTCCGAGCGAGCCGCGAACATCAAGCAGTCGGCGGTCCGGGATGTTTTCGACATTTCCATGCGGCCAGGCCTGGTCTCCCTGGCAGGGGGCAGCCCCTACCTGCAGTCCCTGCCCCTCGAAAAACTTGCCCAGACGGCCGCGCGGATCATCGCCGAGGACGGCCTGACGGCGCTGCAGTACGGCGGAGGCCAGGGCACTGAGGAACTGCGCACACAGATCTGCGAAGTCATGGCCGCCGAAGGCATCCTGGACGCGCGGCCCGAGAACGTGGTGATCACCGCCGGCTCGCAGTCCGCCCAGGACGTGGCCACCAAGGTGTTCTGCGATCCTGGCGACGTGGCCCTTGTGGAGGAACCGACCTATGTGGGGGCGCTCAACACGTTCGAGGCATACCAGGTCCAGGTGGAGGCCGTGCCCATGGACGACGACGGCCTGGTGCCTGATCTTCTCGAGGCCAGGATCGCGGCGCTCCAGACCGCCGGGAAAAACATCAAGTTCCTCTACACCATCCCCAACTTCAACAACCCGTCGGGCATCACGCTGGCGCAGGAGCGCCGGCAGCAAATCGTGGAAATCTGCCGCCGCGCCAACATTTTGGTGCTGGAGGACAACCCGTACGGGCTGCTGAGGTTCGACGGCGAGCCGCTGGCCCCGCTGCGCGCAGACAACCCTGACGACGTCATTTACATGGGATCGTTCTCGAAAATCTTTGCCCCGGGATTGCGCATCGGCTGGGCCCTGGTTCCGGCCCACCTGCAGCGCCGTTACTACCTGGCCTCCGAGGCAGTCACGCTCTGCCCACCTACACTAAACCAGATGCTGGTCTCGGCCTACCTTCGCGACTACGACTGGAAGGGCCAGATCGAGACGTACCGCGGGCTGTATGCCGAGCGGTGCCACGCGATGCTGGCGGCACTGGAGAAGCACATGCCTGAAGGGCTCAGCTGGACCCGGCCGCAGGGCGGATTCTTCGTCTGGGTGACGCTGCCGGAGGGCGTGGACACGTACCCCCTGCTCCACAAGGCAATCGATGCCGGCGTCGTCTTCATTCCCGGCGCAGCCTTCACGCACTCCGACGAACCGTCGAACAAGCTGCGCCTGGCTTTCAGTGCCGTTCCGCCGGAAGCCATCGCCGAAGGGGTGCGGCGCCTGGCTCCGGTGCTGCAGGAAGCCATAGACGCCCTGGCCTGAGCTGCGGGCGGCCAGGACATCAGATCATCCGGAACAAGCAAAGGAGATAAGGCCATGGCGGAAACCATTGTTGTGGGTGTGGACGGAAGCGGTACCGCACGCAAGGCAGCGGAGGTGGCGCGGGACTTGGCCGGCGCGCTGGGCGCCCGCCTCCACGTCGTGTCCGCGTTCGATACCGACCGGACCGAAGTCTTCGGCAGCGGCAGTGACCGCTGGATCGTGTCGGACGCCGGCGAAGCTGAAAGAGTGGCCCGGGAGGTGGCGGCCGCCCTGGCGGCAGGCGAACTCGAGATCACGTATTCCGCCGCACGGGGCAAGCCCGCCGAGGCGCTGGTCAGGGAGGCGGACCGCCTTGAGGCGAGAATGATCGTGGTGGGAAACCGCCGCATGCAGGGCCTCGGGCGCGTGCTGGGCAGCGTGGCCAACAGCGTGGCACACAGTGCGTCCTGCGACGTCTACATCGCGAATACCTACGGAGCGGACTAGCCCCGGCGCCGCCCTGACTCGGGTAGGCCTGCGCACTGCCGGCAGCGTACTGCGGGCCTGCCCAGCGCAAGCCTCACTTGACGCGGATCACCCCGGCTGGTGGGCAGTCTCACCACGTTTTCCGGCAATCCGGCGAGGCCTGAAAGATAAAATTGGAGGTGCCCCCGATGGTGCGGACAAACCCAAATCTACCTTTCAGGGGAACACTGTGCTTACACTCCAGCGTCGCCACCTCGTCGGCCACGACATCCTCCTCGCCCGCCACGGCAACCACATCAGCGCCATGCGCGTGGACCGCTCCGCGGACCGTGTGATCGCCCTCCTCGATGACGGCTCCGTGGACAGCGCCCCGAACCTCATCTCCCCCGACCTGCAGCTGCCTGACACGCTGAAGAGCGTTCTGCGCGAGGACTGGAAGTTCCTCACGCTCGTGAGCGCCGGCATCGCCGCCGTATCCGGCGTCATGCTGGCCGCCGCGGTAAGCATGGCAGGCATGTCCGCCGATCCGGCCATGGCCCAGCTGCTGGCCAGCTCCTACACCGCCTACTAGACCGGTGCCCGGCGTCAGCCGATCCGCACCAGCACCTCTCGGAGTACCCACCACAATCCTGCGGTGACGCCGCCGCCCACCAGCGCGCCCGCAACAACCTGCGCCACCGTATGGGCACGCAGTACCACCCGGGACCAGCCCACAGCGGGAATCAGCAGCAGCAGCGGAAGCCACGGGGCGCCCAGGATCAGCACCGCGATGACCGTGGTCAGGGCGATCGCCCCCGCATGGCCGCTGATTTTCCAGAACAGGCTGATGGCGGCGAGCACCACCACGCCGCCCACTATGGCCAGCACCACCACAATGACGCTGTACGGCGCGTTAATGGCCAGGAGCACCGCCAGCCCCGCGAGCAGTGACACCACCGTCATGGCAAGCACCGGCGCCCGTTGCTCGCGGTTACTGACGTGGTGGTCCGTCACCTTGCCCAGACGGACCAGAAGGACGACGGCGGCCAGGGGCAGCACGCACACAAACAGCACCGCCACGGCGCCGAACCACACGGTGCCCGGAAAGCCCGGTTCCAGGGCCGGGCTAAGGAGCAGCAGCAAAGCCACGGTGATCGGCGGCTGAAGCGCCTCCGTAATGACCCGGGCCACACGGTTTTTCACGCGGATGCTCATCCCGCGATCCTCACCCATGGAAACCCCGTCCCTGACTGTCCGGCCCTCCCCCCCTTTCCCGGAGGGTACCGCTCCGCGGACCGGCAGTCGAGCAGCAGTCCCGGTCAGTCGAGCAGCAGCGCCGGCTCTTCCAGGATGGCGGCGACGTCGGCCATGAAGCGCGCTGAAAGGTCACCGTCCACCACGCGGTGGTCGAAGGATCCGCCAAGGGTGGTGATCCAGCGCGGAATGACCTCGCCGTCCAGGACCCACGGCTTTTGCTTGATGGTGCCAAACGCCACGATGGCCACTTCGCCGGGGTTGATGATGGGAGTTCCGGTGTCGATGCCGAGGGCGCCGATGTTGGTGACCGTCAGCGTGCCGCCCTGCATCTGCGCCGGCTGGGTCTTGCCGGCACGCGCGGTGGTGGCGAGCTCGTTGAGGGCCAGCGCCAGTTCCTTCAGGGACAGGTCCTGCGCGTTCTTGATGTTCGGGACCATGAGCCCCCGGGGCGTGGCCGCGGCAATGCCCAGGTTCATGAAGTGCTTGACGTGGATCTCCGCGGAGTCGCTGCCGTCCGCGTTGTCCACCCAGGTGGCGTTCACGCTCGGGTTCCGCGCTGCAGCCCAGATGACAGCCTTCGCGAGGATCAGCAGCGGGGAGACCTTGATGCCCTCGAAGTCGCGTGAAGCCTTGAGCCGCTTGACGAATTCCATGGTGCGGCTGGCATCCACGTCCACGAAGATGCTCACGTGCGGCGCGGAGAACGCCGACTCCACCATGGCCTTCGCGGTGGCCTTGCGGACGCCCTTGACCGGGACCCGTTCGATCCGCTGCTCCTGCGGACGGCCTGACGTGCCCCAGAAGGTGTCCGCCTTGTCCACTTCCGCATCGCGCTGCGCCTGGTAGCTGACCAGGTCCTCGCGGGTCACCTCGCCGCGCGCGCCCGTGGCCACGACGTCGGCCAGGTCAATGCCGAGGTCGCGGGCGATCTTCCGCACCGGGGGCTTGGCCAGAACCCTGTTCATGAGCCCGGAAATGGCCCCGCCCAGCGTTGGCTTGTCAGTTTCAAGAGCGGGCGTCCACTCGGGCCGCCTCGTCACGGCAGGCCCTGCCACCGGACCGGCGCTGGGCGGACCGTCCAAGAGCGCATCCTTCGCGGACCGCGGCTGGACAGGCTCCACCTCCGGCGCGCCGTGGACTGCATCTGCCGGAATCGCCGGCCTGGTCTTGCGCGGGCGCCGCTTCACGGCGTCAGCCTTGGGGCCTGAACCCACCAGCGGCCCGGCGGCCAGGCCGCCAGCGGCAGCTTCATCGTCGGCTGGCAGCTTTCCGTACATCAGCGCCGGCTCGGTGGCCTCAGCGGCGGGCACCGGCGCGTCGGCCGGTGTGGGGTCGCCGTGCATGGTGTCAGAGACGCTGATGATGGCGGTCCCCACGTCCACCGTCTCTCCTTCCGCGACCAGCAGTTCGGTGACGGTGCCGGCGAACGGCGACGGGAGTTCGACGAGGGACTTGGCCGTCTCGATCTCGCACAGGACGTCGTTGATGGCCACCTCATCGCCGGGCTTGACCTTCCACGAAACGATTTCTGCCTCGGTCAGGCCCTCACCGACGTCGGGGAGGTTGAACTTGTTAAGCGTCATGGGATCCTCGGGTTCGAATGCTCGGCCGCTCCGGGAGGTGCGGAGCCGGTAGGCGAAGGGTCAGCAGGTGCTGGTGCGCGACGGCGTCAGTACGCGAAGGCGCGGTCCAGCGCCTCAAGGATGCGGTCGATGTCCGGAAGGTAGTCCTCTTCGACCTTGGCCACGGGGTACGGCATGTGGAAGCCGCCCACCCGGATGACCGGCGCCTCCAGCGAGTGGAAGGCCCGTTCGCTGATCCGCGCGGCGATTTCACCGCCGATGCCGCCGAAGGTGGGAGCCTCGTGCGCCACGACCAGCCGGCCCGTCTTCTTGACGGAGGCCTCGATGGCGTCGAAGTCGATCGGCGAGATGGAGCGCAGGTCGATCACCTCGATGCTGCGCCCGTCCTCCGCCGCGGCGTTGGCGGCAGCGAGGGCCACGGGGACTAGCGGGCCGTAGACCACCACCGTGGCGTCGGTCCCTTCCCGGACCACATGGGCCTTGAACGGATCCTCGGCCGGGCCGGCTGATTCCGTGTCGACCTCGCCCTTGAGCCAGTAGCGGCGCTTCGGTTCGAAGAAGATCACCGGGTCCTGGCAGTTCACGGCCTGCTGGATCATCCAGTAAGCGTCGTGGGGGTTTGACGGAGTGATGATGCGCAGCCCGGGGGTGTGCGCGAACAGCGCCTCCGGCGACTCGGAGTGGTGCTCAATGGAGCCGATGCCGCCGCCGTAGGGGATGCGGATGACCACGGGCACAGTGAGGTTGCCGTTGCTGCGCGAGTGCATTTTGGCCAGCTGGGTGGTGATCTGGTTGAAGCCGGGGAAGACGAAGCCGTCGAATTGGATCTCGGCAACCGGGAGGTAGCCGCGTAGCGCCAGGCCGATCGCGGTGCCGATGATGCCGGATTCTGCGAGCGGGGTGTCCACCACCCGGTCCGCTCCGAATTCGCCGATCAGGCCGTCGGTGACGCGGTAGACGCCGCCGAGAGGGCCGATGTCCTCGCCCATGAGGAGGGACTTGGGGTTGTTGCTCAGCGTGGCACGCAGGCCTTCGTTAATGGCCTTGGCAATGGTCATGGTGGTCATCAGCGGCTTGCCCCTTCTTCCTCGTCGCCGCCGGCAAAGCCCGCGCTGTACTCTTCGAACCACGCCAGTTCCTCGGCCACGAGCGGGTGAGCCTCGACGTAGGTGTTGGCAAAGGCGGTCCTGATGTCCGGTGCGTCCGACTCATACGTGGACTTGCGGATGTAGGCGGCGAGTTCGTCGCCGTCGGCGGCAACCTGCGCGAAGAAGGCGTCATCGGCCATGCCCTCAGCGCGGAGGTACTTCTCCAGCCGGTCCAGCGGATCCTTCTCCCGCCAGAGGGCCTCTTCCGAGGACTCGCGGTATTTCGTGGGGTCATCGGCCGTGGTGTGGGCGCCCACGCGGTAGGTGAAGGCCTCAATGAGCACCGGGCCGTTGCCCTGGCGCGCGTGCTCGAGCGCCCATTCGGTGACGGCGTGTACCGCCACGACGTCGTTGCCGTCCACGCGGATGCCCGGGAAGCCGTAGCCCTTGGCGCGGTTGGAGAGCGGGATCCGGGTCTGCACAGCGGTAGGCACGGAGATGGCCCAGTGATTGTTCTGGCAGAAGAAGACCACCGGGGCGTTGTACGAGGACGCGAACACCATGGACTCGTGGACGTCGCCCTCGGAGCTGGCACCGTCGCCGAAGTAGACCATGACGGCCGCCTTCGGCCCGGCCGGGCCGTCGATGCCCTGGGCGCCCTCCACTCCTTGAGCCTCTGCCAGGCGCTGGTCGCGCTGGATGCCCATGGCGTACCCGACGGCGTGGGGCGTCTGCGCAGCTAGCACCAACGTGTACAGGTGGAAGTTGGTGTCCTTGGGGTTCCAGCCGCCGTTGGAGACGCCGCGGAACTGCTTCAGCAGTTCGGCCAGGTCCACGTTGCGGGTCAGGGCGACGCCGTGCTCCCGGTAGGTGGGGAAGATGTAGTCCTGCGGCTGGCTGGCACGCCCGGACCCGATCTGGGCTGCTTCCTGGCCCGTCAGCGGAACCCACAGCGCCAACTGGCCCTGCCGCTGCAATGCCGTGGCTTCCTGGTCGAACCGGCGAATGGCCGCCATGTCCGCGTAGAAACCCCGGAGTTTTTCGGCGTCGAGACGCGCGGCATACTCCGAGAACACTGAGTCGGTACCCAGCGTGCCATCGGGGCCCAGAAGCTGGACCATTTCACTCGAAGGCACACCCAGGGCCGCCTCGGCCTGCGCCTCGAGCTGGTCGTCCAGTTCCGTGCCATCGAACTCGGTGGAGGGCAGATGTGTTGCGCCCATACCGTCTCCTTGCCTGCCGCATCCGGATGCGTTGCAATGTCGCTGGGATATATGCCTTGCTGGGAATGCATTCCCGGTGAGGCATATATATTTGGCTTACTGTTCCTTACTTTATCCGGCGTAGGTAGTGCCGGCTGTTTGTTAAGCGCTAGGAACGGCGTGGCGGTTTTGTGTAAACCGCACAGAGTTCCAGGAATCGCGTGTTCGCTTCCACTTCGCCGATGCTGACCCGGACACCTTCATTTCCGAAGGCACGCACGGACAGCGCCCGTTCCCCGGCGAGCTGGGCGAACTCCGCACTGTTCTCGCCAAGATCGAGCCACACAAAGTTGCCCTGGGCGTCCGGAACGAACCAACCGAGGTCCCGGAGACCTGCCGTTACCCGGTCCCGCTCAGCCACCAGGCTTTGTACCCTTTCTACAACCTGGCCAAAATTCTGCAACGACACGACGGCGGCCTGTTCGGCGATCTGCGAGACCGCGAACGGGGTGGCGGCTACGCGCAGATGCTGGGTGAGCTGGGGCTGGGAAACGCTGTAGCCGACCCGGAGGCCGGCGAGGCCGTGTGCCTTGGAGAACGTCCTGAGCACCGCCACATTGGGGTACTTGCGGTACATCTGGATGCCGTCCACCGCGTCTTCCGCCCTGACAAACTCCTGGTAAGCCTCATCGATGACCACTACAACGTCCGACGGCACCGCCCTGATGAAGCGCTCGGTTTCCTCGGCGGTCAGGATGGGGCCGGTGGGGTTGTTGGGAGTGCACAGCAGGATCACCCTGGTTCGCGCGGTCACGGCCGCGGCCATGGCGTCGAGGTCATGGCGGCCGTCAGCCGTCACGGGGATACGCACACTCTCTGCCCCGGCCAGCCCCACGCAGATGGGATAGGCCTCGAACGACCGCCAGGCGTAGATCACTTCGTCGGGCTTGCCGTCGTCATTCTGGCCGGCGAACGTGGTCAGCAACTGGGTGAGGGCGCCGAGGCTGCCGGCACCGGTGACGATGTCCTCGGCCGGAACGTCGAGGAATCCGGCGAGCGCGGTACGCAGCTTGGTGCTGAGCGGATCCGGATATCGGTTGAAGTCGGTCTGGGCGGCAATGGCCTCCACCACGGCCGGGATGGGCGGCAGCGGGTTCTCGTTGGACGACAGTTTGTAGCTGGCAAGGCCGTCGACGGCGACGGGCGGCTTGCCGGCAGCGTAGCGGGGCAGCCGGTCAACCACCGGTCGCGGCCTCAAGCCCCCCGCCATAGTCTCTGATGAAGTCATGCCACCTAGCCTATGCCCCGGACTGCCTGCCCGACCTTGCGGTGTGACAGCATGGGCGCATGCGGTCTTTCATCATGCGCGTGATCATTAATGGACTGGCGCTGTGGATTGCCAGCTGGCTTCTGCCCGGCCTGGATATCTCCACCACAGCCACCACGGAAGCTGTAGCCAAGACCGGGGTGAACCAGGGAACTGACGCCGCCGGCATTGTCCTCGCGTACCTGTTCATCGGACTGATTTTCGGCCTGGTCAACGCCTTCGTGCGGCCGATCGTCAGCTTCCTCTCCCTGCCCATCACCATCCTGACGCTGGGCCTGTTCACTGTTGTGATCAACGCCGCGATGCTCTATCTCACCTCCTGGATCAGCGGCTACACGCCCGTGCACTTCACTATCGATTCGTTCTTCTGGACCGCCCTGCTGGCCGCCATCATCATCACCGTCATTTCGCTGGTGGCAGACCGGGTCCCCGGCGCCCGCCACCGCTGAAACCCCCGCCGGCGCCGGCACTTCCGCCACCACTGACACCCCCGCCGATGGGTAGGATCGTCCTGCCCAGGGCGGGCAGTGGCGGCAGCCCCGCGGGCGTGGGCGGTTTTGGCGCACGGACCAGCTGGAACCGGGTGGCCCTGGCAGTCCCTCCCGCGCCTACCACCCCGGCAAGCGCGGCAGTGGACGCCGCCAGGGAAGGATCCGGGCTCGCCGAGACTGCCCGGGCCCCCGCCTCATAGTTGGTGAGCCTGTGCCCGGGACCGAGGCCGGCGTCCACACCGGGCGGCGTCCTGACGAGACCGTTGAGCGTGACTGTCACCCGTTCCTTGGTGTCCGGGTTGGGGAGGCCCTCACTGCCGGGAACCCAGTCCTGCCGGTGCTCCAGATGCAGGCTGCTGATGCCCGGCTCCGGGGTTATGGCGCCCACCGGCGATCCCGCGGTCAGCACGTACTTGAGGTTGTACTCGGTCAGGAAGGCCTTGTCCTGGCTGAGGTTCATGGCATGGATGCCGCCCTGGCTGTAGCCCACGGCCACCACCTGGTCCCCGGCCTCCGCACCGGCCTGGCGCAGGGCCGCCCGGATGCCTGCGGCCGTGTACTCGGACCCGTACCCCAGTGATTCGCCGACACCGGCCTCGTCGAAGGGGTTGGGGCCACCCATGTTGCCGGGCTGAGTTCCGGGGATGACGACGATGAACGCGCCCCGACCCCCGGTGGTTGTCCGGATGATCTCGATTCGGCCGGGGCCGGCGTCGTCCACCTCCCCTGCCCGGGCAAGAAGACCTGCCGGAGAGGCGTCCAGGGCAATCTCGCCGGAGCTTTCCTGCAGCGCCTTCACCGGCCGCGGCTTGAGGTCGGGCCTTACCCGGTCCATCAGCATGCGGACAAGGACCGGCGCACTGGAGCCCCCGCCGGAGGCAAGCGCCATTTCCGTGGCGGCATCCATCTCACCGGACCGCATCCCCAGAAGCGCGGCCAGGAAGCCAGCGGCCACCACCGGATCGCTCGAGGCGATCGCCTCGGTACTTGCCGTGTTGGGCCGCCAGTCCCGCCAGTCCCCAACCAGGGCGAGGTCAACTGCCTGCCGTCCCCACAACCATGGTGCGTCCCAATGGAGATGTGTGATGAGCAGGTTCGCCGTCTCGGCGGCGCTGTACTCGAGCTGGCAGGCGCGCACACCCCCTGCAAGGCGCTCCACCTCCTCCCGCACCGCCGCTACGGAACGCTGCCCTTCCCAGACGGCAGTGAGGGCCCCGGCACCGCTGGCCGGATCGTCCCGCTGGTAGCTTCCCAGCGATTCCCAGACCCTGTACATGCCCAGTTCGACAGCCGCCAGATCCCGGGCGAGCACATCCAGCTCACGCGCCCCCGAATCCAGTTCCTCCAGCTGGAAGGAGATCCCGCCTACTCCGCCGCGCACGGAAAGGACAGCGTTGGAGGCCGGTTCGAGGGGGCGCAGCTGCCCGCCGCCACCGCCCGGCGCGGCCTCGGCCATCAGTAGCCACCGGCGGTGGGAAGGGCGGCCCCGGTGACACGGACGGAGTGCCGCCGCAGGGCGAGGGCGGCGGCAAGCACTCCTTCCCGGGCCCGGCAAAGGGCAACGGCCTGTAAGCGGAGACTGGATCTGTACGCCAGCCCGGCAGGGGACTGCCAGTCCATCAGCTGGAGCTGCGTCAGCCTTGCCTGTACAGCATCGACCTGTTCCGCGCAGGCCTCCACCCGCCCGGCCAGCAGCTGGACCTCAAAACTCCGCGACGAACATGCCGCGGCGTCGGCCGCTGTCACGCTGGCGCTCATCACTGTCCCGCTGGCGCTCATCCGGATACCCCCATCCACTGCGGGCCAACGCTCCGGCGTCAGCCCTTCTCTCGCTTCCTGCCCACGACGCTAAGGCGCCGTCCGCCGCCGGCGGAACGGCCGGCGTCGTCCATGTGGAGAAGTGCGCGGGTCAGGGGCTGTGGAGGAGAAGTCACACGGAATCCGGTGCTTCAGCGGGCACAGAACTTCATGAAAGAATCAGGTCATGCCTGAAACTGCCGCCACAGCTGACACCCGTACGCCCTCCGGACGCCTCGCCCTCGCCGCGTCAGGGGAACAAATCGCGCTCGGCCCGCTGGACGGCCGCTACAAGTCCGCCGTCGGCCCCCTCGTTGACTACCTGTCCGAGGCAGCCCTCAACCGCGACCGGGTGGCCGTCGAGGTGGAGTGGCTTATCCACCTGACCGGGGACAACGTCCTCCCCGGCGCCGGCCCCCTGACCGGGGACCAGCAGCAGCAGCTGCGGGCGATCGTCACCGAATTCGATGCCTCCTCCGTCGCCGAGCTGGCCGAAATCGAAGCCGTCACCGTCCACGACGTGAAGGCCGTGGAGTATTACATCGGCCGCCGCCTGCCCGCCATCGGCATCGAGAACCTCACCGCCATGGTGCACTTCGGCTGCACCTCGGAGGACATCAACAACCTTTCCTATGCCCTGGGCGTGAAGGGCGCTGTGGAGGACGTGTGGCTGCCCGCAGCCCGTGCCCTCGTGGCCCAGATCAGCAAGATGGCAGAAGATAACCGCGCCGTTCCCATGCTGTCCCGCACGCACGGCCAGCCGGCCACGCCCACCACCCTGGGCAAGGAGCTCGCCGTCATCGCGCACCGCCTGAACCGGCAGCTGGTGCGCGTCGCCAAAACGGAATACCTCGGCAAGATCAACGGCGCCACGGGCACGTACGCCGCCCACGTGGCATCCGTCCCCGGCGCGGACTGGCAGCAGGTCGCGAAGTCGTTCGTGGAGAAGCTGGGCCTGACTTGGAACCCGCTGACCACGCAGATCGAAAGCCACGACTGGCAGGCAGAGCTGTACGCCGATGTCGCCCGCTTCAACCGGATCCTGCACAACGTCTGCACGGACATCTGGAGCTACATCTCGATCGGCTACTTCGCGCAGATTCCCGTGGCAGGCGCCACCGGCTCCTCAACGATGCCGCACAAGGTCAACCCGATCCGCTTCGAAAATGCCGAGGCCAACCTGGAGATCTCCTCGGGGCTCCTGGACGTGCTGGGCTCCACGCTTGTCACGTCCCGCTGGCAGCGCGACCTCACGGACTCCTCCAGCCAGCGCAACATCGGCGTGGCCTTCGGCCACTCCCTGCTGGCCATTTCCAACGTGGCCAAAGGCCTGGAGCGGCTCGATGTCGCGGAGAGCGTGCTCGCCGGGGACCTCGACACGAACTGGGAAGTCCTGGGCGAAGCCATCCAGATGGTGATGCGCGCGGAGGCAATCGCCGGCGTCGAAGGCATGGAGAACCCGTACGAGCGACTCAAGGACCTCACCCGCGGCCAGCGCGTGGACGCCGCCCGGATGCAGGAGTTCGTCCAGAGCCTGGGCCTCTCCGCAGAGGCAGAGGCGCGGCTGCTCGCCCTGACGCCGGGCAAGTACACCGGCATCGCGGACCAGCTGGTTGATCACCTTAAATAAGCACGACGGCGGTGCCGGCTATGTTGCCCGGCACCGCTTCCGTTTCCGGCGGCTTCGGCAAGACAGCTCCTGCACGAAGCGGCCGGTCCCGTTTTGCGGCGGCTTGTCCCGCCTACCTTCCCGACGACGATAAGGAACGCGAAACCATGAGGCTGCTGCTCATCCGCCACGGCGAAACTCCCGGGAATGTGCTGGGGCAGCTGGACACCGCCCACCCCGGCCCCGGCCTGACCGAGCTGGGCGAGCGCCAGGCCGAGGCCCTGCCGCGGGCCCTGGCGAACGAGCCGATCAGTGCGCTGTACGCCTCCACCCTGGTCCGCACCCAGATCACCGCCAAGCCGCTGAGCCGGGAGCTCGGCCTCGATGTGGAGATCCTGGACGGTATCCACGAGATCGAGGCGGGCGCCCTGGAAAAGCTGACGGACCACGAGTCCCACCGGCGGTACATGAGCACCGTGTTCGCCTGGACCGACGGCGACTTCGACCGCCGGATGCCCGGAGGGCCCAACGGGCGCGAGTTTTTCGAACGCTATGACGCCGCGATCGCCAAGGTGTCCGCGGAAGCCGCCGGTACCGGCGCAGTCGCCGTCGTCAGCCACGGTGCCGCGATCCGCGTCTGGGCGGGCCACCGGGCAGGCAACATCGACATGGAGTTCGCCGCCCGGCACGTCCTCGCCAACACCGGGATCGTGGCGCTGGAAGGCGAGCCCGAGGCCGGCTGGAACCTGGTTCACTGGGATGCCAGCCCCGTCGGGGGCCTTGCCCTGGCCGACCCCACCGCCGAGGACCCGATGGGAAAGACCACGGGCTAGGTCCGGCGAAGTGTTCCCACAGCGCTTACCGGCAGGAAACACCGCGGAAACGGCGCGCTTCTAGCCTTAATTCGCATAACCCTTCGGCGAATCGAGGCACAGATGCAGACCAATCCGAGGCTCAACATCCGGAAAGTCAGTTGGTCGAATCCTGTGGGAGCTGATCTGCGCGCGGCACAGCAGGCGGAACTGGACGCCCGCTTCGGGTGCCCCGACCATGAGCCGGGACCCAAGCCCTCCGAAGTGGACACCGCCGTGTTCCTCGTGGCTTACGACAAGGGTTCGGGCCAGCCGGTGGGCTGCGGGGGCCTGCGGCTGCTCGATTCCGGGACGGCGGAAATCAAGCGCCTCTACGTTCTCCCGTACACCCGCGGTTCAGGCGTGGCGAGCTCCATCCTGGCCGCCCTCGAGGCCGAGGCCTTTGCCCAGGGCATCACCCGGATCACTGCGGACGCGGGCTCGGCGCAGACCGACGGCCGCAATTTCTACGCGAGCTCCGGCTTCGATCCGGTTCCCAACTTCGGTCCCTACATCGGCGTCGAGTACTCGTTCTGCTTCGCCAAGACGATCAACTCGCGCAGTGCGGCGCATACTGCCATGGCCTGAACCGCCCCACACAACCGGCGGCGGCCGTCACACTCCGGTGGGGCAGGCCGCCGTCGGCTAATCTCGCGCTATGGAAACCAAAGACATTACGTTCCGCACCCGCAAGTGGGTCCGGCCCGAGGACCTCAACGCCAACGGCACCCTGTTCGGTGGCAGCCTGCTGAAATGGATCGACGAGGAAGCCGCCATCTACGCCATCCTCCAGCTGGGCAACGGCCGCGCGGTCACCAAGTACATTTCCGAAATCAACTTCGTCAGCTCCGCAGTCCAGGGCGACCTCATTGAGATGGGCCTGACCGCCACGCGCTTCGGCCGGACGTCGATGACCATGCGCGCCGAAGTGCGCAACATGATCACCCGGCAGAGCATCCTCACCATTGAGGAGATCGTATTCGTGAACCTCAGCTCCACCGGCAAGCCGGAACCGCACGGCTACACCGAAATCACCTACGACCGCGACCGCATCCCCACGCACCACCTCACCGAAACGCTGCAGCAGGACTGACGTCACCGCCGTCGTCCGGCTGATACGGATGCACCGCCGGTGTCAACGGGTAGCCAGCCTGAGCAGCCCGTCGCGCAGCGGCTGTGCCCGTTCGGTCAGGGCCACACCCGCCATGGCGGAGGAAGCCAGCCGCAACAGCTGGGTCTTCAGGGCGCGCTGCCGGTTGTAGGCCTTGAGCGCGTCTTCCATCCGATGGACGTTGAGGAGTTCGGCCAGCGTGACGGCGTCTACGAGCGCCTCGCAGGCGCCGCGGCCCAGGTTGGGCGTCATGCCGTGGGCGGCGTCGCCGGCCAGGACGGCGCCCGGCCGCACAAAGCTGCCCAGGTTGGGCGTGGTCCAGATCCGCTGCGCCAGCGTGGCGTCCGCCGTGGCCTGCTCCAGCGCTGTCCGGACGGCGGGCGCGCTTCCGGCGAAGCGCTCCATTGCCTGCTTCAGCGCTTCGGCTGCATCAACGCCCGCCGGCCCGAGGTCCGAGCGGAACGAGGCATACCAGTAGGTCCGGCTGGCGGACGCTGGCGTGATGCCGAACAGTTGCCCGCGGCCCCAGTATTCCCCTCCGGCGCCGGCCTGGACGGGACCGGGAAGGACGCCCCGCAGCGCCAGGTACGGCGTCAGCTTTGCCTGTGACCTGGCGCCCCAGAAGGAGCGTCGCACCACGCTGTGGACGCCGTCGGCCCCCACCAGCAGGCCCGACGACAGCGGGCCGGTGGCCGGAATGTCATCCACCCTGCCCTCGATGCGCTGCACGGAAGCCGGCAACGCGGCATCAAGGATCCTGATGAGGTCCGCGCGTGAGACGCCGCGGACCCCGCGGACCTCGGGCGCCACCAGGGCTGTACCCGTGGCGTCGCGCAGGGCCATCCCGCCGAACGCTGTGCCCGCCTCCCTGATCTGCGGCAGCACTCCCAAGACCGCCAGCGCCGCCTGCGCCTCCGGCCACATGGCCAGCGACGTCTCCACTGCCGGAAAGCCGGGCCGCTGCTCGTGGATGGCGACGTCGAAGCGCTGCGGGTCAAGGCCCGCCGCGAGCGCGAGGCCGGCGATGCCGCCGCCGATGATCGTTATGGCTTCCATGGACCCGATCTTAAGCCCGACGGCGGGGCGCCTGGCCCGTCATGAGGTCCGGGGCCTGTCGTGCGGAAGACTAGTGTGACGGCCAGCCAGTGTAGGCCTCGGCAAGGTACGCCTGGCCGTGCCGTGAGGACACCACGGAGTGCAGCTCGCCCAGCTGGCGGGCCCGGGCGAAGTCGCCGGCATCGGCAGGGGTGTGCAGCATGGTGGTCATCCAGTAGGAGAACTGCTGGGCCTTCCAGACGCGGTCCAGGGCGCGGTCACTGTACGAATCCAGGAGGGCGGTGGAGCCGCTGTTGTAGTAGCTGTCCAGCCCCTCAAACAGCACCTTGACGTCGTGGATCGCCAGGTTCAGGCCCTTGGCGCCGGTCGGCGGCACCGTGTGCGCAGCGTCGCCGGCCAGGAACAGCTTGCCGTGCCGCATCGGCGTGTGCACGAAGCTGCGGAACGGCAGGACCATCTTGTCGATGACCGGGCCTTCCTTCAGTTCGAAGCCGTTGCCGTTGACGCGGCTGCGGAACTCCGCCCAGATTCGCTCATCGGTCCAGTCGGCCACGTTTTCCTTGGGGTCGCACTGGAAGTACATGCGCTGCACGGTTTCGGTGCGCTGGCTGATGAGGGCAAAGCCGTTCTCGGAGTTGGCGTAGATCAGCTCGTCGGAACTGCGGGGTGCCTCGGCCAGGATGCCGAACCACGCGAACGGGTACTCGTGAAAGTACCACTTGCGGTGCACCTCGGGGATCTGGAAACGGCAGTGGCTGCGTGAGCCGTCGGCGCCGGTGATGAAGTCGGCCTGGAGCTCGTACTCCACGCCGTCTGCGTCGGTGAACCAAACTTTGGGCTTGTCCTCGATGCCGTGGGTGGTGGTGTCGGTGACGCTGTAGCGCACGTCGCCGCCGTCGGCCTCCCGGCGGGCGGCGAGGTCCATGAAGACGTCGGTCTGTGGGTACAGCCAGACGGACTCCCCCACGAGTTCCTTGAAGTCGATGCGGTGGCTCTCGCCGTTGAACCGCAGCTCGATCCCGTCGTGGCGGTCGCCCTCCCGCAGCAACCGGTCGGACACGCCGCTGTCGACGAGCATGTTCACCGTGCCGTGCTCCAGGATGCCGGCGCGGACCGTCTCCGAAATTTCCTGGCGGCTGCGGATTTCGATCACGGTGGATTCGATTCCGGCCTTGGCCAGCAGGTGGGACAGCATGAGTCCCGCAGGGCCCGCGCCCAGGATGGCTACCTGGGTGGTGATGATCTGTCGTGCCATGGTGTTCCTCGCTCCGTTGCGTGGCCCGTAGGTCCGGGCGGAAGGTGGTTGCTGGCTAACAGTGTGCGCCGGGCAGTGTGGCTGGCGTTACACCAATTCCGATCAATGGAAGCAACCCAGCGCCCCGCCGTCCTACCCGGCACCCTCGCTGAGCCGCCGCGCGATGCCTCGCGCCGCCGTCTGGAGCGCGGGTACCAGCGCCTGCATGCGCATCTCCCGCAGGGGAACCACGACGCCGATTGCCGCCACCGCGCGCTTCTGGCCGTCCAACACGGGAACGGCAATGCCCCAGGTGTCGGGGTCGATCACGCCCGCAAGTTCGGCATAACCCTGGTTTGCTGCCTCAGCCAGCAAGGCGCGCACCTCGTCCCGGCTCGCCTTTCCGGCGGGATCGGCGAACTCGTCCAGGTACTCGGCCTGGAGATGCTTGGGCTGGTGCGACATCAGGGCCAGTCCGGCTGACGACACGTGGACCGCCATGCGGCCGGCGATCTGGGCCCGGTTCGCCACCGATCCCCGCCGGGACAGCCGCTCCACAAACAGCGCTTCCCAGCCGTCGAGCACCGCAAGGTTCACGTTCTGGTTGAGAACATGCTGGATGTCCTCCATGAAGGGCATGGCTGCCTGCCGCAAGGCCAGCGTGGGCGAATTGCGGTTGACCAGCTCCCATAGCCTCAGCCCCAGCCGCACCGAGCCCCCGGGGCTGGTCTCCAGCAGCCCGTGCGCTGCCAGCTGACGTACCAGGCGGTGGGCAGTGGTCAGGGGGAGGTCCGCGCGCTCGGCAAGCTCGGACAATTGCAGGACGGTGACGCCGGCCGGGAATGCTGCGATGACACGCACCACGCGGTCAACCACCGAATCCCCGGAGACTGAGTTGGCCAAGGTCCTGCTTCCATTGAATGGTTTTTGTTGTCCCACATTACACCCGGCGGTGATACAACTCTCATGTCGAATCTGATGGCGGCACGCCGAAACGCTCCCTGCAGCGCCGCGGCATTCCGTCCTCCAGAAGGTCTTTCCGGCCATATGCAGCGGCAGCTCCACAAGCCGCCTTCGATCCCGTAACAAGCTTCTACCCGGACGATGAGGTTCCCATGTCAACGCTCCCTGCTGCCCGCCGCTCCCAGTGGCCCGTCTGGCTTTGCTGGCTGGCTATGGTGCTGGACGGATTCGACCTGGTGGTGCTGGGCACCGTCATCCCTACCCTGATCAAGACCCATGAGCTGGGCTTCGACGCCATCGGGGCCACCTACGCAGCCACGATTTCACTGGTGGGCGTGGGCATTGGGGCGCTCTTCATCGCGCCGCTTTCCGACCGGCTGGGACGGCGCCGCCTCCTTGTGGCCTGCGTGGCGTGGTTTTCGCTCTTCACCATTGCGGTCGTTTTCGCGCCGAATGTGGCCGTCTTCGGCATCTTCCGCCTGCTCGCCGGACTGGGCCTGGGCGCCTGCCTGCCGGCCGCATTGGCCTACATGAACGACTACGCCCCAGCCGGCACGGCCGGTAAGTCCACTACCAGGACCATGACCGGCTACCACGTGGGCGCCGTCGCCACCGCATTCCTGGCCCTTCTGGTGGTCCCGGACTGGCGCATCATGTTCGTCGTCGGCGGCGTGGCCGGTTTCGCCCTGGTCCCGCTCCTGTGGTTCCGGCTGCCGGAGACCCTGCCGCCTGCGCACGCAGTGGAGCCCGCGGAAACAGAAGCCGTAACAGCGGCAGCAGGGGCAGAGGCCCGGAGCCGCGAGGCCCGGCCCACAGCGACGCCCTCCACCGCCCGCCAGCAGGCCAGCTTCCGCGACCTCCTCCGCAAGCCCTACCCCTTCGTCGCCCTCGGCATCGCGGTGGCATCCTTCATGGGACTCCTGCTGGTGTACGGCCTGAACACCTGGCTCCCGCAGCTCATGGCCTCCGCCGGGTACACCGTCAGCGCGGGCCTGGTGCTGCTGCTGGTCCTGAATGTGGGTGCCGTCGTGGGGCTCGTGGTGGCCGGCATCCTTGCGGACAAGCACGGCACCAAGAAGATCGTCCTGTTGTGGTTCGGGCTTTCCGCCGTCTTCCTTGCCGTCCTCAGCATCAAGGTGCAAAGCGAGCTGCTGCTCAACGCGGCCGTGTTCGTGACCGGCGTTTTCGTCTTCAGCTCCCAGGTCCTGGTCTACGCCTGGGTCAGTCAGCTCTTCCCGGCCCGGCTCCGCGGCACCGCCCTCGGGTTCGCTGCCGGTGTGGGCAGGTTCGGCGCGATCATGGGCCCGGCCGTCACCGGAACGCTCGTGGCCGCCGGCATCGCCTACCCGTGGGGCTTCTACGTGTTCGCGGCCGCCGCCGTCCTTGCGGTCGTCGCCCTGGTGGCCGTCCCCCATGCCATCGCCGCGGCACCCGGCCGGGAGGCCGCCGTCGAACGCTCTTGACTAGCCCCTTCCGCGGACGACGGCGGCGGGTAACCTAAGGACAGTAAGCTCACTTACCATCCTTGGAGGCTGACCCCATGACGGACCGGATCGCAGACATCTGGGGCGAGCGGACGCCGCACGGAAGCGGGCAGGCGTGGCCCGAGCGCGTGGACCAGGTCCTGGCCGAAGGGATGACCGACGGCGACGTGGACCGCTGGGTGCAGTCGGCCTGCGTCCTGTGCAGCAACGGGTGCGGCTGCGACATTGCCGTCAAGGACGGGAAAATGGTGGGCATCCGCGGCCGCGCGCAGGACCGGGTGAACCGCGGCCGGCTGGGGCCCAAAGGCCTCTACGGCAGCTGGCAGGGCGAGCAGCACCGGGACCGCCTGACCCGGCCGCTGATCCGGGTGGACGGCGAGCTGGTGGAGACCGACTGGGACACCGCCATGGGCCGCATAGTGGAGCGGAGCAAGGAGCTGCTGGCCAGCAAGGGCCCGCTCAGCCACGGCTTCTACACCAGCGGGCAGCTGTTCCTGGAGGAGTACTACGCGCTGGGCATGCTAGGCAAGGCTGGAATCGGCACTCCGCACATGGACGGCAACACGCGGCTGTGCACCGCCACGGCCGCCGCGGCGCTGAAGGAATCATTCGGCGCCGACGGCCAGCCGGGCAGCTACACGGACATTGATGACTGCAGCGCCATCTTCCTCTACGGCCACAACATGGCTGAGACGCAGACGGTGCTGTGGGCGCGCGTGCTGGACCGGCTGGACGGGCCTAACCCGCCAAAGCTCGTGTGCGTCGATCCGCGCGACACCGAGGTTGCCCGCCGGGCCGACGTGCACCTGGCGGTCCATCCGGGCACCAACCTGGCGCTGATGAACGGGCTGATCCGCGAGGTCCTCGCCAACAACTGGATCGACGAGGACTACATCAGCCAGCACACCGCAAACCTGGAGCAGCTGCGCAGCGTGGTGGAGCCGTGGACTCCGGAGAAAGTGGCGGAAACCTGCGGCGTGGATACGGCCGACGTGCGCCGCGCCGCCGAGATCTTCGGCACCGGGGAGAGGGTCCTCTCCACTGTCCTGCAGGGCTTCTACCAGTCGGCCCACGCGACGGCATCGTCCTGCCAAGTCAACAACCTGCATCTGCTCCGGGGCATGCTGGGCAAGCCGGGCTGCGGGCTGCTGCAGATGAACGGCCAGCCCACCGCGCAGAACAACAGGGAATGCGGGGCCGACGGCGACCTGCCGGGCTTCCGTAACTGGGAGAACCCGCAGCACGTGCAGGACCTGGCCCGGCTGTGGAACGTGGACCCCGGCATCATCCCGGACTGGGCTCCGCCCACGCACGCCCTGCAGATCTTCCGCTACGTCGAGCAGGGCTCCATCGAACTGCTCTGGATCTCCGCCACGAACCCGGCCGTGTCCATGCCCCAGCTGGAACGGATCCGGCACATCCTTGACAAGGACAGCCTGTTCCTGGTGGTCCAGGACATCTACCTCACCGAGACGGCGCAGTATGCCGACGTCGTCCTCCCCTGCGCCGCCTGGGGCGAGAAGACCGGCACCTTCACCAACGTCGACCGGACCGTCCACCTGTCCGAGAAAGCCGTCGACCCGCCGGGCGAGGCACGGAGCGACCTCGACGTCTTCCTCGACTATGCCCGCCGAATGGGGTTCACGGACACGGACGGGCGGCCGCTGCTGGACTGGTCGGGCCCCGAGGACGGCTTCGAGGCGTGGAAGGAATGCTCGCGCGGCCGCCCATGCGACTACACGGGCCTCAGCTACGACAAGCTCAGGGGCGGCAGCGGCATCCAGTGGCCGTGCACCGACGGTCAGCCCGGGGGCACCGAGCGGCTGTACACCGACGGCGAGTTCCCCACCGCCCCGGAGTACTGCGAGTCCTTCGGGCATGATCTCCTCACCGGCGCCACGACGGGCGAAACGGAGTACAAGGCAACGGTGCAGCCCGGGAAGGCCTGGCTCAAGGCACTCGACTACACCCCGCCGCACGAGGAACCCGACGCCGACTACCCGCTGCGCTACACCACCGGCCGGACGGCGTACCACTTCCACACCCGGACCAAGACCGGCCGCAGCCGCCGGCTCAACGCCGCCGCGCCGGAGCCGTGGATCGAGATGTCCGTCGAGGACGCTGCCCGCGCGGGGTGCCAGGAGGGGGACATCGCCCGGGTGACGTCACGCCGCGGCAGCCTCGAAGTCCCGGTCCGCGTGGGGGACATCCGGCCCGGCACCGTCTTTGCGCCGTTCCACTACGGGTATTGGGACGTGCCCGACGGCGGCCGGCACCGCGCCGCGAACGAACTCACCGTCACCGAGTGGGACCCGGTGTCCAAGCAGCCGCTGTTCAAGAATGCCGCCGTCCGGGTGGAAAAACTGCGCAGCGGCGACGGCCCGTCGAAGGCCCCGGACACCACCGCTTCCCGCCGCGCAACAGGAGCCCAGCGATGAAACTTCCCGTCTACATCGGCCTGCTGGACGAGGCGGAGGCCACGCTCGCGTCGTCGTTCCGCGTGGTTGCGGAGGGCCTCGGCGATGAGCCGGACGTGCACTTCATCCTGCAGACGTTCGCCAAGAAATGCGATGCCCACCGGGAGGCGCTGAAACCGGTCATTGACCGCTACGGCGAGGACACCGAGGGCGAGGAGGAGCACCGGCTGACGGCCGATGGCATCAGGAAGGTCCGCTCCGGGCCACTGGGGCTGATGCTTGACCTGCAGGACCTGTACGTCCTGGTCAACCACATCGACGTGACGTGGATGATGGTGGGGCAGGCCGCCAAGGGTGACCGGGACAGGGAACTCCAG
This sequence comes from Arthrobacter sp. SAFR-023, assembly GCF_051965295.1. NCBI lineage: Bacteria > Bacillati > Actinomycetota > Actinomycetes > Micrococcales > Micrococcaceae > Arthrobacter > Arthrobacter sp. SAFR-023. The sequence goes on along the minus strand of NZ_JBQCMF010000007.1, from coordinate 150,296 downwards.
GGCGTGGTAGAGCAGTGCGAGGGCGACTCGGAGCTGGAAATCCGCTGGCTGCAAACCAGGATGAAGCAGGCCGCGCCCCAGGCGCTGCTGGTGGCCGAGTGAACCGTGGCTAGATAAACCCGTGGCTGAATAGCGCCCTACCGCGCCGGCACGCCTGCAGAGGTCCGCCGCGACATCCGGGACCACACGGCGGGCGCCAGCACCACGGCGATTCCGACGGCGGCGCCGATCACCGTCTCGACGATCCGGTCCCGGAGCAGGATGCCGGGCGCGGCCGGGGAGACGAGCAGCGTGGAGGTCAGCGCCAGCGGCGTCACGAAGAGCTGGGCCAGCACGTAGTTCCGGGCGATGAAGAGCTCGGCGCCGAACTGGCAGATGGCGATCACCAGGACCGTCTGCCACGGCACTGGCTGCAGCAGCAGGATGCCCGCCAGGAGGATAAGGCCCAGCACTGTGCCGATGATCCTCTGGACGCCGCGGGCGATGCGGTGCCGCGTGGTGCGTCCCACCAGCGGAACCACCGCCGCCACCATGGCCCAGTAGTTGTGCCCGAAGCCGAGCAGCTGGCCCACGAGGGTGGCCAGGGTGCCAGCGAGCCCCGCTGCCACCAGGTAGCCCAGCGCCTCGAGCCCCGCCGCCCGCTTCTCTTCCGCGGTAAGGCGGACGGGCGGGGGCTTCTCCCACGGGGTCCGGTGGCTGCGCAGTACGCGGGAGGACAGCCCGACGGCCAGGCAGAAGAGCGTGGTCAGGACGGACACCAGCATGCACTGCCACAGCGGCGGCTGGCTGGGGATGGACGCGATCGCGGCGAAGGCGAAGATGTGGAACAGTGAGCCAGCCGGCCGGTGCCGCCACCGGGCGATCACCAGCGAGCAGACCCCGGCCACAAGGGTGGTTACCAGCACCTGCAGCCAGATGGCCGCCTCCGGGGACAGGCCGCCGGCGTGCACCAGCCGGGCGGTCAGCGTGGCCAGGAGGATCACCAGCAGCATGAGCGCACCCGCACGGACCTGGATGAAGAACCGCTTGCGGTGCAGCTCGCCGCGGCCGTAGATGCCGGTGAAGGCGCCGAAGGAGGCAAAGATCGCCAGGTCCAGGCGGCCCAGCAGCACCAGGGTGATCAGCGGCACGAAGACGCCCACGGCGCACCGCACGGCGACGTGATGATCCTTGTTTGCCGGGGCAAGGGTGAACATCTCGGCCAGCAGCTTCACGGGGGGTTCGCGCCTTTCGTTGCAGTTTGGAACTGACGACGGCGGCACTGGCGTCCGCTTACCAGCTTAATGGGGGCGGCCCACGCCTTTCCCGTGGCGGCCGCCCGCTGTCCTGTTGCGTTCGTCTCCCTCCGCACGGGCCTCCTCAGCCGGGCCTACCGGGCGGGGCTACTTGGTGGCGTGGGTACGTGCGTCCACGGTGACCACTTCGAAGGTCTTGGCGTTCGTCACCCCAAACTTGGCGTTGACGGCGGCGAGGGTGTCATCGAAGAGTGCGGCCGTCGTCGGGATGTTGAAGTGGGGGCTCTTGATGACCTCACGCAGCTTGGCCGTTGACTCGTGGAAGTTCACGCGGAGCCGGCTGATCTGGTTGGAGAAGTTCTGCACGGCCCAGACGGTGCCGCCCTTGACCAGGATGCCGTCGACGTTGGGCACCTTCACGCCGGTGATCTCGGTGCTGGCGCCGGTCCGCGGATTGACCGTGTAGAGCGCCTGGTTGCCCGAATGGGCCACCAGCAGCCGGCGGCCGTCGCGGGAGTAGGCGATGCCGTTGAGGTTGAACTCCTTGCTGGTGTCCGCGGCGGGGCCCTTCAGCGTCAGCGTGCGCACGCTGCCGAGGCCGCCGTCGTCATCCACCGGGATGAAGTACAGCTCACCCTGCCGCGAGTTGGTGAACCAGGCGCCGTGGCGGGTGAGCGCCACGTCGTTGATGAACGCTTCCTTCTTCGTCAGCTGATAGGTCTTGACGGTCTTTCCTGTGTCGGTGTTGTACACGTAGGCCTGGCCGGTGGGGCCGCCGGCCACGAAGAGCAGATCGTTGTGCCGGTCTGCTTTCATGCCCACGGCCATCCTGCCCGCGGGCACATCGATGAACCTGGTGGCCTTGTCCTTGCGGATGTCACCGCGGTAGATGTCCCCGGTGACGAGGTCGCCGGCGAAGAACTTGGTGCTGCCGGCGGCCGCGATGCCTTCGGCGCCCTTGGCCCCGTCCAGCAGGATGACCGGGGCAACATCGTCCGAACGGGACTGCACTGCCCGGGCCTCTCCGGCGGAGGCGACGGGTGCGGGGACCAGGAGCGCGGCGAGGGCGAGGAACCCTGCTGCGGCAAGGCGGCCGGTACGGCCTGGACTGATGCTGACGGGCATGGCGGTGCTCTCCACGAGTGGACTTTTCCGTGCGAGCAGGCCGTTGTACGGGAGCTCCGCACGCTGGTCTTTCCAGTTTAAGGACCGGGCCGGGGGCTGGCCATAGCCCGGGAACGGGGACGCCGCCGCCCTGGCCCGGCTGCGAGTTTTTTATCCAGATATCGCGTGCAAAAGCCCCATCAGAGGCCATTATCTGGACAAAAACTCCAAGGGTTTGCGGGATGGTTCGCGGGATCGGAACGCGGGGGCAATGCCCCTGTAACAGCGGCCGGGCAGGCTGGGGGCATGAAGCCCACCGCGAGCGCCCCATCCCCTGCCGAACTGAGCTGTGCCGAATTGAGCTGCGAGGTCTGCGGGCAGATGCCCGAGCCCACCAAGACGCGCCTCACGGTGGCCAATGTCGCCGTCATGCTCCCGATCGAACTCCTGGTGCACGCGCTGGTGGTGCAGACGCATCTGCCCTACGTCGCCAAGGTGCTCGTCCTGACCCTGACGGCCACCGTCCTGGTGATCTGGGTGGCCGAGCCGTCCGCCGCGCGGATCCTGCGGCGGTGGCTCCACGCCCCCGCGCTCCGTCACCGCCGGCACCTTGGCGCGGCTCCGGCTCTGTGGCGTGCCCGCACCGTGCTCCGCGACGAGCCCGGCTCCCTCAAGCGGATCACCCGGTCCCTGGCGCTGCTGGACACCAACATCCTGGGCATCCACGTGCACCCGGTCCGGGGCGGGGTGATGGATGAGTTCGTGCTGTCCGCCCCGGGTGAGGTCAGCGAGCGCCAGCTGCTGGAGGCACTGGCGGACGGCGGCGGACGGGGCCCGCAGGTCTGGCCCACCACCGCCCTGGCCATGGCCGACGGGCAGACCAAGGCCCTGACCCTGGCCGCCCGCATCGCCGCCGCACCCGGGGAGCTTCCACTGGCCGTAGCGGAACTGCTGTCCGCCCGGATCCTCGACCCCGGCAGCGAGTCCGCCCGCCACACCCTAACGAACGGCACGGAAACGAACGACGCCGGCACTCTCCTGAAGATTCCCACCGCCTGGCACGGACCCATCACCTTCTTCCGTCCCGGCGAGCCGTTCACGCCGGCCGAATCAGCCCGCGCCCACCGGCTCGCGGAGCTCGCCGAAATCCTGGCGCACCGGGAGCCGCTCGCCCATCACGGGAAGAGTCAGAACCCGGAGGGGTAGCGCGGGGTGTAGCTCTCTTCGAGGCGCCGGACTTCCGAGTCGGTCAAAGCAATCCCGACGGCGGCAGCGGCGTCGTCGATATGGCGTTCCTTCGTCGCCCCGATGATGGGGGCGCTGACGGCGGACTTGCCCGCGCTCCAGGCCAAAGCGATCTGTGCCATCGGCACGCCACGATCCTCCGCCACGGCGGCGACGGCGTCGACGATAGCCCTGTTCGCGTCCTCGTCCTGCTTGTACAGCCCCTTGCCGAACTCGTCCGTGTCCTGCCGGGTCCCGGACCCGGCAGCACCCCACGGCCGGGTCAGGTTTCCGCGGGCCAGCGGGCTCCAGGGGATGACGCCCACACCCGTGGCCTGGCAGAACGGATGCATTTCGCGTTCCTCCTCCCGCTCGAGGAGGTTGTACTGGTCCTGCATAGACACGAACTTGGTCCAGCCGTGCAGCTCCGCCACATGCTGCATCCGGGCGAACTGCCAGGCCCACATGCTTGACGCCCCGATGTACCGCGCCTTTCCCGCCTTCACGACGTCGTGCAGGGCCTCCATCGTCTCCTCGACCGGGGTCACCGGGTCATAGCGGTGGATCTGGTACAGGTCGACGTAGTCGGTGCCAAGCCGGGTGAGGGACGCATCGATCTCGTGCATGATCGCGGCCCGGCTGAGGCCGGCCCCGTTACGGGCCTGACGCATCCGGCCGTGGACCTTGGTGGCAATCTGGACCTCCTCACGGGGTGCCAGCTCCTTGAGCAGGGTGCCGGTGATCTCCTCGCTCGAGCCGGCCGAGTACACATTTGCTGTGTCGAAGGTGGTGATCCCCGCCTCGTAGGCGCGCCGCACGAACGGCCTGGCTTCATCAAGTCCCACACTCCACCCGTGCGACCCCTTCTCCGGATCGCCGTAGCTCATCATGCCCAGGACAACTGCGCTGATTTCCAGCCCGGAGTTTCCAAGTCGGACCGTCTTCATTCGGTACTTCCTTTCCCTGCCTGCCTCACCCTCAGTCCGGAGGGAGTAGCTACATCCGGACTTTGAGCGCCCCGGGATCCACCCAGATGGACAGGCTCTTGACGGTGCCCACGTGGTCGCCGTCGAGCTGGAACTCCTCCTCGTGCTCCAGGGTGACCTCGATTTTCTTGCCCTGGAAGTACTCGGCGGATTCCTTCTGGTTCTTCCGGCGGCCGAAAATGCCCGCCGCGACGCCCAGCCAGCCGAAGTGCCCGCGGGGCGCCAAAATCAGCAGGTCAAGGACGCCGTCGTCGACCTTCGCCTCGGGGAAAATCTCGATGCCGCCCATGATCCGGCCGCAGTTGCCGGCCATGACACTGCGGATCCGCCGCTTGACCGGGTGCTTGCCGTCCACCTTGACTGTGGCCCTGACCGGCTTGCCCGGCAGCTTGCGGATGCCGGCTTCAACGTAAGCGAGCCAGCCCATGCGGTCCTTTAGCGCGTCCACCGTGTCCGCCATGATCGCGGCGTCGTAGCCCACGCCGGCCATCACCAGGAAGACGTTCTCGTCGTCGGACCCGTTAAAGCTGCTTCTGGCGACATCAATCGTGCGGACGGTGCCGTTCAGGACGTCATAGGCAGCGGAAACGGGATCGGAGATGTCCACGCCCATATTGCGGGCCAGCAGGTTGCCGGTCCCCAGCGGCACCATCCCCATCGGAGTATCGGTCCCGGCCAGCGCCTCAGCCACGCACCGCACCGTACCGTCGCCGCCGACGGCAATGACGACGTCGACCCCCGCCTCCAGCGCCTCGCGCGCCTGGCCCACCCCGGGGTCTTCAACCGTGGTTTCCAGCCACAGCGGCTCGGCCCAGCCCTGCGTTTCGCACAGCCGGACCAGCGAGGCGCGGAGGTCGGCGCCAACAGCCTTGGCGGGATTCACGACCACGGCGGCCCGTGGCAACGAGGAAGCATTCTGGGCGGTCATGGTGTCCTTCGGCTGCTGCGGGCGGGCCCGAAAGCCCCGGAACTCAAATCGTAGCCGCGTTCCGGGGATCTGGGCATGAAGCTATCGTTTCGGTTGATACTTGCGATCCCAATCAGCGGCCCAACTGCCGGCCCGCAACTGCCGCCTTCAGCGCGCGGCCTCCAGCGCGCCGGTGCTGCGGCGGTCCAGGACCGATGCCCCAGCAGCGGCCAGGATGAGTGCAGCGGCAAGGAACAGGGGAATCTGCGGCTCCCCTGTTATGACGACGCCGGCCGCAGCTGTTCCCGCCGACCCGGCGGCGATTTTGAGGGCACCAACCCAAACAAACACCTGCCCCCGGACCTGCGGCGGAGCAAACTCGCTGCGGGCGGCCAGTGTGGCCGCGAAGAAGTACGAGTTCATGACGCCCGCAGCTCCGTAGGCGGCGACGGCAGGCACAAAGGACCCGGAGAAGGCGGCCACTGCGAGAGCCGCTGCGACCAATCCCGCGAGCCGGGTCACCAGCCGGTCCGCGTCGCCCCGCAGCGGACGGCACATCACTCCGACCGAACCGGCCAGGCCGCCCAGCCCGTAGGCAGCCGTCAAAACACCGGCGGCGGCCGGGTGTACCTGGAACACGGACGTGGAGGCGACTGCCGCTATGGGAAGCGCCGCAACCGAGAACGCCACGCTGATGGTCAGGTAAAGCATCCTCCGAAGGCGGCCCGTCACAGCCATCAGCTGAAGGGTCTGAACAGGTTTGTGAACGCCTGCTGCCCCGGATGGGGGAGGTGCGTAAGGCAGCAGACGCACGACGCCGGCCGCCACGAGTGTCGCCGCCACCAGGATAAGCGCGGCTGCAGTGGGCCCGGCCCAGGCGGAGACGGCGGCCACGACGCTCGGGCCTACGGTCCCACCGATTCCGTAGGTGGCCACGTCCCAGCCCTGGGCACGGCGCTGGCTGACCTGGTCCGGACCGGCGATGGCCCGAAGACGGCTGCTGATGCCGCCAGTCAACAGCGGCCCAACCAGCCCCGAAGCCATCAGCAAAACGCCTGTCACCGCCGGCCAGGCCACCGGGTACAGCAGCACAGCTGCCGCCAGGGTGGTGCCATGCGCGACGCACGCCCACGCGATCAGGACGCGGCCGTCCCGGCTGGAGTCCAGGCTCCGCGCCACCAGCGGCCCCAGCAGGTGCGGCGCGGTGATGCAGGCGCCCAGCAGGCCGGCAAGCCAACCCGGCGCCCCGCTGGTGGTGACCATGAGGACGATCGCCACCACGGCTCCGCCGTCCGCGGTGCGCGCCAGTGTCGCGGCCGCCACGTAGCGGGCCAACCCGCCGCCTGCTGTTGTGGGCGCGGCTACCGTCCGCTCCGCCGTGCCCCGGTTCAGGCTACCCATGCCACACCTGCTCAGGCGCCCAGTCCACTGAGCCGCAAGGCTTCTTCGACCCCGATACGGCCCTCACCGACCAGGCTTTTCAGGGGGCGGGGCAGGCACGGCACCTCCACGAAGCCAAGGACTTCAGCCATAGTGGCAGCAACGCGCAGGCTCCCGTAGGTGCGGAACAGCTCCCACACGGGCTCCAGCGCGGCGGAAGCTTCCCGCGCCGGGCCGCCCTGGCCGGCTTTGGCGAGATCAACGATCACCTTTGCGGCCTTGGGAAACAGGCCGGCGACGACCGAATACCAGACATCGCACCCGGCGAGCAGCGCCTCACCCGCGGCCCAGTCGCCGCTGACGCCCAGGGAGACACCCGCAGGAACGGTCGCCCTCAGCCGCGCCATGCGGTCGGCGGCCTTGCCCGGCGCCGGCGGCGGGAACTTGATCGATGCGATGCCCGGAAGTTTGGCGATGCGGCCATGGAGTTCATGGGAGAAGGTGAACCCCGTGGTGGCAGGGTTATCGTAGACGGCGATCGGCAGATCGGACGCGGACGAGACCTCGCGGTAGAGACCATAGACCTCTTCTTCAGTGAGCCGCTGATACGACACCGGCGCCAGAAGCAGGCCGGATGCGCCCGCAGTGTGGGCATCTTCGACGCACCCCAGCACGTCGCGGGTGCGCATCGCACCGACACCTGCCACCACGGGTGTTCCCTGGGCAGCTTCGACGGCGGCCTCCACCACCTTGCGGCGTTCCTGGCGCAGCAGGTAGGTGTAGATGCCGGTCGAACCCAGCACACCGACGGAGTCCACGCCGGCATCGACGCACCGTGCAACCAGCCGCACCAGCGCGGCTTCGTCGACATTGTCCCCAACGAGAGGAGTCAGGGGAAACGCACAAAGGCCCTTAAACATGAAAGGTGTCCTCTCTTTAGTTCAGTTTTGGTTTCTCCCTACATGCTCACAGGCGGATTGGTCCTAACATAGATCCAAGAATCCACAATTCAGGAGGACCAAGATCGAAGCTGAACTGCCGCTGGTTCTGGACCAGCAGAGCCGCGTTCCGCTTGCCGCCCAGTTGGTCGGCCGCCTCCGGGAAGCCATCCTGGACGGCACCGTGAGGCCGGACCACACGCTCCCGGCATCGCGGCGTCTTGCCGCCGAACTGGGAGTCTCCCGCGGAGTCGTGGTTCGCGCCTACGAGCAGCTCGCCGGTGAGGGATATTTGGAAAGCCGGGGCTCGGCCGGTACCCGCGTGGCGGTACGTTCTGACGGCCGGGGCATGGCTTCCGAAGGCATCCAGGCGGCATCCGGCAGGGAGCAACCGCCAACAATCGACCTCACGCCGGGACGGCCGTCCGGCGCCCCGTTCCGTGACAGCGACTGGCGGGCCGCGTGGCGGAAGGCCGTGGCCGAGCCGGTGGAGGTGGAGCTTCCGGCCGCCCTGGGCACCCCGGTCCTTCGCGCTGCCGTGGCCGAGCACCTCGCCGCGTCCCGCGGACTGTCGGTGAGTGCGGACAACGTCGTCATCACGGCGGGCACCAGTGACGCCCTGCAGCTGATCGTCACGGCACTCCGCGGGAAGGCGGACCGGCCCCGGGTGCTGATGGAGGACCCCGGCTATCCCACGGCCAGGCGGGTGCTTTCCGCGGCGGGAGCTGCGGTGGAAACCCTTCCGGTTGCCGACGACGGGCTGGAGGCGGCGCAGCTTGCGGCCGTTTCTCCCCGTCCTGACGCCATCCTGGTGACGCCCAGCCACCAGTACCCCCTGGGCGGCCGGATGCCGGTGAAGGAACGGCTGGCTCTGTTGGCCTGGGCTGAAGCCAACCGCGTGATCATCTTGGAGGACGACTATGACAGTGAGTTCCGACACCGGCGGATGCCGCTGCCTGCCCTGGCCTCGCTGCCCTCCGCGGCCGAAGTCGTTTTGGTGGGCACGTTCTCAAAGTCGTTGAGCCCGTGGCTGCGGTGCGGGTATCTCGTGGTCCGCGGCACCTCAGGGCAGCGCCTCAAGAACGCACGGCTTGACCTCGGCACACCGGTTCCCGGAGTCATGCAGTCTGCCTTGGCGAACTATATTGCCGGCGGCGGCCTGGCACGGCACATAGCCCGGGCACGGCGCCAGTACGCACACCGGCGCGTACTGCTGCTGGACCGGCTCGGAGGACGGGCGGACGTCCAGCTGGCGGCCCTGGACGGCGGCCTGCACGCCGTCATCCGGCTCCAGCCGAACATTCCTGCCGAGCGCCTGGCCAAGGAAGCACTCACGCTGGGGGTCCGGGTGGTGACACTGGCAAGCTACTTTGCAGAACGGACACCGGAAAACGGCCTGGTCATCGGGTACGGTGCCCCGACCGATCTGCAGCTTGCCCGTGCACTGGACATCATCGCCGGGATACTCGATCGAATGGCCAGCGACAACGGATAACGAGCTGCCGCGGCCGCTGGCGGCGCAGCCATCGGCCTTTAGTTGTGAGCGTCAGTGTCCGGTTGCAAGTATGGCGGCCAGAGTGAGCATGAGCAGGGCGACACCGCCGTCAAGGATGCGCCACGACGCCGGCCGCGCGAAAAAACCGCTGAGCCCGCGCGCCCCGTAGCCGATAAGGGGAAACCAGACGGCGCTGCCGGCGGCGGCTCCAGCCCCGAAGAGCCATTTCCCGGAATCACCCTGGGAGTTGGCGAGCGAGCCCAGCAGCACCAGCGTGTCGAGGTAAACGTGCGGGTTGAGCCAGGTGATCGCTGCGGCGGTGAGTACGGCTGACCAGACGGTCCCCCTGCCGGGAGAATCCGCCGCCTTAAGCGCCCCGGGCCGCAAGGCACGCCGCGCGGCGAAAACCCCGTACGCGAGAAGGAACGCGACACCGAACCAACGCACTACGGCGAGGAGCACCGGCGCGCCCTGGATGAGCGCACCGATCCCCGCGACGCCGGCCAGGATCAGGAGCGCGTCGCTGAGGAGGCACACCAGGACGACCGGCAGGACACCCTCACGCTTGAGGCCCTGCCGCAGGACGAACGCGTTCTGCGCGCCGATGGCGACGATGAGGCTAAGGCCGGCTCCGAGACCGGTCAGAAAGGAAAGCATTCTTCGAAGGTAAGGCTGCAAAATCTGAAAAGCAATTCAGTTTTTCTGCAGTTCCATTAGAATATCTTTATGGAACTCGACCAGCTCAGGGCCCTGGCCGCCGTCGTTGACCACGAGACCTTCGACGCCGCTGCGTCGGAACTCCGCCTCACCCCCTCCGCCGTGAGCCAGCGGATCAAGGCACTCGAACGCTCGGTAGGCAGCGTGCTGGTGCGGCGCCTCAAGCCGGTCCGGCCGACGCCGGCGGGCGAACAGCTCCTCCGTTCCGCGCGCCAGCTCCTGCTCCTCGCCGACGAGGCGGTCCTTGCCCTGCGGGGGCCGGCGGGCAAGGAGGGGGGCGACGCGCCGCCGCCCAGCGCCGGGAGGCTGCGGGTTCCCATCGTGGCCAACGCGGACTCGATCGCGACGTGGCTCCCCGCGGCCTACCGGAAAATTGCGCTTGGCGGCCGGGTGGCCCTCGAGCTGCTGCGCGACGACGAGCATTCCACCGCTGACCTCCTGCGGTCCGGCGACGCGGTAGGTGCGATCACCGCGGATCCCCGGCCGGTGCAGGGGTGCACCCTCCGCCCGCTCGGCACCATGGTGTACCGGGCCAAGGCGTCCCGCGAGTTCGTGGCCCGCTGGTTCCCCGACGGGCCCACGCCGGAGGCCCTCGCCGTCGCCCCCGTCATGCAGTACGACCGGAAGGACACGCACCAGCTCGCTGTCCTCGCGCGCATCGCGCCGGACGCCACGCCCCCGCAGTTTTTCATGCCCGATTCCGTGCAGTTCGTCGAGTCGATTCACGCGGGCCTCGGCTGGGGCATGGTGCCGGACCAGCAGGATCCCGAGAACTCGCTCGTGGAGCTGGACCCGGAATGGAGCGAGAACCTGCGGCTCTACTGGCAGGTGTGGACGCTGGACTCACCGGGCCTCACGGAGGTGACGGACGCCGTCGTCCGCGCCGCTCAAACGCTGCCGCACCGAAACTAGTTTTCGGTGCGGCAGGGCCGTTAGGACAGCACGGACTCGAGATCTTTCCTCTCGTCAACGATCGGGATGTTCTTCGGGGCCGCTGCCCTGACGAACCTTGGTCCGGCCGGGCCATAGGCATCGGCGGGTTCCGGGAACAGCCACAGCACCGAAGGATAAAGAACTGCGGCCAGGCCAATGGAAACGGGGATGCTCAGGTCCACCCCCGCCGCGAGGTTGCCAAAGGCGCCTACGAACTGGTTCGGAACGTTCACAAACATGATTCCCATGACTGCCGAGAAGATCCAGACGCCCATCGCCCGCCAGTTCCACCCGTGGTTGAACCAGTAGCGGCCGCCAACCTGTCGGCGGTTGAAGACCTGGAGGGAATCGGCGTCGTACCAGCCCCGCCGCGTCACGTACCCGATCATCATCATGATCATCCATGGAGCGGTACAGGTGATGATGAGCACCGCGAAGGTGGAGATACTCTGCACAATGTTGAAGGCGAAGCGGCCCACAAAGATGAAGACGATGGCAATGGACCCGATGAACAACGTGGCCTGGACCCGCGAGAACCGGGGAAAGACGCTGGAGAAGTCGAGGCCTGTTCCGTACAGCGCGGTGGTGCCTGTGGACATTCCGCCTACCAGGGCAATGAGGCACACCGGCAGGAAGTACCAGGCAGGGGAAACGGCCAGGAGGCCGCCCACATAGTCAGAGTTCTCGAAGAACGACGGCGCCTCCGTGGCAATGATGGTAGCCGTGACCAGCCCGAAGCCAAACGGCACCAGAGTAGCCACCTGGGCGAGGAAGGCAGCAGCCATGACCTTTCGCTTGGGTGCCTCCGCCGGGATGTACCGGGACCAGTCACCCAGGAACGCGCCAAAGGAGATGGGGTTGGACATGACGATCAGTGCGGATCCTATGAAGGATGGCCAGAACAGGGCGCTGGTAGCGGCGTCCGCCCCCTGCCCGAACGTCCCGGCGTAGGACGGGTCAAACGCACCCGCAAACGCAACGATGCCGAGCAGGAACAGCAAGGACGCAGCCACCACCGCGATCTTGTTGACCCAGAGCATGAAACGGAACCCATAGATGCACACGGTCAGGATCAGAACAGCAAAGACGCCGTAGGCGAGGCTCAGCGTCACCGCGTTCTGGGGCAGGCCCACCAGGCGGTTCGCGCCCCCAACCAGCGCGTCCCCCGAACTCCACACAGAGATGGAGAAGAACGCGAACGCCGTCAGGAGTGACAAGAAGGATCCCACAACCCGGCCGTGCACGCCCAGATGCCCGGACGAGGAAACAGCATTGTTCATTCCGTTGGTGGGACCAAAAACAGCCATCGGGCAAAGTATCAGGCCACCAACCACGACGCCCAGGACCGTGGCCAACAGCGCGTCCTTGAAGGACAGCCCAAAGAGGATCGGGAACGATCCCAGGACCACCGTGGCGAAGGTGTTCGCGCCGCCAAACACCAGGCGGAACAGGTCCAGCGGTTTCGCCGTCCTGTCGGCGGCGGGAATCGGTTCGATGCCGTGCTTTTCGACCTCGGTCACGGCAGGGGCTTTTGAATCTTGTGTCATGAGATTGCCTTCGGGCTAACCGGCGCCGGAGAAAGGTGCTCATGTATGGCCAGCACGTTGCCAGACTCCGTCCTGGTGAAAATGATGGTCTCCCTCTCGTGAAGGGTCTCTCTTGTGCCAGCCACGTCGATGACGGTTTCGACATCATGGCTGAATACGGCGCATGTGCCGGCGTTTTGGATGTACGCATTGGAACTGGCGCATTCTGCGACCCGCCAACCATCCGAGAGCCAGTTCTGCCACAGGGCGCGGTATTCCTCGCGCGAACTCAGGCGGCCCGGTTCGGAATGGAAGACGAAAGACGCGTCGGGCGCGAAACAGTCGAAGTAGCGGTCAGTGTCGGTGGCCGCGAAGGCGGTCATCAGCCTCTGCGCTGCTGACTCGACCTCGGCGGTGGTGATTAGGTCCACGGGAGCTCACTCTCGGCGTTGCTTGCAAAGTTCGGCCGTGACGTGGCCCAGCTCACATCCGGTCAGGGTGCCAGTAAACCGGACGGGTATCTTCTAGTCAACAATTGTTGCTTGTGAGTGACTTTTGTTTCGCGCCGCCGACTGCTGCCGGTACCGAATCTGCCGCAAACGCAGCAGCGGCGGGTGCCTATGCACCCGCCGCTGCTGTTGTAACGTTCTGCCTGTTCGGCTGTCGCCCGTCAGGCGCTCACGCGCTGTTAGGCGTTCACCCGCACGTAGGTGGAGCCGGTGAGCCAGGAGGCCGGGTGCACGATGGTTTCGTTGACGCCATTCATGCCACTGCTGATGGCCTGGCCGCCGCCGATGTAGACGCCGACGTGTCCGGCGCTAATCATCAGGTCACCGGGCTGCGGGGCGGAAACCGGAGTCCCGTACTGGTAGAACTGTGCGGGGGCCAGGTCGCCGACGGACTTACCGACAGAGCGCAGTGCCTGCTCCACCAGGATGGTGCAGTCCTGGGTGGCGCCGAGCTGCGCCCGGGCAGAGGCCACAATGGCTCCACCCACGCCACTGGCTGACTGGGTTGCAGCCGCCGGTGTAATCGAGGCGGAGGCGTTGTAGATTCCCATGCTGGCAGGCGCCGGGGCAGCCGGTGCTGGAGCCGCGGGAACTGCCGGAGCGGCAGGAACCTCAGGCACTGCCGGGGCCGCAGGTACAGCGGGAGCTGCAACGGCACCCGGTCCGGGGATGAGGATCTGGTCGCCGGGGTAAATGACGGACGCCAGGGACAGGCCGTTCTCCGCGAGGAGTGCATCAAGGCTGACACCGTGGCGTGCTGCGATGGCACCAAGGGTGTCGCCGGGCACCACGGTGTGCGATGCGCCGGCAACAGCGGATCCACCGCTTGCCGGCGCGGGAACTGCCGGGGCGGCCTGCGCCGGGGCGGGGACTGCCTGGGTGGGTGCTGCCAGCGCCTGGCCAGCTGCGGACTGGACAGCAGCGGCGGCGTCCGGCGTCTCCGGAGCGTAGGCACCTGCGTGTGCGGGTGCTCCGGCGCCGAAGAGGAGCCCTGAAGCGACGGCGGCGGCGGCCGCCGGCTTGGCAACCGAGGCAGCGTTGGACCTGAGGGAATACTGCAGGCCCTGCAAAGCGATGGACGTCGTCGGGGTGGCGCGATGGCGCGCGGCGGTGAACTTACGTGACATGGTTGATGTGCCTCTCCCATGCCTGCGGGGTGAGCTGTCGGGTTCGGATGGGAGTCACCCGGTCCTGCCCGCCGCTGGGCGGAGCGTCTGGACTTAACCCCTAGGCCTTGGCTTGCAAGGCCGGTACAAAGGTGGTTCCCCCGTCCCTGCCTGTTGGTCATAGCGAACGGATCCCGGTCAGCGGCAGGGCTCGGCATTCTGCCCGGGAATGCCCTGAGCGGAACCAGGGCACCGGCCGAGGCTATCGCACTCAGGCCCCAAAAGTCACATTTGAGTAACGAGGGTGTGGCGGAAAGGCTCGGGACAACCCCCGGATGCTGCCCCCTACAGGGCCTTCACCGCGCCCAGCACCTTCGTCAGGGACTCCTTGGCGTCGCCGAACAGCAGGGTGGTTTGCGGTTCGAACATGAGGTCGTTCTCGATTCCCGCGAACCCGGGCCGCATGGAGCGCTTGAGGAACACCACCTGCCGTGCGTCCGCCACCTCAAGGATGGGCATCCCATAGATCGGCGAGCCTGCGGTGGTCTTGGCGGCGGGGTTCACGACGTCGTTCGCGCCCACCACCAGCGCCACGTCGGCGGTGCGGAACTCGGAGTTGATCTCACCCATTTCCTTGAGCGATTCGTAGGGCACATTGGCCTCGGCGAGCAGCACGTTCATGTGCCCCGGCATGCGCCCCGCCACGGGGTGGATGGCGAAGTCCACGCGGGTACCCCGGGATTCCAGGGCCTGCGCCAGCTCCGCCGCGGTGTGTTGTCCCTGCGCGACGGCCAGCCCGTAGCCGGGAACGATGATCACGCGCTGCGCGTAGCCCAGCAGCACCGCCACGTCCTCGGGGCTCGACGAACGGACCGGACGGTCGCTCACAGCGGTGGATCCCGCCGTCGAACCTCCCCGGAACGCGCCGAACAGGATGCCGGCCACGCTTCGGCCCATGGCCGCAGCCATCGCCCGGGTGAGGATGGTGCCGGACGCCCCCACCAGTGTGCCGGCCACCACCAGGAGCACGTTGCCCAGCACCAGGCCGGATGCCGCGACCGCCAGGCCAGTGAAGGCGTTGAGCAGCGAGATGACGATCGGCACGTCGGCGCCGCCCACCGGCAGCACCAGCAGCACGCCTGCCACCAGGCCCAGCAGCAGGAGGGGCAGCGCCAGGACGAGCGAGCCGCCCAGCACAACGGCGGCGCCAGCGCCGACGGCGGCGAGCAGCACCGCGCCCATGAGCACCGGCAGGCCGGGGAACACCACGGGGCGGGTGGTCATAAGCTCCTGCAGCTTCGCGAACGTCACCGCGGAACCGGCGAAGGACACCGCCCCCACCAGCAGGGTGAACACGACGGCGACGCGCACCCAGGCGTCCTCAGCATGCGGCAGTTCCAGCAGCGCCACGAGGGCAGCGGCGCCGCCGCCCACGCCGTTGAAGAGGGCGACGAGCTGCGGCATCTGGGTCATCTTGACGCGCCTGGCCACGGGGGCTGCCACGCCGGAGCCCACGGCTATGGCGCCGAGGATCAGGGGGACGTTGTCCAGCCGGGTCGAGAAAAAGACCGTAAAGACCGCGACCACCGCACCAAAGGCGCCGATGAGGTTGCCGCGGCGGGCGGTTCGCGGGGAATTCAGGCCCTTCAGCGCCAGGATGAAGAAGACAGCCGCCGCGAGGTAGAGCAGGGCGGTGACGTTGGGGTCCAGGAGGGTCACCGGGTGGCCTCCGTGTTCTCCTTGGTATCACCGAGTGTGGCGCCCGTACCTGGTGTGGCACCGGGCGCACCGGGCTTGGCCGGCTTATCCGGCTTGCGGCCGCGGAACATCTGCAACATGCGGTCCGTCACCACAAAGCCGCCCACCAGGTTCGCCGTGGCAAGCACCACCGCCAGCAGCGCCACCGCGAGGACCCAGGGATGCGTTGCCTGGCCGGCGACGATGATGGCACCCACCAGGATGATCCCGTGGATCGCGTTCGCGCCGGACATCAGGGGCGTATGCAGCGTGCTGGAAACCTTCGACACCACTTCGAAGCCGACAAACACCGCAAGCACGGTGATGGTCAGCAGGCTGATGCCGTCCATCAGACCACCCCTTCGTTTTCCGATGTCTTCACTGGCCCGTCCGCCAACTCATCGGCGAGTCCGTTGTCCGCCTCGCTCGCGACCACCGCGAGAGCCTCCGCCGTCGGCGGGTGCCGCACCACGCCGTCGTGCGTCAGGCACGCACCTGCTATCACGTCGTCGTCGAAATCCGGGTCCACCGTCCCGTCCCGCGTCATCAGCGCCAGCAGGTTGGCCACGTTCTTCGCATAGAGCCGGGAGGCGTCCGTGGGCATGGCCGACGCCGCGTCCTTGAGGCCGACGACGGCGACGGTCCCCTTTCCGTCGGCCGTGGGGACGTGGATGTCCCGGCCGGCCACGGACCCCTCCACATTGCCGCCCGACTCCGCGGCGAGGTCGACCACGACCGATCCGGGGCGCATGCCCTGCACCATCTCCCGGGTCACCAGGAGCGGGGCGTGCCGGCCGGGGACAGCCGCCGTCGTGATCAATACGTCGGCATCGGCGACGTGGGGAGCCAGCAGCTGCCGCTGCAGGGCGCCGCGGTCGGCGGTGAGCTCGCGTGCGTACCCGCCAGCCGCCTCTGCGGTCTCCAGATCCAGCTTGATGAAGGTGCCGCCCATGGACGTGACTTCTTCCGCGGAGGAGGGCCTGATGTCGTTGGCGGAGACGCGCGCGCCGAGCCGCTTCGCCGTCCCGATCGCCTGCAGCCCGGCCACGCCGACGCCGAGCACCAGCACCCGGGCGGGCGGGACGGTTCCGGCGGCGGTCATGTACAGCGGAAAGAAGCGGGGCAGGCGGATGGCGGCTTCAAGGACGCAGCGGTAGCCGGCCACGAGGGCCTGCGAGGACAGGGCGTCCATGGACTGGGCCCGGGAGATGCGCGGCACGAGTTCCAGTGCGAAGGACGTGACCCCGCCCTGGGCCAGCGCCCTGACGGTGGCAAGTTCGGACGACGGCGAGGCCAGGCCCACGGTGACGGCGCCGCGCTTCAGGGCCGTCGCCGTCGGAAGTTCCAGCGGACGTACATGGGCGAGGATGTCCAGCCCGGCGGGATCGAGGTCGTCAACGATGCGGGCACCTGCCTGGCGGTATTCGTCGTCGGCGTGCCCGGCGGAAACACCCGCCCGGGATTCGACCAGCACCTCCAGGCCCAGTCCGGCCAGCTGCTTTACGGTTTCCGGCGTCGCAGCGACCCGCCGTTCGCCTTCCCGGCGCTCCCGCGCTATCCCCAGCTTCACCCGCCACTTCCCTTCCAACGGTGCAGCGGCTTCTGCTCATTTCTGGCCCGAGGACCGGACCCACGGAGCGGCACTGCTGCACGTAGTTGGCTTGAGTCTATGGCTCAAGGGCGCGTGGCGGGAGGGCGGCGGCCAACGGCGTCCCTTACCGCCCGCTGGAGAAGTCCGACGAAATTCTCTCCGCCGTGGCCACGATTTCCTTCCGCACGGACTCCAGGTAGGCCTCACGGTCCAGCTTGGCGGCCACGGACTGTGCCTGCAGCGAGACGTTGACGGCGGCCACCACCTTCGGACCGTGATAAACCGGAGCGGCCACGGACATCAGCCCCAGCTCCAGCTCCTGGTCCAGCAGGCACCAGCCCTGAGCCCGGACCTTGTCGAGGACGGCCAAAAGGTCCTTCACCGTGCCAACCGCGCGTGGGGTGAGCGGCTTGATCTCCGCCGCCGCCAGGTATTCCTTAAGCTGCTCCGGCGGGAGCCCGGCGAGAAGCACCCTGCCCATCGACGTCGCATAGGCGGGGAACCTGGTGCCTACGGTGATGCCGATGGTCATGATCCTGCGGGTGGTGACCCTGGCGATGTAGGCGATGTCGGTCCCGTCCAGCACCGCCGCCGACGTCGACTCCCCCAGCTTCAGCGACAGCTCCTCCAGGTGCGGCTGGGCCAGCTGCGGCAGGGAGAGGCCTGAAAGGTAGGCGTAGCCGAGCTGCAGCACCTGGGCCGTAAGCGCGAAAGTCTTGCCGTCGGTCCGGACGTAGCCGAGCTCCACCAGCGTGTGCAGGAAACGCCGGGCCGTGGCGCGCGTGAGATCCGTGCGGGCAGCCACCTCGGTGAGCGTCATGTCGGCATGCTCGGTGTCGAACGCGCGGATCACCGCGAGGCCCCGCGCGAGCGACTGCACATACTGGTCGCTCGCCGCCGGCGTCGCGCCGTCCTTCGGCGCTCGGCCCGCACGAGGCGTGGTCCCTGCTGCTGCGTCGGTCATGGTTACCAATCCTAATCGGCGCGAACGGACACTTCCGGCCCCGCCCCCACACGCGCGAACTGGCAGCTGATGCCCTCAAAATCCGGGTTTGCGGTCATTTGCTGCCGGTTCGCGCTGGGACGCGGGGAAAGCCTTAGTGCTCGACGGCGGGGGCTGCCGTGAGCGGAACGGGGACCAGGGCCTGGAGCTCCTCGAGGGTGCAGCCGAAGGTTTCGCGGACGCGGACGCCGTCGGGTCCGGTGAGGAAGACGGCCTTGTCGGTGTAGACGCGGGTCACGCAGCCCACGCCGGTGAGCGGGTAGCTGCAGGCTTCCACGATCTTGGAGGCGCCTTCGCGGGTCAGGAGGGTCATCATCACGAAAACGTCCTTGGCTCCGGTGGCCAGGTCCATCGCGCCCCCGACGGCGGGGATGGCATCCGGGGCGCCGGTGTGCCAGTTGGCGAGGTCACCGGTCGCGGAGACCTGGAACGCGCCGAGGACGCAGATGTCCAGGTGCCCGCCGCGCATGATCGCGAACGAGTCGGCGTGGTGGAAGTAGGACGCGCCCGGGAGCTCGGTGACGGGGATCTTGCCGGCGTTGATGAGGTCACCGTCGATCTGGTCGCCGGTGGCGACCGGGCCCATGCCGAGCATGCCGTTCTCGGTGTGGAGCGTGATGTTCTGCTCTGGCTTGAGGTAGTTCGACACCAGGGTGGGCTGGCCGATCCCGAGGTTCACGAAGGAACCGGGCTTGATGTCGCGGGCCACCATGCGGGCGAGGTCGTCGCGGCCCAGCGGCGTTTCGGACGTCTGGATGGACGTTTCTACAAGGCTCATCTCAGGCCACCTGTTCTGCGGTGCCGGCGGCGGCAGCACCGCTGGAATCAATACGGACGATGCTGTTGACGTAGATGCCGGGGGTCACGATGTTCTCCGGGTCCAGCGCACCGGTGGGGACGATCTCGGAAACCTGCACGATGGTGTGCTTGGCTGCCGCGGCCATGATCGGGCCGAAGTTCCGGGCCGTCTTGCGGTAGATGAGGTTTCCCACACCGTCGGCCTTCAGCGCCTTGATCAGCGCGACATCGGCGTGGATGGGCGTCTCGAACACCTGGCCGCGGCCGTCGATGATGCGGGTTTCCTTGCCCTCGGCCAGCATGGTGCCGTACCCGGTTGGCGTGAAGAACCCGCCGATCCCGGCCCCGGCGGCGCGGATGCGTTCGGCCAGGTTGCCCTGCGGCACCAGTTCCAGCTCAATCTGCCCGGCCTTGTATTTGGCGTCGAAGTGCCACGAGTCGGACTGCCGCGGGAAGGAACAGATCATCTTGCGGACCCGGCCCTCCTTGATGAGCAGGGCCAGCCCCTGGTCGCCCTGGCCGGCGTTGTTGTTCACCACGGTCAGGTCCGTGGCGCCGGACTCCAGCAGCGCGTCGATCAGTTCGAACGGCTGCCCGGCGTTGCCGAACCCGCCGATCATCACGGTGGAGCCGTCCCTGACGGCCGCGACGGCCTCGCCGACCGTGTCAACGAAATTCAGCATCGCCTATGCCTTCCCATTAGTAGCAGTCACGTTTTCGAGCACCACGGCCAGGCCCTGCCCGACGCCGATGCAGATCGCCGCCACACCCCAGCGTTCCCCGGAGGCCTGCAGGCTGCGGGCGAGGGTGCCCAGGATCCGGGTACCTGAGGCGCCCAGCGGGTGGCCCATTGCGATCGCGCCGCCGTGGCGGTTGACGATGCCCGGGTCGATGCCCCAGGCGTTGATGCACGCCAGGGACTGCGCGGCGAACGCCTCGTTAAGTTCGACGGCGCCCACCTGGTCCCAGCCGATGCCCGCCTTCGCGAGGGCCTTGTTCGCGGCCTCCACCGGAGCGAAGCCGAAGAACTGGGGATCATTGCCGTGCGCGCCCCGGCCCGCGATCCGGGCCAGCGGCTCCAGTCCGAGCAGCCCGGCGGCGTTCTCCGACCCGATCCACGCCGCGGACGCGCCATCGGACAGAGGTGACGCGTTGCCGGCGGTCACCGTGCCGCCTACTTCGGCGCCCTCCGGCTCGGAACGGAACACCGTCTTCAGCCCGGCCAGCTTCTCGGCCGTGGAGCCGGGCCGGATGCCCTCATCGCGGACCAGGTCCGTGCCGGGAACCGGTGCCACGAGGTTGTCGTAGAAGCCTTCGTCCCAGGCAGCGGCGGACAGGTTGTGCGAAGCGGCGGCGAACTCATCCTGCTGCTGCCGGGTCACCCCGTACTTCTCGCGCAGGCGCTCGGTGGCCTCACCCAGGGAGATGGTCCACTCCTTGGGCATCGCCTTGTTCACCAGGCGCCAGCCCAGCGTGGTGGACGCCAGCGTCATGTCCCCGGCCGGGTAGGGCTTCTCCGTCTTCGGCAGCACCCACGGCGCCCGCGACATCGACTCCGCCCCGCCCACCAGCACCAGGTCGGCATCGCCGGCGTTGATCTGCCGGGACGCGATAATCGCCGCGTCCAGCGACGACCCGCACAGACGGTTGACCGTGGTGCCCGGGATCGAGACCGGCAACCCGGCAAGGAGCGTGCCCATCCGGGCGATGTTGCGGTTCTCCTCGCCCGCGCCGTTGGCGTTGCCGAAGACCACCTCGTCAATGCGCTCCACGTCCAAACCGGGCGCGCGGCGAACTGATTCACCGATCACATGCGCGGCAAGGTCATCGGGACGGACCCCGGCAAGGCCGGAGCCGAACTTACCGAACGGCGTGCGTACGGCGTCGTATACAAATGCCTGATTCATGAATTCCTCGAGTTGTCTGTTCTGGGCCCAACTGGGTAGCACTTCAGGGCGTTCTGAGGGCTCAGAACGCCATCTGCTGCTACCTAGTTGGGTGGGGTGGGGATGTTGTCGAGCCCGGCGCTGTCCATGGCTGTGCTGTCCGTTGCGGCGTTATCCATTGCTGTGTTGTCCATTGCTGTGTTGTCCATTGCATGGAAGACCTGCTGGGCTGTCTTGAAGGCGGTGTTGGCGGAGGGAACTCCGCAGTAGATGGCGGTCTGCAGCAGGATTTCCTTGATCTCGTCCCTGCTCAGCCCGTTCGTGATGGCCGCACGGATGTGCATGGCGAGTTCTTCCCAGTGCCCGTGCGCCACCATCGCGGTGATGGTGACGGCGGAGCGCATCTGGCGCGGCAGACCCGGACGGGTCCAGATGCCGCCCCACGCGATGCGGGTGATCATGTCCTGGAAGTCCTCGGTGAAGGCATCCTTCTTGGCGTTCGCCCGGTCGACGTGCGCGTCGCCGAGCACTTCGCGCCGAACCACCATCCCGCCGTCGTAAATCTCCTGGCTGGTGGCGTCCGGCTGGACCACACCGTGGCGCCGGGTGCCGGTAACTTCGTCGCCGCTCACTTGGCAGCTCCGCGGGCTTCGGCCCAGGAAATGAGGCTCCGCATCAGCTCGGCCACGTGGGCCGGCGCCTCGGCGGGTGCCTGGTGCGCCACACCTTCCAGCGTGGCTGCGGAGGCGGTGCCTCCACCGGCGGTGATTCCGGCGGCCACCTCTTCGGCGAGCGACGGCGGGGCCACGCCATCCAGCGCACCCGCCACCACCTGCGTGGGTACGGTGATGCTGCCGAGCTGGTCGCGCACATCGAAGCCGGCAAGGGCCTCGCAGCAGAAGGCGTAGCTGAAGCGGTCGGCGTCGCGCAGGGCATGCAGGAGCCGGCTGCTGAGTTCGGGTTCGCGGTCCATGAACCCGGGTGCGAACCAGCGTTCGGCCGAGCCCTGGATCATCACGGGGGTGCCCTGGGTGCGGACGGTTTCGGCACGTTCCAGCCAGCCCTCGGGGGTGCCGAGCTTGGCGCCCGAGCACTGCACGGAGAGGCTCTTCAGCCGGTCACCGTGCTTGATGCCCAGCTGCAGGCCGGTGGCCCCGCCCAGGGAAACGCCGGCGTAGTGGAACTTCTCGCCGGGGGCGATCGAGTCGACAAGTTCGACGACGGCGTCCGCCAGGTCCGGGACGCTGAAGGTTTCGGCGGCGGCGGCGGAGACACCGTGGCCGGGCAGGTCCCAGGCGACGACGTCGAGATCCTTGCCCAGGAGCGAGCCGACCTGCGCCCACAGCACCGAGGAGGTGCCGAGCGACGGCCCGACGATCAGGAGCGGTTTGTCCCCCAGCGTGCGCTGGGGGGAAAGCAGCACTGCCTTGACTGCTGGTTTAGCCACGGGAATCTCCGTTTCCGTCTGGTTCAGTTGAGGCTGGTTCGGTTTAACCAAGCGCAAAATCCGGGAAGGCGGCCAGGATCCGCCGCGAGATCTCGGCAGCCTGTCCGAGGTAGCTGGCAGGGTCGAGCAGCTCCTCCAGCTGCGCGTCGGAAAGCGTGTCCGCGGGGACGGCCTCGCGCAGCAGCCGGCGGTAGGTTGCGGCCTGTTCGGCCGGCGGTGCCTGCAGCGTCTTGTCGACGACGGACTGCAGCTGCTGCTTCCCGTCACCGGATCCGTTGGTTCCGTTAACAGCAAGAAGCGGTGCCACCACGGCGGAGACGCCCTCGCTGAGGAGCAGCGGACCGGACAGGTCCAGGTTCCGCCGCATGCCGTCGGGGAAGACCTGCAGCCCCTCGGCGAGTTCCCGGATGTGGCCGGCGGCGCCGAGGGCCAGCGCGAGCAGCTGGCGCAGGGCCGGCCATTCGGTGTGCCATGCTCCGTCGGGGCGTTCGTCGTTGCAGGTTGCCGCGGCAAGGTGCACTTGCGCAGCCAGGCCGGGGGCCTGGAGGGCGGCGCTGCGGACCAGCACGGCCAGTACGGGGTTTTGCTTCTGCGGCATCGCCGAGGAAACTCCACGGCCCGGGGCGCGCGGTTCGGCCACTTCGGCCACCTCGGGACGGCTCAGGAACAGGACATCCGCGGCAATCTTGCCAAGCGCGTCCACCACGGAGGCGACGGCGCCGCCGAGCGACGTCACGGCCAGCCGGTTGGTGTGCCATGGTGCCGGTGCGGCGGCGAGGCCAAGCTGTGCGGCCAGCGCGTCGGACAGTGCAAAGGGATCCGTGGCGGAGCCGGACGTCAGTACGGTCCCGGCCGCGAGCGTTCCCGCCGCCCCGCCGAACTGCACCGGCAGTTCCAGCGCCTCTAGCCCGCGTGCCGCGGCCGCCAGCCCGTGGAACCATTGCGCCGCCCGAAGCCCGAAGGTGAACGGCAGAGAATGCTGGGTCAGGCTCCTGCCGACGCACAGCGTGTCCGCATGCTGTTCCGCCATGCGGGCGAGCGCCGTCGTCGTGCCTTTCACGTCGGCCAGCAGTGTCGCAACGGTGTTGCGGGCCACCAGCATGAGGGCGGTGTCAAGCACGTCCTGGCTGGTCAGCGAGGTGTGGACGGCTTTCGCAGCGCCCACGTTGGCCGTGTCCAGCGCCTTTACCTGTGCCCGGAGATCGGCCAGCAGCGGGATCACCGGGTTTCCCCCGCCCTGAGCGCGGCGGGAAATATCGCCGAGATCGTACCGGGAGGCGTCGGCAGCGTGGGCCACCACCGCAGCAGAGCCGTTGGGAGCAAGGTCGTGCTGCTCCAGCACCGCGGCCCAGCCGGCCTCGACGGCCAGAATCGCCCCGAGCACGGCCCGGTCACCGGTCAGTGCCGCCACCAGGGGCGACGCCAACACGGGGCTGAGCAGCCCATAGTCACCGTGAAGCCCGCCGCCTCCCGCTGCCTGGAACCCGGTCACTTTGCAGCGCCCCTGGTTCCGGTTCCTTCGAAGTCGAGGAAGACGGTTTCGCCCTCACCCTGCAGGCGGATGTCCCAGGTGAGCCCGCCGTCGGCGTCGCGGCGTGCGATCAGGGTCTTGCGGCACTCGGGATCCAGGGCGGACAGTAGCGGGTCCTTGGCCAGCGCGTCCTCGTTCTCCGGCAGGTAAACGCGGGTGAAGAGGCGGTTCATCAGTCCACGGGCAAAGACCGCGACGGAGATGAAGGCTGCCGCACCGGGTTCGGTGGGGCCCGGGTTCACTGTGGTGAAGGTGTAGACGCCGGTGTTGCCCACGGCGCTGCGGCCGAAGCCGGTGAAGGTGTAGCCGTCCCGGACCAGCGAACCGGTTTTGTGCACAATGTTGCCCTCCGAATCCGGCTGCCAGATTTCGAGGATGGCGTCCGGAACAGTGTGGCCGGCGCCGTCGTAGACGGTGCCCTGGAGGCGGATGGAGCCCGGGGATCCGGGCGCCAGCAGCTCGCGGTCCTTGTCGTAGGGCAGGGCGTAGCCGTAGAACGGGCCCACGGTCTGGCCCGGGGTGGGAACAAGCTTGGTGGAGTTACTCATGGTCGTCGCCTTCCGCGCCCAGCGCCTCATTCTCGGTCCAGGTCCGCTTGGAGCCCGTCAGGATGATGTCCCAGTTGTAGCCCAGCGCCCATTCCGGCTCGGTGAGGTCGTGGTCGTAGGTGGCCACGAGGCGGTCGCGGGCATCCTGGTCCACGATCGACTGGTAGATCGGGTCCAGCGGGAAGAGCTGGTCGCCCGGGAAGTACATCTGGGTGACGATCCGCTGCGTGAACTCCTGGCCGAACAGCGAGAAGTGGATGTGCGCGGGCCGCCAGGCGTTGAGGTGGTTCTTCCACGGGTAGGCGCCGGGCTTGATGGTGGTGAAGCGGTAGGAGCCGTCCGGGCCGGTAATGCAGCGGCCCACGCCGGTGAAGTTGGGGTCCAGCGGTGCGGGGTGCTGGTCGCGCTTGTGGATGTAACGGCCGGAGGAGTTGGCCTGCCAAATCTCCACGAGCTGCCCGGCGACCGGCCTGCCGTCGCCGTCGAGCACGCGGCCGGCGACGATGATGCGTTCGCCCTGCGGTTCGCCGTTGTGCTGGATGGTCAGGTCCGACTCCAGGGCGTGGACGTCCTGGTGGCCGAACGCCGGGGAGTACAGCTCGATGGTTTCCGGGTCCGTGTGGTGCAGGCTCTTGGTGGGGTGGCGCAGGAGGCTGCTGCGGTACGGCGCGAAGTCCAGGCGCGGCTGGGTTTCCGGCGCCGCACCGTCCTTCAGCGCGCGGGCGTAGGCATCGCCGATGGCCTTGATCTCCGCGGTGAGATCCTGCTGGGTTTCCACGCGCGGCGCTTCAGCGGGGACGTCTGCCGGAGCGGCCGGGGTTGCGGGTACTGCGTCCGACAGGTCCTCGGTCAGCGCGTCGGCGTTGTACGTTGCGAGATTCACGTCTTCAGGCACAGCAGCCTCCTTTCAATCTGTGGTTGGAATCAGTGGTTGGTTACTTGGTCAGTTGGTGCAGGTGGTCGTACTGGACGGCGTGGCGCACCGGCGCGTTGGGGGCCCCGTAGCCGTCATAGTTGCCGCGGCGTTCCACCATCTCGAAGAACACGCTGCCCACCGTGGCGGTGTAGAAGTGCAGAAACTCGCCGTCGGCGTCGCGGTCATACAGCAGGTTGAGGTCCCGGAGCGTGTCCAGGAAACCGGGCTCGAGGTCGAAGCGGGCGTCCAGGTCCTCGTAATAGTTCTCCGGGATCTGCAGGAAGGCCAGTCCCCGGTCGCGGGCGGCGCGGGCCGTTGCCACCAGGTCATCCACTGCGAAGGCGATGTGCTCCTGGTAGGTCTTCCGCGAGGCCGCCCCCGTGTCTGCGCCGTCCTGCTGGATCACCGGGGCCAGGTTCAGCACCAGGCGCACGTCCCGGTCCGAAGTCTGCATGACCTGCGACCGGACCAGACCGCTGGGGCTGGCGACCTCGGCGTACGGCTGCGGCTCCAGCGCCAGGGCACTCGTATAGAAGAGGACAGCCTCGTCGAAGTGCTGCCACGGCTGGGCCAGGTTCACGTGGTCGATCACCGCGGTCCGGGCACCGGACGGAACTTCCAACCCCTGCCCAAATTCAGCAGTCCAGGCGGCCGTACCGTCCGGGTTGCCCTGGCACAGGAAGATCTCGGTGGAGTCGGGGGCGGCGAAGCCCTGGAACACTTCCTCGTTGGCCTGGCTCTTCCGGGGAACGACGGGAGCCTTGAGCTGCTGGGCGCGGGCGGAGGCGATCACCGGGGAGTCGACGTCAAAGCCGAGGGCGGCGATGGCGGGTTCAGCCGCTGCGGGGGCCTGTTCGTTGATGATCACGCGGGCGTGCCCCATGGTCCAGAGCTGGACATCCTTGGTGCGGTGGCGGCCGTTGAACTCGAAGCCGAGCTGGCCGAGGACCTTTTCCAGCACCCCGGTGTCCGCCGCCTTGACTTCGGCGAAGTTGAAGCCGGCCGGCTCCGCCACCTGCGGGAGCGTGGCCAGTTCCATGGGATAACGGCGGCGGGCAGAGGCCGTGGGACCACCAGCGACAGTACCAGGGGCGCCTCCGCCGTTGGCCGCAGTGTCCAGCCACTTGGCGCTCTGCTCCTCCAGCCAGATCAGCGAACGCATCGCGTCGACGGCGGTGCGTTCGACGTCGGACTGGCGGAAGACGTCGTTGAAGACCTCCAGCGACACCGGCCCGGTGTAGCCGGCACGGACCACGTGGCCCATGAACTTGGCGAGCTCGAACTGGCCCTCGCCCGGGAAGACGCGGTAGTGCCGGCTCCAGGACAGCACGTCCATGGAGAGCTTGGGCGCGTCGGCCACCTGCACGAAGAAGATCTTCTCCGCGTTGATGTTCTCGATGGGCGCGGTGTCCCAGTCGCGGGACAGGATGTGGAAGGAGTCCAGGCAGGTGCCGAGGTTCGGGTGGTCCACCATCTCCACGAGGCGGTGGGCGTGCTCGTAGTCGTTGACATACTTGCCCCAGGCGAGGGCCTCGTAGGCAACCTTGACGCCGTGCTCACCCGCGCGGTCCGCCAGGGCAGCGAGCTGCGCGGCCCGGAGGTCGTCGTCGTCGATCGTGGCGGTGGCGACGTTGGCGCAGACCAGGATCGTATCCATGCCCAGCCGGGACATGAGCCGGAACTTGGCCTCGGCCCGGCGGAGGTTGGCTGCCAGCAGGTCCTCGGTCACGCTGTCGAAGTCGCGGAACGGCTGGTAGAGATCCAGCGTGAGGCCCAGGTCGGCAGCCATCTTGCGGACGTCCTCGGGGCTCAGGGACGAGGTGACGAGGTCCTGCTCGAAGATTTCGATGCCGTCGAAGCCCGCGATGGCGCAGGCCTGCATCTTTTCCTTCAGCGTGCCGGAGAGGCAGACGGTGGCGATTC
Organism: Arthrobacter sp. SAFR-023; assembly: GCF_051965295.1. Lineage (NCBI taxonomy): Bacteria > Bacillati > Actinomycetota > Actinomycetes > Micrococcales > Micrococcaceae > Arthrobacter > Arthrobacter sp. SAFR-023. The sequence continues at coordinate 122,856 of NZ_JBQCMF010000007.1, read as the reverse complement.
CGGTGCGCATCAGACGGCCACCTCTTCCGCGGCGATGAGCTCCAGGAAGTGTGCGCGCATGCGTTCGGCGTCGGGCTCGAGCCCAGTGAAGATGCGGAATGCGTCGGCGGCCTGGCCCACGGCCATGCGTCCGCCGTCGAGCACCTGGCAGCCCTTGGCCCGCGACTCGCGGACCAGTTCGGTTTCGATCGGGCGGTAGACGATGTCCGCCACCCAGTGCCGGGATTCGACGAGCGCCATGTCCAGCGGGGTGCCGGGGTGGGCGGCCATGCCCACGGGGGTGCAGTGCACCAGACCGTCGGCGGCGGGCATCAGCTGCGGCAGCTTCGCCGTCGTGCGCGCGGTGACGGTGCGGTCCGGGAAGAAGCCAGCCAGTTCGGCGGCACGTTCGGCGCAGCGCGCCGCATCCATGTCCACGAGCTCCAGCGTCTGCACGCCGGCGGTGAGCAGGGCGTAGGCGACGGCTGATCCGGCGCCGCCCGCTCCCAGCTGCACCACGCGGTCCAGCTTGGCGTCCGGAAGTCCGGAAGCAAGGGCGGCGGCAAAGCCGGAGAAGTCTGTGTTGTGGCCGATGAACCGTCCGTCCTGGACCACCACGGTGTTGACGGCGCCCAGGCGTTCGGCGTCAGGGGCGATCTCGTCGAGGTGGTCGAGGACCAGCTGCTTGCACGGGTGGGTGATGTTCAGCCCGTTGAAGCCCATCCGGTACGCACTTTGCAGCAGATCGCCAACGGCGGTGGCCGCCAGGTCAAGCTCATGCAGGTCGATGGGCCGGTAGAGGTAGCGGACGCCCTGGACGTCACCTTCACGCTCGTGCATATGGGGCGAGAGCGACGGCATCACGCCGTCCCCGACAAGTCCTATCAGATAGGACTCGGTTCGATTGCTCATGCGTGCGGCTCCTTTGACAACGGCACTCGGCCGGCTCGGGCGCCTGCTGCGCCCCGTGCTGGCCGGGTGATACGGATAACAATACAGCAGAAGTTCATATGATGCACTCTTGTTCTACATGCGAACAAGCGGGACCCGGGCATCTGTTTCTGGCGCGTCTTAGCGCTGCGGCAGCCGGGCAGAAAGCTCGACGGCGGCGGCCTGCAGCAGCGGAACCAGCGCCACCAGCGCCTCCATGCTGAGCCGGAACACCGGAACAGCAGTGGCCAGGGACGCAAACGCGGCGCCCTGGGAGTTGAAGACGGGCACCGCCACGGCCCGCATGCCCAGCTCGTTCTCCTCATCCATGACCGCGTACCCCTGCCGCCGGACCTTCTCGATCTCGGCGCGGAAGGCATCCCGGTCGGTAATGGACAGGGCCGTCAGCGGCTCCAGCGGGAGTTCCTCGAGCAGCCGTTCGCGGTCCTCGTCCTCAGCGAAGGCGACGAGCGCCTTGCCGACGGAGGTGGTGTGGAGCGCGCCGAGAAAGCCGGGGTCGCTGGTGACGCGGAAGGTCTGGGGGCCGTCCACCTTGTTTACGGTGAGGTGGTGCATGCCGTCCCGGACGGACAGGATGGTGGCCTCCCCCGTCTCCTCGGTGACCCGGCGCAGGATGGGCAGCGCCGTGCCGGCAAAGCCGTGGTGGTTGGAGACCCGCTGGCCAAGCTGGAAGATGCGCAAGCCCAGATGGTAGCGCCGGCCGTCCGGCTCGTAGTCCACAAAACCGTCGCGAGTGAGCGAGCCGAGGAGCCGGTAGGTGGTACTGAAGGGAAGGTCCGCGCGCCGGGAGATCTCGGCCGCACTGGCGCCGCGGGGCTCGTCCCCCAGCAGGACCAGCAGTCCCAGCGCCTTGCCCACCATGTCGGTGCGGGACTCCCCCTTCGCTGACTTTGTTTCTACGGGGGCGCCTGCCGCGGCGGGGGTCCCTGAGGAGGCGTCTCCACCTGTGGCTTCCTTCACACTCATAGCTCGATGTTGCCACAATGTGAGAGCTATTTCTAGATCGTGAGCAAGTTTCTTGACAGGTGACTGCCCTCACAGCCATCATTGCTGTATCGCACAAGTAGCTCCCACCATGTGGCTACTGTGTCCGGGTCTTTCCAAGGACCTCCAGCCGCCCCTCTCCCAACCAGGACTGCGGCCGCGACCCCTGATCTGTCCCGCGACAACGTCGTCCCCCTGAAGGAACACCATGAGCCAGACCACCCAGTCCACTACGGCGGGCACTGCTGCCCCGGCCGGGACACCGAAGAAGGCAGCCCTTGCCAGCTTCCTCGGCAGCGCCGTCGAGTACTACGACTTCTTTATCTTCGGCTCCGCAGCCGCGCTGATCTTCCCGCACGTGTTCTTCCCGAACGCGGACGCCAATGCCGCCATCATGTCCTTTGCGACGTTCGGCTTTGCGTACATCGCGCGGCCCGTCGGCGCCGTCATCCTGGGCCACTTTGGCGACCGGGTGGGCCGGCGCAAGGTCCTGATGTTCACCCTGGTCCTCATGGGTGCCTCCACCTTCCTGATCGGCTGCCTGCCGGACTTCAACACCGTGGGCTGGTGGGCGCCGGCGCTGCTGGTGCTGGCCCGCCTCTGCCAGGGCCTCTCGGCTGCCGGTGAACAGGCCGGCGCATCCTCCATGACCCTGGAGCACGCTCCGGACAACCAGCGCTCCTTCTTCACCTCGTGGACCCTGACCGGCACCCAGGGCGGCCAGATCCTGGCGGCGCTTGTCTTCATTCCGGTCCTGGCCCTGCCTGACGAGATCAAGTACGGCATCGGCTGGCGGATCCCCTTCTGGCTCAGCGCCGTGGTTGTGATGGTCGCGTTCTTCATCCGCCGCACCCTGCACGAGCCGCCGGCCTTCGAAGCCGCCCAGAAGTCGGCCCAGATCGCCAAGCTGCCCGTCGCGGACCTGCTCAAGACCCACTGGCGCGACGTCCTCCGCGTCATCTGCTGCGCCTTCATCTCTGCCGTCTCCACCGTGTTCGGCACCCTCGCCATCAGCTACGCGAAGACCGTTGCCGGCGTGGACGGCACCACCACTCTCTGGCTCGTGGTGGGCGCCAACCTCGTGGCCCTGGGCACCCAGCCGCTCTTCGGCAGGCTGGCGGACCGGATCGGCCGGAAGCCGGTCTACATCTACGGCGCCCTGTCGAGCGCGGCCCTTGCCCCGCTGTTCCTGCTGAGCCTCGAATCCGGCAACGTGCCGCTGATGTTCCTGGCCGCCATCGCCTTCTTCTCCTGTGGCTACGCGGCCGCCAACGCCGTCTGGCCGTCTTTCTACGCCGAGATGTTCAGCACCAAGGTGCGCTTCTCCGGCCTGGCCATCGGCACGCAGCTCGGCTTCCTGATGGCCGGCTTCGCCCCGGCCATTGTCGCGGCCATGGGCGGCATCAAGCCCGGGGGCTGGGTGCAGATCAGCATCTTCACCGCGGTCATCTGCGGCGTCGCCGCCGTCTCGGCCCTGACGGCGAAGGAGACCTTCAAGGTCCCCACCAAGGAGCTCGGGCTCAAGTAGCCCAGCCCCCGGGCCAAGGTGCGTTCCCGCCGTCGTGACCCCGTTTGCTCCCCAAACCGGGTCACGGCCGGCGGGTCGCTGCGTTTTGGGGCGATTTAGCTTTAAAGAAGGTCACGACGGCGGCCCGCCAGTTGCGGGGCGACAGGAACCTCAGGTGGCCAGCACCTCGGCGAGGTCGAACTTCACCGGCTCCTCGAGCTGTTCATAAGTGCAGGACTCCGGGTCCCGGTCCGGCCGCCAGCGCACGAACTGCGCCGTGTGGCGGAACCGCTCCCCTTCCATGTGATCGTATTTCACTTCCAGCACCCGCTCCGGCCGCAGCGGCGTGAAGGACAGGTCCTTGCCCGCGCTCCACCGGCTGCCCTCCGCGTTGCGGGGCGTCCGGGTGCCGTCCTCCTGCTTGGCCCAGGCCCACGGGTGCTCGTCGAAGCTGGTGACCAGGGGCTGGAGCTCCTCGAATAGCTCCTTGCGCCGCTTCATCGGAAAAGCGCCAACAACGCCGACGCTGGCGAGTTCACCGCCGGGTTTGTACAGGCCCAGCAGCAACGAGCCAATCGCGTCGGGGCCGCTCTTGTGCACGCGGTAGCCGGCCAGGACGCAGTCGGCAGTCCGTTCGTGCTTGATCTTGAACATCACGCGCTTGTCCGGCTGGTACGGACCGTCCAGCGGCTTGGCAATGATCCCGTCCAGGCCGGCGCCCTCGAACTGGTGGAACCACTTTCCGGCCAGCTCCGGATCCTGCGTGGCGGCGGTCAGGTGGACCGGGGCGCTGGCCGAGGCGAAGGCCTGCTCCAGGGCCGCGCGCCGCTCCGCGAAGGGACGTCCGCTGAAGTCCTCGTCGCCGAGGGCCAGCAAATCGAAGGCCACGAATCTCGCCGGCGTCTGCTCGGAGAGCATCTTGACCCTGCTGGCCGCGGGATGGATCCGCTGCTGCAGGGCGTCGAAGTCCAGCCGGTCCCCGGAGGAGCCCACCAGGACGATCTCGCCGTCGAGCACGCATTTGGGCGGCAGGTTGGCCTTCAGCGCCTCCACGAGTTCGGGAAAGTAGCGCGTCATCGGTTTCTCGTTGCGGCTGCCGATCTCCACGTCGTCGCCGTCGCGGAAAATGATGGAGCGGAATCCGTCCCACTTCGGCTCGTAGCTCAGGCGGCCTTCGGGGATGGCGCCGACCGATTTGGCCAGCATGGGGGCGACGGGGGGCATGACCGGCAGCTGCATAGGCCCCATTCTTGCCCGGCACCCGTCCGGGCGCCACCCCTGGCCGCACCAGCGCCGCCGCGCCCACCACGACTGGCCGCCACCCTCGACACGACCACCGCCTCGCCGGTAGACATTAAGGATGGCAGCTATCGGTTTCCACGCATCGCATGAACAGATCAGCCCCGGCCAGCTCCTGAAGGACGTCCGGCTCGCCGAGGAGGCGGGCTTCGACGCCGCCATGTGCTCGGACCACATCGAACCCTGGTCTGCGCGGCAGGGGCACTCGGGCTTCGCGTGGTCCTGGCTCGGCGCTGCCCTGGCCAGCACCAGCCTGCGCTTCGGCGTGGTCACCGCGCCGGGACAGCGGTACCACCCGGCCATCATCGCCCACGCCTCGGCCACGCTGGCATCCATGTTCCCCGGCCGGTTCTGGATGGCCCCGGGCAGCGGCGAGAACATGAACGAGCACGTCACCGGCGACCCCTGGCCGCTCAAGGAGACCCGCCAGCAACGGCTGGAGGAGTGCGTGGACGTCATCCGCCGGCTGCACGCCGGCGAGGAAGTCACCCACCACGGCCTGGTCACCGTGGAGCAGGCGCGGATCTGGGACGTGCCGAATCCCCCGCCGCCGCTGATCGCCCCGGCCATCAGCGTGGAGACGGCTCGCCGGGCCGCCGGCTGGGCGGACGGCCTGGTGACGGTGAACCAGCCGGCCGAAAAACTCGCGGAAATGCTGGCGGCCTACCGGTCCGAGGGCGGCCAGGGGAAGGCCGTGCTCCAGATCCACCTGTCCTGGGCTCCCCGGGAGGAGGACGCCGTCGCCACAGCCCTCGACCAGTGGCGTTCGAACGTCTTCGCCCCGCCCATCCCCTGGGACCTGCCGACTGCGGCGCACTTCGACGGCGTCAGCACCGACGTCGGGGAGGCCCAGGTCCGAAAATCGGTGAACATCTCCGCGAGCCTGGACCGCCACGTGGAGTGGCTAAGCGAGTACCTGGACCTCGGCTTCGACGAGCTGTACCTCCACTTCGTGGGGCAGGACCAGGCGCCGTTCATCGATGCCTTCGCGGGCAGCGTCCTGCCGCAGCTGCGCAAGGTGCCGGTGGCATGAACATCGCGGAGACATCGGATCTGTGGTGGAAGACCGCCGTCGTCTACTGCCTGGACGTGGAGACCTTCTTTGACCACGACGGCGACGGCACCGGTGATTTCAGCGGCCTGACCCAGCGCGTGGACTACCTGGCGGCACTGGGCGTGAACTGCATCTGGCTCATGCCCTTCTATCCGTCACCGGACCGGGACGACGGCTACGACGTCACGGACTTCTTCGACGTCGACCGCCGGCTGGGCACTCTGGGCGACTTTGTGGAGTTCATCCGCACCGCGAAGGACCGCGGCATCCGGGTGATCGCGGACTTCGTGGTCAACCACACCTCCAACCAGCACCCCTGGTTCGTGGAGGGCCGCAAATCCGTGGACAACCCGTACCGGGACTACTACGTCTGGCGGAGCGATCCGCCGCCGGACACGTCCTCCGAGGTGGTTTTCCCGGGCGAACAGACCTCCATCTGGACCCAGGACGACGCCACCGGTGAGTGGTACCTGCACATGTTCATGGAGCACCAGCCGGACCTCAACGTGACCAACCCCAAGGTCCGCAACGAGATCGCCAAGGCCATGGGCCTCTGGCTGGAGCTGGGACTGGACGGGTTCCGGCTGGATGCAGTGCCGTTTTTCCTGGAGACCCGCGGGGCGCCCAAGGACGAGGCGGCCACCATCGACCCGCATGACTACCTCAGGGCCCTGCGCAGCTTCGTCAACCGGCGCAACGGCGGGGCGGTGCTGCTGGGCGAGGTGAACCTGCCGTACAAGGACCAGCTGGAGTATTTCGGCGGCGCTGAGGGCAACGAGCTGAACATGCAGTTCGACTTCATGTCCATGCAGCACATCTACCTGTCGCTCGCCAGGCAGGACGCGCGCCCGCTGGCCGAGACGCTGAAGACGCGCCCGCGGCTGCATCCGGACAACCACTGGGCGATGTTCGTGCGCAACCATGATGAGCTCACCCTGGACAAGCTCAGCGACGGCGAGCGGGAGGAGGTCTTCGCCGCCTTCGGACCGGACAAGAACATGCAGCTCTACGGCCGCGGGCTGCGGCGCAGGCTGCCGCCGATGCTGGACGGCGACGCCGACCGGATCCGGATGGCCTACTCCCTGATGTTCGCCCTGCCGGGCACGCCGGTCCTCTTCTACGGCGAGGAAATCGGCATGGGTGAGGACCTGCGGCAGAAGGGCCGCGCCGCCGTCCGCACGCCCATGCAGTGGAACGGCGAGAAGAACGGCGGCTTCTCCAGCGCGAAGGTGTCCGAGCTGGTGGTCCCTCTGGCCCGCGGTGAGTACGGCCCGGAAAGGGTGAACGCGGCCAGCGCCAAACGTGACCCCGAATCGCTGTGGAACTTCATGGCCACGCTCATCCAGCGGTACCGCGAATCACCGGAACTGGGCTGGGGCGAGTTCGCCGTCCTCGAGCAGCCGGAGCCGGCCGTCCTTGCGCACCGCTGCAGCTCGGCAGAGGCAACGGTGGTGTTGCTGCACAACTTCGGCGAGGCGCCGGTCAAGGTCGCCGCGAACGTCGGATCCCGGGACAGTCCGCCGCGGGCTTTCAGGGACGCCATCCTGCTGGATCTGTTCGACGGCGGGAACGTACCGTTGGAGGCCGACGGCGGGTTCACCGTTGAGCTGGGGCGGTACGGCTACCGCTGGTTCCGGGTTCACCGGCCCGGCGACCGCCTGGCGCCCTGAGGGGCCGTGAGCCGGGCCCTTCGGGCCTAACGGTCCCGGCGGAACACTTTCACCTCCCACGGGCGCAGCTCCAACTGCTGCGGTCCTGCCGCCGGCGCCTCGCCGGCGTCCGGCGGATAGTTGCCCAGCACCAGCTCAGCCGTTCCTAGGCCGCCAAACCAGCCGCCGTCGTCAACCTCGGCTGTCCGGCCGGTCCCCGAAAAGTTGGCCAGCACCAAAAGTTCCGCCTCCGGAAGGGACCGCGTGAACGCGTAGACGTGTTCGTCGTCGGGCAGCAGCATGCTGAAATCCCCGTAGGCGATTACGGGATCCGAGTGCCGGAGGGCTATGACCTTGCGGTAGAAGTTGAAGACCGAGTCGGGATCGTCAACCTGGGCGGCGGCGTTGATGGTGTTGGCGTTGGGGTTCACGGCAATCCAGGGCGCCCCGGTGGTGAAGCCGCCATGCCGGCTGGCGTCCCACTGCACGGGTGTCCGGGCGTTGTCCCGGTTCAGCGGTGCCAGGGCGGCGAAGACCTCGGCGTCGGTGTGGCCCAGGTGCGTGGTGGCCTCGCGGTGGTGGTTGAGGACTTCGATGTCGCGGTAGTCGCTGATGGCCCCGAATGCCATGTTGGTCATGCCCAGCTCTTCGCCCTGGTAGACGTACGGCGTACCGCGGTGCAGGTGCAGGACCGCGGCCAGCATTTTCGCCGACAGCTCGCGGTACTGGCCGTCGTCGCCGAACCGGGAGACGGCGCGGGCCTGGTCGTGGTTACCCCAGTAGAGGCTGTTCCAGCCGCGCTCCGCGAGCCCCTCCTGCCAGCGGCCCAGGGACTTCTTCAGGTCGGTGAGCAGCAGCTTCTTGGGCCGCCACTTATTGCCGCCCTCCTGGTCGAGGGCCACGTGCTCGAACTGGAACACCATGTCCACCTCCCCGCGGCCCGGATCGGTGAAGAGGGCGGCGTCCTCCACGGTGACGCCCGGCATCTCGCCCACGGTGAGCAGGTCCTTGTCCCGCCCCGCGAAGACCTCCTGGTGCATCTCCTGGAGGAACTCGTGGATGCGCGGTCCGCAGATGAAGTGCGGGCCGCCGTCGCCGTAGAGCATCCCTTCGGCCTGCGGGCCGTCCGGCAGCGACTGCTCCTTGGAAATGAAGTTGATGACATCCATCCGGAAGCCGTCCACGCCGCGGTCCAGCCACCAGTTCATCATGTCGTACACGGCCGCCCGCACCTCCGGGTTTTCCCAGTTGAGATCCGGCTGCTTCCTGGAGAACAGGTGCAGGTAGTACTCCCCCGTCTTTGTGTCGTACTCCCAGGCCGGCCCCGAGAAGGCCGATCCCCAGTTGTTTGGCTCCGCACCGGGCATTCCGGGAGCAGGTTCACCAGGCCCGGCGCCCTCGCGCGGCGGCCGCCACCAGTACCAGTTCCGCTTCGGGTTGTCCTTACTGGAGCGGGACTCCGCGAACCACGGGTGCTCGTCGGAGGTGTGGTTCACCACCAGGTCCATCAGCAGCTTCATGTCACGCGAGTGCAGGCCGTCCAGCAGTTCGTCGAGGGTTTCCAGGTCGCCGAACACGGGATCGATGTCGCGGTAGTCGCTGATGTCGTAGCCGTTGTCATCCTGCGGCGAGCGGTACACCGGTGAAAGCCAGACGACGTCGACCCCCAGCTTTTGCAGGTAGTCCAGCTTGCCGATGATCCCGCGGAGGTCGCCGATCCCGTCGCCGTCCGAGTCAGCGAAGCTGCGCGGATAGATCTGGTAGACCACCGCGCTCTTGAACCACTCCCTGCCGGCGCGGTAGGCCGTTTCTGCCTCGGGTTCCTGCGTGGTCATCGCTGGCTCCTCCTCCTGGTCGACGGTGGCGGGCTGCTGGCCCACTGAAAGTCTTGTTCCAGAAGAATCGGCGGTCAATGGCTTGGCTCGGAGGCCTCACGGGATGCCGTCCGGAATGCAGGATGGGGTGGCGGAAACCGCCCCGGCGCCGGAAACTAACCGGGCGCTAACGGGCAGGAAACGCGTGCGCAACAATGCCACGCCACACTTGGTTGTGCCGGCAATTGCAGGCACCAGCTCCAGCTCAGGAGGCCAGGCCATGTTGAAGGAAGCCAAACCCCACATCACCCGGGTCCGTGCCCTGGACCAGCTGCACCGCGGGGACGAGATCGAGGCCCGCCTGTCGGTGGGCCCCAGCTATGACGATGTCATCGTCCGCCGCGGCAGCGTCCAGGAGACAGCCCCGGGCATCGGCGTCGTCTGGATCATGGACCATCACTCGGGCATGCGCAAGGCCATCAATACCGACGAATGCAGCGTGTGGCGCGTCGCCTGAGCGAGCTAACCGCCAGCCACGGACTGGATAATCAACACTTCCTGGCCGGCAGAAACTTCCGTTTCCAGGCCGCGGAGACGCCGGACCTCCTCGCCGTTCACGTAAATATTCACGTAACGGCGGAGCGCACCCGTCTCGTCCCGCAGCCGCCTGGCGAGCACCGGGTAGGTCCCGGTCACGGAATCCAGCAACCAACCCACAGTCACCGCCCCGTCGGCGGGTGTAGTCAGTATGGACTGCCCGCCGGCGAGCGGCTGGAGGACGCCGGGAAGGACCACGCTGATCTCAGCCACCGCACATCCTCACGCCGGGGTCGCCGCTGCAACGGGCGCTCCAGCCACCACGGCAGCGCGAACGCACAGCACATCCGGCAGGTGGGACGCCACCTCCGCAAAGGTTTCGCCCTCGTCCGCGCTGGCATACACCGCGCCGCCGCGCGTTCCGAAGTACACCCCGGCGGGTTCGGCGGAGTCCACGGAGGCCGCGTCCCTGAGCACCGCGTTGAATTCTGACTGCGGCAGCCCGGAGTCCAGGCGCTTCCACGTGGCGCCGGCGTCGTCGGTACGGTGCACGGCGAGCTTTCCGTCCGGCGGGATGCGTTCGCCGTCGGCCTTCAGGGGAACAACCCAGGCCGTGCCTGCACGCCGGGGGTGGGTCAGCATGACGAACCCGAAATCGGCCGGCAGGCCCTCCGCTATCGATTCCCAGTTCTCGGCATTGTCGTCGGTGCGGTACACGCCGTGGTGGTTCTGCGCGTAAAGGCGACCGTCGACGGCGGCATCCGCGGCAATCTTGTGCACGCACTGGCCGAATTCCGGGTTGGGATCGGGCATGAAGTAGGCGGAGATCCCTTTGTTCCGCGGCTCCCAGGACGTCCCGCCGTCGAGCGAGCGGTAGACGCCTCCCGTGCTCATGGCGACGTGCACGTTGTCCCCGGAGGAGTTGACCACGATCGAGTGCGCGGCTGCGCCGCCATATCCCGCACCCCATTCGCTGCGGTGCGGGTGGTCCCACAGTCCGCGGTTCAGCTCGAAGTGCTCGCCGCCGTCGGTCGATTTCCACACCGAAATCGGCTCCGCACCGGCCCAGACCACCCCCGGACGGGATTCGGCGTCGGGGTAGATCTGCCAGATGCGTTCCACGGCGGCGTCGGTGCCTTCGGGGAACTTGATGGCACCCTGCTCGGGCTCGGTCCAGCTGGCACCGAGGTCATCCGAGTGGGCAACGTAGGGGCCCCAGTGCTCGGACCGCACCCCCACCATGATGCGTGTGCGGCCGTCCCGCGTATCGATTCCGATGCTCGGTATCTCGCTCATGAGGAAGTGCGGGCCGGAATAGGACCATTGCTTCCGGTCCTGGCTGGTGGCCAGCCAGAGGCCTTTTTTGGTCCCGATAGCTAAGACGAAACTCTCTGAGGCATTCATGCTCCCCATGCAACCACTCCGCTGGAGGGGCTGCAATGGTTTGAGCCCCCGCGGGTTTCGTGGGTTCGTTGCCCGGGCGGGACCTAGGACCCCGTCCTTGCACCGGCTTTGGCGCTGCTGGCTTTCCCGGCGCGGCGGTTCCGCCACCACCGGCGGAGCAGGTCGGCGGCTGCCAGGATTCCGGCCAGGGGCGTCAGAACGGCAGCGGCGTAGACAAACAGCAGCCATGTCAGCGTGGCGATCGGAGGCTGGCTCCGGCTCAGCAGAGACAGGCCACCAAAAAGGCCCGCCACCCAGAAGAGCACCACCAGCGTCAGCACGGCTGCCGCCGGAAAGTACTCGTTCCGCGCCACCCTCTTCAAGGTTTCCACCACTGATCCTCCTGCGCCTTGCATCCCCATGAGACCAGTATGCGACGCAGACCCGCTGTCACGGAGACGGCACGGCGAACGTGTGATGAATCCAACCGCTGCCTGGCCTGGCTGCATTCTGTCAGTCGGGAGGACTACACTGAACTATCGAACATATATTCGAAAAAAGGTGTGTTGTGGGTGTGATCATCGGACCCCGCGTGACAGAGGCGGGACTTTCCCTGCGGCTGGTGCTGATTTCGCCCGTGGCCGTGGCGGCGGGCTTCCCGTCCCCCGCCCAGGACTACTTTGACGGGCGGATCGACCTCAATGAGCACCTGATCAAGGACATCACCAGCACCTATATCGTGCGGGTATCCGGGGACTCGATGGAACAGGCCGGCATCAGCGACGGGGACGAACTGATCGTCAACCGGGCGCTGGAACCGCGCGACGGGTCCGTGGTCGTCGCAGTGCTGGACGGTGAGCTCACCGTCAAGCGCCTGAAGGTCACCGCGGCAGGCGTGGTGCTCCAGGCCGCCAACCCTTTGTATCCGGACATCAACGTCCCCGCCCTGGCCGATCTCACCATCTGGGGCGTAGCCACGAGGTGCCTGCACCATGTCTAGTTCGCGGCAGCAAATAGCGCTGGTGGACGTGAACTGCTTCTACGCCAGCGCGGAGCGCGCCTTCGACCCCTCCCTGGAAGGCAAGCCGCTCGTCGTGCTCTCCAACAACGACGGCTGCGCCGTGGCCCGCAGTCCGGAGGCCAAGGCCCTGGGGATCAGCACGGGCGATCCGTGGTTTAAGCTCGCCCCTCGGGCCAAGGAATGGGGCCTCATTGCCCGGTCCAGCAACTATGAACTGTACGGCGACATCAGCTCCCGCGTCATGGAACTGCTGGGACGCTACTCGGCCTGGCTTGAGGTGTACAGCATCGACGAGGCGTTCCTGGGCATCAAGGGCAGCCCCGAGCAGGTGGTGGGTCTCGGCCGTACCATCAAGGCCGCGGTCCAGCGCAACGTCGGGGTGCCCGTGTGCGTCGGCATCGCCGCCACCAAGACGCTCGCCAAACTGGCCAACCGGTGGGCAAAGAACAACCCCGCGCTCGGCGGGGTGTGCCGCTGGGAGTCGATGGAGCCGGAGGTACGCGAACTGCTCATGGCCCGGCTGCCGGTCTCGGAGGTGTGGGGTGTGGCGGGCCGGCTCGAAAAGCGGTTGAACGCCCTTGGGATCTGCACCATCCTCGAGCTGAGCCGTGCCGATCCGGTGATGGTGCGCGACCGCTTTTCAGTGGTGCTGATGCGTACAATGCTCGAACTGCGCGGGACGCCCTGCATACCGCTGGAGGAGGAGCGAATGGGCCGGGACCAGCTGATCTTCTCCCGCTCGTTTTCCACTCCCTTGGCGTCAGCTCCTGAATTTCGCCAGGTCCTGAGCGTCTACGCGCAACAGGCGAGTGCCCGGCTGGCCCGGCACCACCTCCAGGCCAAGGTCCTCACCGCGTTCGCCGGCACGTCCCATTACAATTCGGAGGACAAGTCGTTTCCCTCGGTATGCGTTCCGCTGCCCATGCCCACCTCAGACCCGGTACTGCTCACTAGGGCTGCCCATGCACTGCTTCCCGCGATCCAGGACGGCGTCAAGTACGCCCGTGCCGGGATCATGGTCACCGACCTGCGGCCGTCCGGCAACCAACAGCCACTTGAGCCCTTCGCCAACCCGCACGAGGAACGCGGGATCGGCCCGCTGGTTGAGCAGGTCAGCCGGAAGTGCGGCAGGGGCACCATCGGACTCGGGTTCGCAGGCTTGAGGACCGGCCTGGATTGGACCATGAAGCGTGAAATGCGTTCGCCACGCTACACGACGCACTGGGACGAGTTGCCGGTGGTGCGTGCGGCCTGACCGGCCACGCGTCCGCGGACCGTTCAGTCCACAAATTCAGACTGCGTCTCGATGAAATCCCACTCGGCTTCGGTCAAGACTGCCTGCGGTGTATCCGGGTGCGGACCTCCCGCCTCGGCGATCCCCTGCATCACGAACAGCGGAACGTCACCGGCCCGCAGGTTTTCGCGAAGCCACTCCTTGCTTTTCAGGTCAAGATCAAGCCACCACATGTAAATCTGCATGGGACGCCGCCTTTCTACGTCTCCACGCTAGGCTCGCCACGGCCGGGATTCAAGGGAAAATCAACACTCTTCTCCGCGGGACAGCACCCGTGCCGCAGGGCCAAAAACCTTCGCTGAGCTGGGCCGAAGGGGCTGTGGCTATGGTCTTTCCTGACGCCGCAGGCACACAATTGATTATGGATGCAGAGCATTTCAGCGGGCCGCCTCCCCTCCTCGTGGGCATGGTCCCCGGTCAGCATCCGGAGGTCCTCAAGACCGCGGTCACTCTGGCCCAAAAGCTGTCCGCCCCGCTGCTGTGCGCCTACGTGGACGAAGCAAGCTACCTGGTTGAGTGGGATCCCGCGCGCTCTGCGCACCGGCTTTCGCTGCATCCCGACAGGGACGACGACGACATCCGTTCCGTGACGACGGAACTGAAGTCGGCCATCGGCTCGGCCCTGCAGGACGGAGGGCCGGCGTGGACCTTGCGCACGCTTGCCGGGGATCCCGCACGGGCCCTCGGCAGGCTGGCCTCCGAGGTCAATGCCCCCATGATCATTGTGGGCACGCCGGAGCGCGGCTTCGGGCACCGGATCACTGAACTCCTGAACGGCTCCGTGGCCGCATGGCTCACCCACCACCAAAGCCGCCCCGTGTTGGTGGTCCCGTTCCGGATGGCCGCACACCAGGACAGGGCCGAGTAGCCAGCAGCCGCCCAAGACAAAGGTGGAAAAGTAAAGCGAAAGTAGTTATTCGAGGTGGTGGCCAACATGGCTACCGGCAAGTAAGCTGATCAGGCAGGCCGCCGCAGGCCCGCCCAAAGACTGCTCCGGAGTGCGTATCCCCCAATAACGCGCTCCGGGGCTTTTTTGTTGCCCAAAAACCTCCGAGGGCACAAGCGGTCTTGGGGTTATAGGACAAAACGTGTGTAAATCTCGGGTGTGTCATGAACGTCCTGCCCAGCCTTTTCGGTGCCAGAGGCCCTCGTCGGCGGTGAGGCCGGCGCTGTAAAGCTCCGGCCCTGGCTCCTGTTCTGTCGGTGTCGTGGCTTTGGTCTTGCCCGGACGATAGTGCCGGGCGCCGATCAGTTTGGCCGGTGGCAGGGGCTGTTCGCTGTGGAGATAGAGGTACCACTCGATCGCGCGTTTACGGTGTTCTTCGCTCATTCCCCGGTGTGCCCGCAGCAGCAGCCGGAGTTGGGCGTTGGTGCCCCCTTCAATGCGGTTGGTAGTCGATGCGATCTGAAGGCCTGCGAACTCAGCGCGCAGGTCGCACCCATCCCGGCACGACGGCACTGCCGTTCCGGTAGGTTCTGGCAATAACGAGGTGCCCGTAGCCCTGGTGCCAATCATTCAGCCCGCCTAGCCACGCGGCGGCTTCGGCCGCTGTGGTGGTCCTCGTCAGTGCCCGCCCGAGCCGCAGCAACGCCTTGCCCGCCTCAGTTCTGGGCCGCCCAGTCAAGTAGGTACGGACATTCCGTTGGACGTGCACCAGGCAGCGCTGAACCGCGGTCTCACTCCAGCACTCGGACAGGGCTGCTGCGATTCCGGAGCCGCCATCGGTAATCACGACGCTGGGCGCCGGGAACCGGGCGAGCAGGGCAGCCCACGCGGCCTTCTTTTCGGTGTCGCACCACTGCCATCCGAGCACGTACTCCCCGGCGACAGCTATCAAACAGCACCACGAGCCCACGTAGATCCCATCGACCTGAATCTGGTCGTGGATCTCGCCGGTGACCGGGATCTCGGGGGCGATGTTCCAGCACCACTCGGTGCGGCGCCGGAAGGACCTTGCAGTGCCGAAGGAGGTCGCTGCTGACTGGTTCGATGTGCCCAGCAGCCATTCGAGAAACGCGTCCAATTCCGCCCGTCGGCTCACATCAGGACGCTCACCCGAACGACTCGCCCCGCACTCCAGGCACCGGTACCGCTGCTTACCCGCAGCTGTTTTCCCGTTCCGAACCAGCCCGCGACCACAAATCAAACACTCCAGAGATATGCAAGCACCCCAGCCACCCTAAGCTTCAAAAGCTTAGCTACCCCGGAATTCGCGCGCGGTGACTGGGAAGCAAGCCCCTCCCATACACACGTTTTGTCCTATAACCCCGGTCTTGCCCGCGCGCTCACTTTCCGCATCCGCGTTGACCTGCCGCATCACCCTTGACTGATACCCCCTAGGGGTATAACTTGAGGGCATGGAAACTTCCGAAGGACAGACGCCGGCAGCGCCTAACGAAGAAGCGATTGCAGAGGCCCCGCAGCACGGCTACACGGCGGACAAGGATGCGTACCTGCGCCGGCTCCGGCGGATCGAGGGACAGGTCCGTGGCATTGCCCGGATGGTTGAGGAAGACAAATACTGCATCGACATCCTGACGCAGGTCGCGGCCGTGACCAAGGCCCTGCACGCCGTCAGCCTCGGCCTCGTGGAAGAACACATTGGCCACTGCGTTGTCGGGGCGGCCTCCGAGCCTGATCCTGACCTGCGGGCTGAAGCCATCGACCTCAAGGTCAAGGAGGCGGCGGGTGCCATCGGGCGCCTGCTGCGCTAGCCGCAAACCACCACCCCCAGCCGACCAACCCCGTTATCGCACCAACTAGGAGCCAGCAATGAGTACCATCTCCACCAAAGTCCACGTCTCCGGCATGACCTGCGGGCACTGCGTATCGGCCGTCAGCGAGGAGCTCGAGGCGCTGGCCGGCGTCGAGGAAATCGACATCGACCTCAACGCCGGCGGCGTTTCGACCGTCACCATTACCTCCACGCAGAAGCTCTCCCCCTCCGAAATCGGCGAGGCAGTGGCCGAGGCGGGCTACCTGGTGGTGGCCAACGAGGCCTGACGCGCCTCCCATTCGTACCGAGCACGGCCAAGATCGAGCACCACCAGAGAAGGACCAGTCATGGGCACCGAACACCTTTCCGCAGGCTCCGCCAGCCGGGTGATCGAACTCGACGTCGAGGGCATGACCTGCGCGTCGTGCGTGAACCGGGTTGAAAAGAAGCTCGCCAAGCTCGACGGCGTCGAGGCCACCGTCAACCTCCCCCTGGAAACAGCGCACGTGACCGTCCCGGCCGGCATCACGGACCAACAGATCACAGACCAGGTAGCCTCCGCCGGCTACAAGGCGAGGATTAGAACGGTCATCGAGGAGGACCACGGCCACACCGCGGCCGACGTCGCCCCGCATCACGAAGACCATATGGCGCACGGCGGCAGGGCATCAGAGCTGAAGCCGCGCCTGCTCGTCGCGGCGGTCCTGGCCGTGTCGGTGTTCCTCATCTCGATGTTCCCGGCTTTCCAGTTCCCCAACTGGGGCTGGGTGGCGGGTGCCCTGGCGCTGCCGGTGGTCAGCTGGGCTGCGTGGCCGTTCCACAAGGCGGCCGCCATCAACGCCCGCCACCTCGCCTCCACCATGGACACGCTGGTATCGCTCGGAGTCATCGCTGCCTACCTGTTTTCCGCCTGGCAACTCCTCGCCGATCCGCGCCTGACCGAACACCCCGGCATGGAGCAGATGGGTGGCGCGGGTGCCGGCGGCCTGTACTTCGAGGTGGCCAGCGTGGTCACCACGTTCCTTCTGCTGGGCCGGTTCCTGGAGGCGAACGCCAAGGCGAAGGCCGGTGACGCGCTCAGGGCCCTCTTGGACCTGGGAGCCAAGGACGCCACCGTCCTGCAGGACGGCGTCGAGGTGAAGATCCCGGCAAGCCGGCTGGCTGTCGGGGACCTGATCGTGGTCCGCCCGGGCGAGAAGATCGCCACCGACGGCGTGGTGGTGGACGGCGCCTCGGCGGTGGATGCCTCCCTGGTCACCGGCGAATCAGTGCCGGTGGACGTGGGTCCGGGCAGCCCTGTCACAGGTGCCACCATCAACACGTCCGGCCGGGTGCTTGTCCGGGCCACCCGTGTCGGCGCGGAAACCACCCTGGCCCAGATGGGGCGGCTCGTTTCCCAGGCGCAGACCCGAAAAGCGCCCATCGCCCGGCTTGCTGACCGCATCAGCGCAGTATTCGTGCCGGTGGTCCTGGCCATCGCCCTCCTCACGTTCGCCGGCTGGCTGCTCGCCGCAGGACAGGAGATCACCGGGCCGGAGCTCCGCGCGGCCTTCACGGCCGCGGTGGCTGTGCTGGTCATCGCCTGCCCCTGCGCCCTCGGCCTGGCCACGCCCGTGGGCCTCCTCACCGGCACCGGCCGCGGCGCGCAGCTGGGCATTCTCATCAAGGGTCCGCAGGTCCTGGAAGACACCCGCACGGTGGACACCGTCCTCCTGGACAAGACCGGAACCGTGACCAGCGGCCAGCTCTCCGTCGAGGCCACCGTGGCATTCGCCCCGTTCAGCGAGGCGGAAGTCCTGCGGCTGGCCGGTGCGGTCGAGTCGGCGTCGGAGCATCCGATCGCCGCCGCGATCACCGCCGCCGCACGGTCCGCCGTGCCCGCCATGGGGCAGCCGTCGCACACCAGCCACAGCGGCAGGGAAGCGGACGACGACGCCGGCCTGCCCGCCGTCGTCGGCTTCCGGTCCGCACCCGGCGGAGGAGTGGTGGGCACCGTGGAGGGCCGGCTCGTGGTCGCCGGCCGGAGCGGGTGGCTACGGGACAACGGCGTGGAGCCCACGCCGGCACAGGACCAGGCGCTCCGCGCCGCCGAACAGTCCGGCGCCACAGCCATCTGGCTGGCGGTGGACGGCGAGGCTGCCGGCATCGTCGAACTGCGGGATACGGTCAAGGCGGGATCGGCGGTGGCCGTCGCGCGGTTCAAGGCCCTGGGCCTGCGGCCCATGCTGCTCACCGGCGACAACACCGCCGTCGCAGCGCAGGTGGCCGCCGCCGTCGGAATCGCCGCGGACGATGTTTTCGCCGGCGTCCTGCCCGAAGGCAAGGTGGACGCAGTCCGCCGGCTGCAAGCCGGCGGCGCGACCGTGGCCATGGCGGGAGACGGCGTGAACGACGCCGCCGCCCTGGCGCAGGCCGATCTGGGCATCGCGATGGGCTCCGGCACAGACGTGGCGATCGAAGCCGCCGACCTGACCGTGATGGGCAACGACCTGGGGCAGGTGGCCACCGCCATCGAGCTGTCCCGCCGCACCCTGGCCACCATCAAGACCAACCTGTTCTGGGCCTTCTTTTACAACGCGATGGGCATTCCCCTGGCGGCCCTCGGCCTGCTCAATCCGATGATCGCAGGGGTGGCCATGGCAGCGAGTTCCGTGCTGGTGGTGGCCAACTCGCTCAGGCTTCGCCGCTTCGGCAGGTAGTGCCCCGGACCTAGGCGGTACCGAAGCGGATGGCCGAGCGGGCCTTCGCCTTGGCGGCTTCCTCGTCGCGGTCCTTGGCGGGAGCGTGGGTAACGAGGGCGTCGAGCAGGTGCTGGGTCACGTGGGCTATCTCGTGCACGGCGCGCTCGAACGCCTCCTCATTCGCCTTCGACGGCTTGGTGCTGCCGCTCACCTTGCGCACGTACTGCAGCGCTGCGGCGTGGATCTCCTCGGACGTAGCGTGCGGTTCGTAGTTGTGGAGGGTACGGATATTCCGGCACATACCCCCATGCTAGGCTCTGGAGCGCCGAGGATCGACCCTTTCGCCCCGCCCCTGAGGGCACGGCCCATGGGGAGGACTGCATGGGGAGTGCTGCCCATCGACCCCGTTCTGGGCTAAGGATAGGTTTGAGGCAATGGATCTTCCGGACGAGCCGGAGGCCACGGGGGATGCCGACTGGATCGGGTCCGTTGATTAAAGGAGATACGTCATGGCTTTGTTGGGTGCAGATGTTGAAGCGCTGCGGAACCTGGGTACCAGGCTCACCGCTGGTTCGAATGACATCCAGAACCAGAAGAACCAGCTGAACAATCAGCTCGACGGCGTCGACTGGAGGGGCCCGGACGCTGACAGGTTCCGCGACGACTGGAGGAGCAACCACCTTCCGGCCCTCGAGAGGGTGGCACGCGCCCTGGAAGAGGCGGGCCAGCAGGCAACCCGCAACGCCCAGCAGCAGACTGAAGCTTCCCAAGGCTAGACCGGGAACGCACCGGAGGGCCGGACGCAGCATGCGTCCGGCCCTCCGGCATTTAAGCGGTTAGCTACTGAACTTTGAAGACTCAGGGGACGGGTTCGACGTCGTTCGCGTGGTCAAGCGGTCCGTTCACCTTTGCTTGGTCCCCCGCTTTGGCTCCCCGGAGCTCATCCAGCCGGACGAACAAGACCCCGCCGACAATCAGCACGCCGCCGAGGAGCTGGATGGGGCCGGGCAGTTCACCAAGCAACAGCCAGGCCCAGATCACGGCGAACAGGACCTCAGTGAGGGACACGAACGAGGCCACTTTGGAGCCGAGTGCGCGCGCGGCCACGATTCCTGAGACGTAGGCCAGCACGGTGGCCAGCAGCACGAGTCCGCCGAGCGGAACCCACCAGGGGGTTGTCCACGGACCGAGCTCGGTGTCGGCCGTGCTGATGGCCATGGGCAGGAGTCCCGTAGCTGCCGTCAGCCACATCACCGCTGCCCCCACCAGAAGCCCGCCCGACGCCAGAACGATGGGCGGCAGAGTGTCATTCTGCTTGGCCGTGATGAAGAAGTACATGGCCAGGCAGACGGCAGCGGCGAGGCCCCAGAACACACCGACGGCGTCGACCTTTACCGAGCCGGTGAGGTCCAGCACGAGGATAAGGCCACCCAGGGACAGCAGCGTCCCCGCAATTGTCAGGGGGCGGGGCCGCTTCCGGCTGGCCACCCAGAGCCACAGGACGATCAACACCGGAGCGAGGTATTCGAGCAGGAGGGCCACACCAACGGACAGCCGGGCCACGGCGTTGAAGTAGAACAGCTGGCAGGCAGCCACACCGATCAGGCCAAACAGCACGATCGTGACCCAGTTGGACGGCAGCTGGCTCCAGCGCCCGCGAAGCGCCAGGACAGCAGGGATTGCGAGGATGAGTGCGGCCGCTGTCAGCCGGGCCGTGACGGCTGCCCCGGGTGTCCATCCGGTTTCCAGGAGTGATTTGGCAAAGGAGCCGGAGAGCCCGAAGACGGCTGACGAAAAGAGGGCGATGCCCAGTCCTGACGCAAGGAAGCCGGAGGCCTTTGGCGAGGCCCCGGCCGCGGCGGGAGCCGTGGCCGTAGCCGTAGCCGGAGAAATCAGCGCTGTGTTGGCGCGGCGGATCGGTGCGGACACGGAGGTCTCCCGTCAGGAGTAAAGTGGGGTATTGGTCCTGACACTACGCCCCGCACCGTAAGGAGTCAAGGTGGTTTTTGCCCCTGACACAGAACTCTCACTGCGCTTCGTGGTGAACCTCATCAACTCTGCCGCCAACGGCGAGGAAAGCCTGGCCACGGTGGAGGACCTCGACGAGTTCCTCCGGCAGGAGGGCTTTATCGGCTCCCGCACCCACGACGCCGCCGAACTGGCCGCCGTCCACGCACTCCGCTCAGAACTGACAGCTTTATGGACCGCGGACGAGGATGCAGCCGTGGCCACTGTGAACCGGCTCCTGCGGGAAGCCCACGCACTCCCCCAGCTCCTCAAGCACGACCAATGGGACTGGCACCTGCATGCCACCACGCACGATGCCCCGCTGGCGGACAGGCTGGGCACCGAAGCCGCCATGGCGCTGGTGGACGTGATCCGCAGCAAGGAGATGGACCGCATGCTCGTGTGCGCGGCCGATGACTGCGACGCGGCGGTCCTTGACCTCAGCCGCAACCGGTCCAAGCGGTACTGCGACACCGGAAACTGCGCCAACCGCGCGCACGTCGCGGCCTACCGTGCGCGCCGCGCCACCGGGGAGTAAGGCCCGCCGGGGGAAGGGCGTTAGGAGGCCCCGCCGTCGGGCCCGGGCTCACCGGTTCCGGCCGTACCAGCGCCCGAGGCATCCGAACGGTGCTGGGTTCCCTCACTCTGGGTTCCGTGAGTCCCGTGGCCGCCATGTCCCGGGGAGGACTTGCGGGCCGAGCTCAGGTTCACGCCGGAGCCTTTACCCAGGTGCGCGGCGTTATCCTTGTAGCTCATGGACAGCATCGCCGCGATG
This sequence comes from Arthrobacter sp. SAFR-023, assembly GCF_051965295.1. NCBI lineage: Bacteria > Bacillati > Actinomycetota > Actinomycetes > Micrococcales > Micrococcaceae > Arthrobacter > Arthrobacter sp. SAFR-023. Next base: position 101,204 of record NZ_JBQCMF010000007.1, on the reverse strand, counting down.
ACGAGGGTGACAATGAAGGCGATGCCGGCGGCAATGAAGGCCAGGTCGAACCGCGGCGACCGGGCGCTGCCGCCGGAGGCAAAGATCAGCACCGCGAAGAACGCCACCACAGCCCAGAAGGCGGAGAACATCAGGGGTCCCTTGACCGAGGTCCGCAGATTGCGCGGTTCGCCTGGTTTCTGGTGTGCCAAGGTGATTCCTCCCGTGCGGGCGGCGCGATGCGGCCTGCCCGCTGTGCTGTGTGCTGGTCTTGAAGGTATTGGTAGCCAAAGGCTGTTCTACAAGGAGTAGAACCCTTGGTACTAGTTTACGGCCTTTGACGCGGCCGCCCGCGCATCGTGCCGGAGCGAGAGGCCTGCGAGAATCCAGAGGACGCCCGAGATGATGGCGCCGCCGCCCGCAACGCCCAGCAGCGCGTGCGGACCAAGCCCCACAAAGAACGGAAGGGCCCCGGCCGTGCCCAGCCCGATGATTCCCGATGCCAGCCAGTCGCGGGCCAGGACATGCCGCCCACGGAACCGGATGCCCAGGTACAGTTCGGCCCCCGACGCCACGGCCAGCCCCACAGCGCCAACAACGGCGAACACCAGGCTGCCCTGCAGGAACAGCAGGGCCACGCCGGCGCCGGTCAGGGCAGCTCCCGCGGCGGAAAGAATACGGCCGGCAGGCACCTCGCGGCGAAACCCGGTCAGCGGAATGCCCCACAGCAGGATCAGGCCGGTGGCCAGCAGGTACGCCCCGCCCGCGAGCGACATCCCGGTCACCGAAGGAGCCGCCCAGAACACGGTCACGGCACCAAACGCCAGTGCGGCGGCGGCCCGGAGCAGGGCGGGTTTCCACAGCTCCGCCAGAGGGGAGGGCACGTCGGATTCAGCAGGGGCAGCGGGGGAAGTCACCGCTCCAGTTTAGTGCGTCGGCCTGAACGGGCGAATCCGGGCCGCAGGCTACGAGCCGAGCACCATCCAGCGGTCTGTCCTGGCCCGCAGCCCCAAGGTCAGGCCGCGGGCGCACATGTAGCCCAGCGAAAAGGCCACCCACACCCAAACGAGCGCCGCCGCGCCGCCGGCCCCGGCGAGCGGCACCGCCAGCAGCAGCGGAAGGTACACAGCAAGATTTACGACGCCGGCAATCGCCAGATACTTCGCGTCGCCGGCCCCGATCAGCACCCCGTCGAGGACGAACACGTACCCTGCCAGGGGCTGGCCCGCGGCCAGTACCAACAGTGCCGCGGTCAGGACCGACTGGACGCCGGCGTCGGGCGTGAAGAGGGCCCCGGCGAAAGGCGCCGCCACGGCGAGCAGCACGCCGGTGGCCACACCAAAGCCGATACCCCAGCGGATCATGGTCCGGGTCATGATGCGCGCCTTGCCGGGGTTGGAGGCTCCCAACTCCTTGCCGATCAGCGCCTGTGCGGCGATGGCCAGGGCGTCCAGTGCGAAGGCGAGGAAGGTGAAGACTGTCATGGCGAGCTGATGGGCAGCCAGGTTCACTGCACCCTGGGCCGTGACCACGAGCACGGTGGCGAGGATGGCGATGCGGAGGCTCAGGGTGCGCAGCATGAGCCAGGAGCCCACCCTGGTCATGGCCCGGATCCCGTGCCAGTCGGGCAGCAGGCTGACACCGTGGTGACGGGCGTTGCGCTGCACCATCACCAGATACACCGCGGCCATGGCCCACTGCGCGATGCTGGTTCCCACCGCAGACCCGACGACGGACAGCCCGAGGCCGTAGACCAGCACCAAATTCAGCACGATGTTCAGCGTGAATCCCGCCGTGGCAACCACCAATGGTGTCCGGGTGTCCTGCAGCCCCCTTAGCACGCCCGTACCGGCGAAGATCAGCAGCATCGCGACCAGCCCGGGCATGGACCACCGCAGGTAGTCGACGGGTGAAGGTGCGGATTTCCGGGCTCGGCCCCATGAGCCCGATCAGCGGCTCGGCGGCGAGGAAGCCGGCCAGCGCCAACGCAGTCCCGAGTAGCAAGGCCAGCCAGACGCCGTCGCGCCCGGCGGCAAGTGCCCTTCCGATCTGGCCATCCCCCACTGCCCGCGCCACGGCAGGGGTGGTGGAGTACGCCAAGAAGACCATCAGCCCTACCGCGGTATGCAGCACCGCCGAGGCCAGCCCCACGCCGGCCAGCTGGGCAACACCCAGGTGCCCCACAATGGCCGAGTCGGCCAGCAGAAAGAGCGGTTCGGCAATCAGCGCGCCGAAGGCAGGAACGGCAAGCCGGAGGATTTCCCGGCCGTGGCTGTCGGGCTTTGGGGTGGAAACGGCGGCGGAAGGCGATGGGGGCACCATCTCAGCCTAGCCGCCGAAAAAAAGATAAACGTGACACATTAGTTGACACTTCAACAAAACTTCGGGACAGTGGAAGGGAAGCATCGCCGGACGCGCTCCGGAGCGCGTGCCCAAAAGAGACAACCCCCAATCGAACCGAACGGTGAGAATCTCCATGAACCAGTCCACCCAGACCACCACAGCCCTGACGATCCTGCGAGTCATCACGGGATTCCTCTTCGCCGCGCACGGCTGGCAGAAGTTCAGCGAGTTCACCATCGCCGGGACGCAGGCATCCTTCGCCAAGATGGGGGTTCCGGCCGCTGAGGTCGCCGCCCCGGTCGTCGCCACCCTGGAGCTCGTGGGCGGCATCGCCCTCATCCTCGGCGTGCTGACACGCGTCTTCGCCGCCCTGCTCGCCCTGGACATGCTCGGCGCCCTCTTCCTGGTCCACGCCTCGGCCGGAGTCTTCGTCGCCGACGGCGGCTACGAGCTGGTTCTCCTGCTCGCAGCCGCGGCAGCGGCCATCGCCCTCGCAGGAGCTGGCCGCCTCTCGGCGGACGCAGCCCTGTTCGGCCGCAGCAACTCCAAGCTCAAGGTTCTCGCGTAACCTTCCCTGAACGAGTCACCGCTCCAGAGCGGTGACTGTTAGGAAGCGACGACGGCGGCCGCTCCCCCGGCACTTCGGTGCACGGTGGGCGGCCGCCGTCGTTTTGCTGTTAATTGCGCTTTCTTGTCGGGTTGTTCTGGTTCAGCCGCTCAGTTGGTCAGCCGGTGACACCCGTCAGTTCATCCGGCGTGTGAGCCAGAGTAGCCGTGCGGGCGGTCTTGCCCGCCTTCAGGTCGACGGCGTGAAGTTGCCCCGTTGCCGGCTCGGTTACATAGGCGGTGGAGCCCTGGACGTACAGGGCTGGCCGGGGGTCCTGCCACGCCTCTGGCTCCTGCCACGCGGCAACCACGGGGATCGTGGACACGGTGGCGCCCGTCGCCGCGTTGAGGACGTGCAGCGCGCCGTCGGTGCCGAGCACCAGAGCCTCCCCGGCCGGCCCGCGCCCCAGTGACCGGAACGAATAGCTCGTGCCGAGCTCCACCAGCTTCAGGGCCTTCGTGTCCGTATTCACCAGCGAAATCCTGGTGGGCCGCTCCAGGACCGCGTCTTTGTCCACCTTGTAGTCGCCGAGCACCACGGGCGACGCCGGTGAACCTGCCTGGTTGCCCATCCGGCCATAGGCGTCAGGACCGGAGATCTTGGAGAACCTGCCATCCTTGAAAACCAGCATCCCGTTCTCGCATCCGAAGACCACGGTGTTCTCGCCAGCCACTGCCTCGCCATGGACACCGGGGCAGCTCTGGCTGCGGAGAATCTCCCTGCGGTCCGGACCCGTCTCCTTGCTGCCCGAGCCCGCGGCCTGCCCGAGGAGGGCCACGGCGTTGCGGGCGTTCTCGTCGCCCACGGTTACCAGCAGCTTCCCGTCCTCCAGCTCCACCGCTACGCCGTGGTGGGCCGCGGGTGCCGTGTAGGTAACTGTCTCCGGAAGGCCGTGTTCCGGCAATTCTCCGAGGGCAGCGGACTCAAAGGACTCCACCTTGCCGGACCCGTCGCTGAACAGGACAGTTCTTCCGGCGTGCCGCACCACATGGCCGGGCTTGCTCGCCTCGAACGCGTAATCCGTCAGCGTGGGCTGGGCGGCATAGGAGTGGCCGTGGTCGCCGTGCCGCTCGGTCCAGACTCCGGCGTCGAGGACGCGGAACGAGTCATCCGCTGCCACCAGGACGTGGCGGCCGTCCCCGGCCGGGCTGATGCGGTTGTAGCCGCCCAGTTCGACCTCCGCCACGGGCTCGAGGGTCCCGGCGTCCAGCACTCCGATGCCGCCCTCGTAGCTGTACGCGAGGCGTGGTTTGGGGGCGCGAAGTTCCGCGGGTTCTGCGGTCTCGACGTTGGAAGTGCCGGCAGAACTTTCGGCCGCCTCCTGACCGGGGCTCCCCCCGCAGCCGGACAGGAGGAGGGCAGCCGCAGAGGCCGCCGCCAACCGGACTGCGTGCGGTCTTGTGAACGGCGGCGCGAAGGGCGTGGCGAATGACGGGATGGGGCGGCCGCGCCGGCGGGTGGTGGTTCGGGCAGGAAGAACAGGTCGCTTCGACAACATGACACTAATGATAATCATTATTAATAGTGCTGGGAATAACTGCCCCTTCATGACGTCGGAGGGCAGGCTTCCCGGGCTTATGGCGCGCGGGAGCGCGTTTGTGAAGGCCGGGATCTGCCCCGAGGACTGCGGTCAGTAAACTGCGACCATGAGCGAGACTGCCGCCAACTCAGTAACCCTCCGCTTCCTTGCCGCCCCCATGGACGTGGGCCACAGCGGATCCGTTGACGCCGGAACGGTGCTCGAGTGGGTGGACAAGGCGGCCTATGCGGCCGCCGTCGGCTGGGCCAAGTCGTACTGTGTCACCGCTTACGTAGGGAACATCCACTTCGCCGACCCGGTGAACGTTGGCGACATGGTGGAGGTCACCGCCACCATCGTCTACACGGGCCGCTCCTCCATGCATATCCGGACGGTGGTCTCCTCCGGGGACCCGAAAGGCGGGCCGGCCACCATGCGGAGCCAGTGCATGGTGATTTTTGTGGCGGTTGGCGAGGACGGGAAACCCATCCCGGTACAGCAGTTCGAGCCCATAACGGCGGAAGAACTGGAACAGCAGGACCATGCCCTGGCGCGGATCGGTATCCGGGAACAGATCGTCGAAGCCATGAGCGCCCAGGAATATACCGATGCCGGCACCGCCGAGCGCGTCGTCTTGCGGTTTATGGCGGCGCCCACGGACGTGAACTGGGGCGGGAAAGTCCATGGCGGGATCGTCATGAAATGGATCGATGAGGCCGCATATGTGTGCGCCTCACGCTACTGCGGCCGGGACACGGTGGCGGTCTTCTCCGGCGGGGTCCGGTTCTACCGGCCGCTGCTGATTGGCCACGTGGTGGAAGTGGAGGCCCGGCTGGTCTACACGGGCACCAAGGGCATGCACATTGCCGTACACGTCCGTTCCGGGGACCCCAAGGGCCGTGAACTGAACCTGACCACGTACTGCCTCACCGTGATGGTTGCCCGCGACGCCGAGGGCACTTCGGTCCCCATCCCCGCATGGACGCCCGTGTCCGAGGAGGACAAGCGGCTCCACGCCCATGCCCGGAAGCTCCTGGAGATCAGGGCGGCGGCCCCGGGGAACAGGCTCCCCAACCACCTGCTGCAGTCACAGCCGCACTAGCAGCGGCAGCCTAGAAGCCGCCGCCGCCTCCGGCATCCCCCGCCATGTTGGCGAACCGCGAATAGTGGCCCTGGAAGGCCACAACAATGTCCTTGGTGGGGCCGTTGCGGTGCTTGGCAATGAGGATGTCCGCCTCGCCGGCACGCGGGGACTCTTTGTCGTAGACGTCTTCACGGTGCAGCAGGATCACCATGTCGGCGTCCTGCTCGATGGACCCCGATTCACGCAAGTCAGAGACCATTGGCCGCTTGTCCTGGCGCTGCTCAGAACCACGGTTCAGCTGCGACAGTGCAATGACGGGGACCTGAAGTTCCTTGGCCAGCAGCTTCAGCGCACGCGAGAACTCGGAGACTTCCTGCTGGCGGGACTCCACCTTCTTCCCCGAGCTCATCAGCTGAAGGTAGTCGAGGATCACAAGCTTGAGATCGTGCTGCTGCTTGAGGCGGCGGCACTTTGCGCGGATCTCCATAAGGGACATGTTGGGGCTGTCGTCAATAAACAGCGGAGCATCATTCATGCGCCCCATGGTGGTGGCGATCTTGGACCACTGCTCGTCCTTGATGGTGCCCTTGCGGAGGTCCTGCAGGCCGATCGTGGCCTCGGCCGAAAGGAGGCGCATGGCGATCTCGTTGCGGCCCATTTCGAGGGAGAACATCACCGTGGCGAGGTTGTTCTTAATGGCGGCCGAGCGGGCAAAGTCCAGCGCGAAGGTGGACTTACCCACGGCGGGCCGGGCGGCAATGACGATCATCTGGCCCGGATGCAGCCCGTGCGTCAACTCGTCCAGCTCGTAGAAGCCGGTGGGAACGCCCACCATGCCTTCGCCGCGGTGGCCGGATGCCTCGATCTCATCCACGGTGGACTCCATGACGTCCTTCAGGACGACGTAGTCTTCCGCGGTGCGCCGCTCGGCGACTGCGTAGACCTCCGCCTGGGCCTGGTTGACCAGGTCTTCGACTTCGCCGTCCTGGCCGTAGCCGAGCTGCACGATCTTGGTACCGGCATTGACCAGCCGCCGGAGCACGGCGCGCTCGGCCACGATCTCGGCGTAGTAGCCTGCATTCGCGGCCGTGGGTACCGTCTGAATGAGCTCATGGAGGTAGGCCGGTCCACCGATCCGGTTGATCTCGCCGCGCTTGGTCAGCTCATCGGACACCGTGACGGCATCTGCGGGTTCTCCGCGGCCGTAGAGGTCGATGACGGCCTCATAGATGGTTTCGTGGGCGGGGCGGTAGAAGTCCTGCCCACGCAGGATCTCAACCACGTCCGCAATGGCGTCCTTGGAGAGCATCATGCCGCCCAGGACGGACTGCTCGGCGGGGATGTCCTGGGGAGGTTTGCGGCTGCCTTCGGATTCGCGGGTACCTTCGATTGAGTCCAGGTGCGTAACTGACAAAGCTGCCGTCCTCCATTGTGTCCGCAGTCCGTGCAGGAGGACTGCGGCGCGTGTGCCGTGTGCCGCGGGTGTGCCGCGCAGCAAAAACTGCTGCCCGGGCTAATGCAACTACACCAGCAGGCCCTGACATTTTTTTGGTCCGGGCTACTGAACCCCGGCGACGCCTCATCCACAGGTTTTCCACAGGGCAGCACTAATCACCCGGAGCCCGGCAGTCCGCTGGCCCCGGCCTGCAGGCCGGAAGTGAAAACTCACCCGAATGGGGTGTCTCCGCTACGTTAGCGCCCGCCTGCCCACTCACAAAGCCCGCGGTTCCGCACCTCTGTGGATAACGTGTGCACAACGTACTGCTGCTTGTGCACAGCCTGTGGGGGAAGCTGTGGATAGAAATTTTCTTTTCGGCATATATGCGGGCTGACCTGCGGAAACATTCAGATTTTCCTGTGGACGAATTAAAGTTTTGCATATACCTTCATCCACAGCCGGAGGCGTCCGCTGGGGATACCGGCCGGTAATTCGAGTGTCAGAAGGCCTTTTTCCCCTCCACATTCCCACTTTGTGATACGGATCACCGGCATATGTCCCCGTCCGTTCCCGGATGCATGCCGCCCGGAGGAATCTTGCCGTCCGAGGTCATCGCCAGCATCACGTGCGGAGTGCACCATGCGCAGCCGGGCATATGCTGTGGATAACGCGGATCTGGCGTTAAGCTCTAGGTATGGGCGACGTTCTGACAGTCTTGGTTCCTGCCCTTATCCTCGCCGCAACCCTCTGGGCTCTCGCAACGGCATTGAAGCCGCGTGATGGGGCATGTCCGACGCGGACCGCTACCAGCTGGATCTGGCAAGGCGTTCCCAGGCCCACTATGCGGCCCAGGTTCAGGCAGCCATGACGGCCCGGGCACGCTTGGAGGCTGCGGCCCTGCCCAGCCAGAACCGGCAACAGCAGATTCAGCAGCATGACCATCGCCAGACACTTCCGCTTGGACACCCCGCCCAGGATCCCGGCCATCATGCTGACTACCCGCACGGCTCCTACCCTGCGGCACTGGCGACCGGGGCCACGCTGAACCCGGAGCTGGCGCTGCAGCTGCAGGCATTGGTGCGCAACGGTCAGAAGCTCCAGGCCATAAGGCTTCTGCGCCAGGCCACCCACTCCAACCTTTTGACCGCCAAGCAATATGTAGATCGGCTGTAACCATGGAATCGCTCCTGATCCCCTTCCTGATCCTCGTGGCCGTTGCTGTGGCCGTGGCCCTCACAGCCCGTGCGCTGGGCCACCGCCGGCGCACTGCCAGGGAGCCGGCCAAACCGCCTGTGGAGTCCGCAGAGCTGGCAAGGGAAGCGGCAGCCAAGCTGTCCGAGGATGAACACCGGCGGCTGTACGCGCTCATCGCCCAGGGCCAGGCCATGGCTGCGATCAAGCTGTACTACGAGGTATCAGGGCAGGGACTGCGCGCATCACGGGACGCAGTGGCGGCGCTGGCAGCCCACCCGCAGCCTTTCCAGTCACCGGCCCAGGAACCCAGCGAACCCGAGGACGACGACGAGCCACCGCAGCGGTTCCCGTACAGGTACCGGGCCATAGCCAGCAAAGGCGATGTCACCCGGGAGGTCAGCAGCAACATGCTCAATGACGAGATCTACGGCCGCATCCGCACACTCGCCAAGAGCGGCAATACCGAAGCAGCTGCCAATGCGCTGACCCGGCATTCCGACATCACGCTGAAACAGGCGCGCGAATTTATCGCCCTGCTGGACGACTAACTACCGCCGGCTGCCCGGCCGGGCGCTACTCAGAAGTCGAACAGGTCGCCCAGCCAGCCTTCCTTCTTCTTGTGCCGGCGGCGGTCATAGTCGCGGTCGTAGCCCTTGCCGTAGTTCCGGTCGTCGTAGCGCGGATGGTCCCGCCGCGGCTCGTCACGCCGTGGTTCATAGTTGCGGTACAGCGGCGGAGGCGCCATGCCAGGCGCAGGTGACGCAGGTGCAGGGGGAACGGGCGCCGCTGGTGCCGCCGGCGCCCCGGTGTTGACGCGGTCGATGATTTTGTCCAGTTCGCCGCGGTCCAGCCACACACCCCGGCACTGCGGGCAGTAGTCGATTTCCACGCCGCTGCGTTCGCTCATGACCAGGTCTGAAGAATCAATGGGACATTTCATGCCCGGCACAACGAGCAGGTGCTGTGATTAGTTCGCGTTACTGGCCGGCTGAGATCCCGGCCAGCAGCTGTTCAAAGGGCAGCGACTCCAGCAGGGCCGGTTTGCGGCCCGGCTGGCCCCCCTCCAGGAGACGGCTGAACTCGGCCGCGGCCCGTTCGATCCGCACCGAAAGTGGAGTGCCGCCGTCATCCGTGTTTCCCCAGTCCTGGGGCCCGGCGAAGACGGCCGTGGCGGCCGTCCGCGTGCGGAGGTAGCTAAAGAGCGGGCGCATGGCGTGGTCGAGGACCATCTGGTGACGGTCCGTTCCGCCGGTGGCCCCCAGGAGGGCCGCTTTGCCGTCCAGTGATTTGGGGTCCAGGACGTCGATGAACGACTTGAACAACCCGCTGTAGGACGCACTGAACACCGGTGAGACCGCAATGATGCCGTCAGAGGCCTCGACGCCGGCGATCACCTCTGCCAGCCGGGGCGGGGCAAAACCCGTGACGAAGTTGTTGGCAATGTCCACAGCCAGATCGCGGAGCTCCACGACGTCGATGACCACCTCGTAGCCGGCGGCAGCCAGCTCCCGTGTGGCGGCGGCGGCCAGCTGGTCGGCCAGCAGACGGCTCGACGACGGCACTCCCAGTCCGGCGGACAGAACAGTGATGCGGCGGGTCTCCATGGCGGTCTCCTCTGTTTGGCGCTATATATGCATTTGCATCTATCCGCTCAACCGGACAGGTCCGCCTTTTATTCCGCCACCCCGTCGGCCGCCCAGTACACTGCGTCCATGGCGGAAAACAAGACACAGGTGACCGGGGTTTCTGCGGACGAGTTCATCGCTGCTGTGGAGCACCCGGTGCGCCTGCAGGACGCCCTGCGGCTGCGTACCCTCATGGCAGAACTGACGGGCCAGGAACCTGAGATGTGGGGCCCCACCATCGTCGGATTCGGCAGGGTGCACTACAAGTACGCCACCGGGCGCGAAGGGGACACCGCAGCGGTGGGGTTCTCGCCCCGCAAGGCCAGCCTCTCGCTCTACGGCCTGACAAATGCGCCGGAGTCGGCCATGCTCCTCGAGCGTCTGGGCAAGCACAAGACCGGCGCCGGCTGCCTCTATGTCAACAAGCTGGCCGACGTCGACGAAGCCGTGCTTGCCGAGCTGATCAGCCTCGGCTACCGCTACTGCACCACGGTCCTGCACCAGGAATAGGCAGCCGGCACAAACCGCCGGAAATGACGAAGCCCCCGCCGTCGGGTTCCCGGAGGAATCCGACGGCGGGGGCCGTCAGCAGTTCAGGACTGCGTAGTAGATCCGGCAAATGCCGGACCTGCTACTTGCCTGCGACTACGTCGAGTTCGATCACAGCGGCAACGTCGTCGTGCAGACGGACGTTGGCCTGGTAGGAACCGACCGACTTGATGTGAGCCGGCAGTTCAACCTTGCGCTTGTCGATGCGGCCAAGGCCTGCGGCCTCAACAGCGTCGGCGACGTCGGCCTGCTTGACCGTGCCGAACAGGCGGCCGCTTTCGCCGGCCTTGACAACCAGCTTGACCGGCTTGGCGGACAGAGCGGCGGCCTGCTTCTGAGCATCTTCCAGGGAAGCGTGCTCGCGGGCGACGCGGGCAGCCTTGATGGACTCAACCTGCTTCTCGCCACCCTTCGACCAGGTCAGGGCGAAACCGCGGGGCAGCAGGTAGTTACGTGCGTAACCGTCCTTGACCTCGACAACGTCGCCAGCAGCACCGAGACCGGTTACTTCGTGGGTCAGAATGAGCTTTGCCATGTTAGTTAATCCCTTTCCTTAGCCCCGGCCAGCGCCGGAGTAGGGCAGCAGGGCAACTTCGCGGGCGTTCTTGATTGCCTGGGCGATCTTGCGCTGCTCCTGCACCGTAACGCCAGTGACGCGGCGGGCGCGGATCTTTCCGCGGTCGGAGATGAACTTGCGCAGCAATGCTACGTCCTTGTAGTCGATGACAGTGATGTCAGCGGCCTTCAAGGGGTTGGACTTTGGTTTGGGCTTACGGAGTTCAGCCTTAGCCATCGTGGAGCTCCTATTCTAGGGAGCCCGTGAATCGTGATCCACGGGATGGTGGTGGTCCGACCGCGGCGTGCACAGAACGTGCCATATGGAACGCTCTGGCGGATGCTGCGCCGGACCTTTGTTGTGTTTTTTAGAAGGGAGGTTCGGAATCCGGGCCGTTGCCCCAGCCGCCGCCCGCATTGCTGACTCCGGGCGTGGCCCAGGGGTCTTCCTGCGCTGCGGGCTGCTGGTTGCCGCCCCAGTTTCCTCCGGTGTTGCCGCCCTGGTTTCCACCCTGGCCGCCACCGAATCCACCGCCACCGAATCCGCCGCTGTTGCCGCCGCCGAAACCGCCCTGGCCGCCGGAGCGCTGGGTGCGGTTGACCTTGGCATTGGCGTAACGCAGGCTCGGGCCGATTTCGTCGACTTCGAGCTCGATAACGGTGCGCTTCTCGCCTTCTTTTGTTTCGTAGGAACGGCTCTTCAGGCGGCCGGAAACAATCACGCGGGTGCCCTTGGTGAGGGACTCGGCGACATTCTCCGCTGCCTCGCGCCAGACCGAAGCGCGGAGGAACAGGGTTTCCCCGTCCTTCCACTCATTGGACTGGCGGTCGAAGGTGCGAGGCGTGGACGCGATGGTGAAGTTCGCTACTGCCGAACCTGACGGTGTGAACCTCAGTTCGGGGTCATTGGTGAGATTACCGATGACCGTAATAGTGGTTTCGCCTGCCATCTACTGCCTCCTTGTTCGTTCCTGCGGTGTAAAGAATGAAAATTGGTAGCTGAAATTACTCAGCAACAACCTTCTGCTCTTCGGGGCGGGTGATCTTGGTGCGCATGATGGTCTCGTTGAGACTCAGCTGGCGGTCAAGTTCCTTGGCGGTAGCCGGCGTCGAGGTGAAGTTCACCACGGCGTAGATACCCTCGGACTTCTTCTTGATGTCGTAAGCCAGACGGCGACGGCCCCAGATGTCAACCTTTTCGATGGTTCCACCATCGTTGGTGATGACGTTCAGGAACTTCTGAAGCGACGGCTCTACGGTACGCTCTTCGACCTCGGGGTCGATGATTACCATCAATTCGTAAGGACGCATATGTGAACCCACCTCCTTTGGGCTAAGCGGTTACGGTATTTCCGTAACAGGAGGTTCATTTGCGATGCCGTGCACGCCCGCGGCCGAAAAAGGACCAGGGCGCAGCACAGACTTCACTATCTTAGTGCACCCGGGAGGGTTTCCGCGATTCGGACAGTTCCAAGGCTATGGGCCTGGCCGGCTGGCCCGGAACTGCCGGTCCGGCTATGTGGAAAACCGAGGCGTCGGAACGGGTCATACGGCCGGGGCGGTGGACAACACCCGGCCCGGAATACTGGAGCCATGACGATTCTGAAATCCGTGCTCCTTTTCACCCTGGCCGCCGTGGCGGAGATCGGCGGAGCCTGGCTGATCTGGCAGGCCGTGCGCGAGGACAAGGCGTGGTGGTGGGCCGGACTCGGAATCGTGGCGCTGGGGTTCTACGGCTTTGTGGCAGCCTTCCAGCCGGATGCCCATTTCGGCCGGGTCCTGGCGGCGTACGGCGGGGTCTTCATCGTCGGCTCCCTGGTGTGGGGCATGCTTCTGGACGGCTTCCGGCCCGACCGCTGGGACCTCATCGGGGCGGCCGTCTGCCTCGTCGGCGTCGCCGTCATCATGTTCGCCCCCAGGCAGGGCTGACAAAACAAAAACATCCGCCCGGTCAGGCCATAATCGGCCAACCGGGCGGATGGTTCTTCAGAGTGCGCAGAGTGCGGGGGCGTGCCTACGACGCCGGGCCGGACCCCACGCCTGCGTCCGCGGTTTCGGCGGACGTCTCGGAGGCTGCGGGCACCCCGGCCCGGCCCGGACCGCCCTTGCGGTAGCGCCACACACCGATGCCGACCACCACGGCGGCCAAGGCCACGGAGAGCAGGAGCGACTCGCGGGTGGAATCAAGGATCACCATGCCGATGATTAGCGCCACGATGCTGCCGATCGCCAGCCAGGTGAGGTAGGGGAAGAACCACATCTTCAGCGACAGGTCCTTGGCTGCGGCCCCCATCCGGCGGCGCAGCACCAGCTGAGACGCGGCAATGACCAGCCAGACAAACAGCGCGATGGCACCGGAGGTGTTCACCAGGAACAGGAAGACCGTGTCCGGGGCGATGTAGTTCAATCCCACGGTGATGAAGCCGACCACGGTGGAGGCCAGCACCGCTGCGGCGGGCACGCCGCGCTTGGAGATGCGGGTCCAGGACTTCGGGGCGTCGCCGCGCTGCGAGAGCGAGAACAGCATGCGGCTGGCCGTGTAGAGGCCCGAGTTCAGGCAGGACAGCACCGAGGTCAGCACCACGACGTCCATGATGGTGCCCGCGCCGGGGATGCCGAACAGCTCGATGACCGCGACGTACGGGCTCTTGGCCACGTTCGCGGAGTTCCAGGGGAGCAGCGTGACAACAATCGCGATGGAGCCAATGTAGAAGACGAGGATGCGCCAAACCGTGGACTTCACGGCCTTCTTGACCGCTTCAACCGGGTTTTCGGATTCACCGGCTGCGATCGTGGCGATCTCAGCACCGAAGAACGCGAAGACCACCACGAGGATGCCGGCCAGGACGGCTCCCGGACCGTTGGGCAGGAAACCCCCGTTGCCCGTCAGGTTGCTCAGGCCGGGCGCCGGAACGCCCGGAACCAGGCCGAGGATCGCTGCCACGCCGAAAAGGAGGAACAGGATGATGGCGGTGACCTTGATGGAGGCAAACCAGAACTCGAACTCCCCGTAGGACTTCACCGAGCCCAGGTTGGTCAGCGTGAGCAGGACCATGAGCGCCAGGGCCCAGACCCACTGGTCGATGCCGGGCACCCAGCGGTGCATGATCGCGGCACCGGCCGTTGCTTCAATGCCCAGCACGATGATCCAGAACCACGCGTAGAGCCAGCCGATGCTGAAGCCGGCCCAGCGGCCCAGTGCCTTGTCCGCGTACGTGGAGAAGGATCCGGTTTCGGGGTTCGCCGCGGCCATCTCGCCAAGCATCCGCATGACGAGGATGACCACGATGCCTGCGGCCATATAGGCCAGCAGGATGCCGGGACCGGCCTGCTGGATGGCCGCGCCGGAGCCGACGAACAGGCCGGCGCCGATGACACCGGCAATGGCGATCATCGACAGGTGCCGGGGCTTTAGGGACTTCGACAGTTGTTGGTCAGCGTGCATGGCTGCGCCATCCTCGTTTTGATTGCAGGTTTTGGGGCGGTGGCCGGGCGGCGAAGGCTGAGGCTGTGCCGGGGACCACACTGTGCGTTTCACACTAAGGGAGCCGGGGGCTGATCCGGGCTGTGCAAGGTTACAGTTTACGGCACCCCAAAACAGGCACACTTCCAGCCATGCAGCTCAGAAGGCATCAAAGGTTGCCTGAACGGCACTTTTGTAACCGGGCTGAAATCTGCCACGTGTGCACTAGGCCTGCGCCGCGGCCCCAAAGAACAGCTCAGTCACCCGGGCAAGGCGGTGCGGATCTTCCACGCCGCAAAGCTCCCGGGCCGAGTGCATTGAGAGCAGGGGGACGCCCACGTCCACGGTCCTGATGCCCAGCCGGGTGGCTGTCAGCGGGCCGATGGTGGAACCGCACGGCATCACGTTGTTGGACACAAACTCCTGGTAGGGAATCCCCGCCTCGCCGCACAGCCGCGCCCAGAGCGCAGCCCCGGCAGCGTCGGTGGCGTACCGCTGGTTGGCGTTGATCTTCAGCAGTGGCCCGCCGTTGAGGACAGGGCGGTTGACGGGGTCATGCCGTTCGGCATAGTTGGGATGGACGGCGTGGCCAGCGTCGGCGGAAATACAGAACGACGCCGCGAACGCCTGCCGGCGCTGGCTCGCCGAAGCGCCCAGCCCGTCGGAGATCCGGACCAGAATGTCTTCGAGCACCGGCCCGGAGGCCCCGGACCGGGACGCCGAGCCGATTTCTTCGTGGTCGAAGGCCGCGAGCACCGCAATCGGTGCGGTTCCCGCGGAAGCCTGCGCGCCGCCGTCGGAAGCGTCAGCGTGCGCGATGAGCGCCGTGATCCCTGCGTGCGTAGCGGAAAGGTTGTCCAGGCGTCCGGAGGCGAAGAACTCACTCCTGACCCCGAAAACCGCGGGCGGCTGCGTGTCCGCGATGACGACGTCGTACCCTCCGATCCGCGCAGGATCAACCTCTTCAGTGCCCCCACCGGACACCCGCTCGGCCAGCACCGCCAGCAGGTCCTCCCCGCCAGGATCGCCGAGCCCGAACACCGGGTTCATGTGCTGCTGCTTGTCGAGGGTGAGGCCTTCATTCACCGCCCGGTCCAGGTGGATGGCCAGCTGCGGAAAGCGCAGCAGCGGGCCGGTGGCCGTCAGGTGCTGCGTGCCGTCGAGCATCACGAGCCGCCCGGCCAGCTGCAGTTCTCGGTCCAGCCACGAGTTCAGCAGCGGTCCGCCGTAAACCTCGACGCCGGCCTGGAGCCAGCCGAGGCGGCCAGTGGTCGGCTTGGGCTTGAGCTTGAACGACGGCGAATCCGTATGGGCGCCGAGGATGTTGAAGCCGGTGGTGGGCCCCGCATCCCCGGGCGTGACCCAGGCGATGAGCGCACCGTCCCGGATGACGTAGAACTTTCCTGCCGTGGCGGCCCAGGGCTCCAGCTCGTCCAGGCCGGTGAAGCCCGCCTGCGCCAGGCGCCGGGCGCCTTCGTGGGCGGCATGGAAGCTCGACGGCGAGGCGCTGACGTAGTCGCCCAGGTCCCGGATGTGCTCTGCGGCGGAGGAATGGAGAGGCATGGCTCCGAGTCTAGCGCCGCCCTAGATGGTGACGTTGAGCCCTGCCGTGTACCCGCCGGAGACGGCACCGGACATGGTGGCCAGCTGGTAGATGCCGCCGTCCCCGCCGAACACGTTGTCCGACTGCAGTGTGGTGTTGGGGAAGTTCCGGGCGCTGGTTTCGTAGCCCGCGGAGGCGTAGACCTCCCGGCAGGCGGCGTCGGTCAGGGCGATCTGCGAAACGGCAAGCACCTGCCCGGCGGCCGTGGCGTTGTTCATGGACTTGAACACCTCGAAGTGGATGTGCGGCCAGCGGCCGTTGTAGGCGCCCGGGTAAATGGTCTTGAACGTGACCTGGCCGCTGGAGTCCGCTTCCTGCACGCCGCGCAGGAAGTTCTCGTTCTCCACGCCCGAATCGTAGAGCGAGTACCTTCCCTCCCTGTCGCAGTGCCAGGCATAGACGGCCGCACCCGCCAGCGGGACGCAGCCGTTGGCGTTGTCGAGCAGGGTCAGCGTGACGGTCAGCGGCACACCGTCCGCTTTCGTGCCGGACGTGCCGAAGCTTGAGGTGATGTCCTGCCGGACCACACCGGAGGCTTCCAGGACGTTCGGTCCGTTGGATCCGTCGCCGGGGAAGGGGCCCGCCGTCTCCTGGGGGATCTCCACGCCGCACTCGGCGATCGCCCGCGTCACTGTGGGGGAAGCGGAAGCCGAGCCGGCAGCGGAAGCCGACGACGGCGACCCCGCCTGCGATCCCGGCGGCGACCCCGCCTGTGATCCCGAGGGTCCGGACGACCCTCCGGGCGTGCACGCCGCCAGCGCGGCGGCCGTGCCAGCGCCGAGGAACAGGCCCATCGAACGGCGCGACATCAGCGTGGAGAGATCGAACTCGAGGCCGCGGTCGTGGTTGGGATGCGGCTTGTGCCGGGACTGCTGTTCCTCGGGCGTGCGGGGTGCGGTTGTCATGGCACCATCCAACTCCAGCGGGCTATGGCCTGCATAGGGCCTCCCTGTGCGGACGCTGTGCCTGTTTCGCCGAGGGGCCCGTTTCAGTAGTCGGGATTGCTCGGGGTCACCAGGCCCGTTTCGTACGCGTACACCACGGCCTGGACGCGGTCGCGGAGGTGCAGCTTGGTCAGGATCCGGCGCACGTGGGTCTTCACGGTGGCCTCGGACAGGAAATAGCGGTGTGCGATCTCCGCATTGGACAGCCCCTCGGACATCGCCTCCAGCATCTCGGTTTCCCGGGGCGTCAGGTCCTCCAGCAGCGGGTCGCGCGGAGCAGGTGCCGCGGCCTGCGGGGCCGCCGTGCCCGGACCATCCGACGCGGCCGCAGGTCCGGCACCGCGGACGTACGTCTCAAGAAGCCGCTGGGTGACGCGCGGCGCCACCACGGCATCCCCGCTCGCCACCACCCGCACGGCCTGGACCAGTTCAGCGGGTGCCACATCCTTGAGCAGAAACGCCGAGGCGCCGGCCTGGAGCCCGGCGAACGCGTACTCGTCCAGGTCGAAGGTGGTCAGGATGATGATCCTGGCACGCGCGCCTGAACGGGTGATGGCACGGGTCGCCTCGATCCCGTCGAGGGTGGGCATCCGGACGTCCATGAGCACAACGTCGGGATCGAGGCGGCCCACCTGGCGGACGGCGTCGGCCCCGTCCGAGGCCTCACCCACCACCTCAAGGCCGTCCTCACCCTCCAGGATGAGCCGGAAACCCATCCGCAGCAACGGCTGGTCGTCCGCCAGCAGGACCCGGAGGCGTCCGGACTCGTTCATTTGTTCCCCCATGTAGCCGTTCCCCATGTTGCCGTTTTCCAAGTTGCCGTCCCGCCTGCCAGTCAGCGTGCTGCCGGCGTTGTGCCGGTGTGCATGTTGGTGCCGGTCTGCATGTTGTTGCCGTTCAGCACGGCGCCGTTGAGTGCCAGGACAGCCCGCACGCGCCAGCCACCGCCGGCGGCCGGGCCTGCCTCCACCGTACCGCCGTAGATTCCGGCCCGTTCCTTCATCCCCGTCAGGCCCTGTCCTGTCCCGACCGATGCGGCCGCAGGACCGCCCCCCGGGCTGCCCCCGCCGGGGGTGGCGGCGTCAACGGTGCCCCGGCCGTCGTCGAGCACTTCAATGGTGACAGTGGAATCCTCGCGCACCACGAGCACGTCCACCCGGCTCAGTGCCCGGCCGTATCGCAGCACATTGGTCAGCGATTCCTGCACGATCCGGTACACGGTCAGCTGCAAGGCCACATCCTCCGGGAGTGCCGGGCCGGTGTGCGAGTAATGCACCGGAAGCCCCGCGGCCCGGAAGCCGTCCAGCAGCTTCCCGAAGCTGGCGCCGTCGGCGAGCGGCTCACGGGGCGCGTGGCTGCCGGTCGCCTCATCCCGCAGGACCCCAAGCACCCGGCGCATGTCCGCCAGGGCGGTGCGTCCCGTCCGGGACAGTTCCGCCAGGACCTCCGCAGCGCGTTCCGGATCCCTTCGAACCACGACGGCGGCGCCGTCGGACAGGGCCACCATGACAGTCAGCGAGTGGGCCACGACGTCGTGCATCTCCCGGGCAATCCTGTTGCGCTCGTCGACAGAGCCCAGGCGGGCGGCCTGGGCGGCCCACGCTGCAGTTTCCTGCTCGTGCTCCCGCCGCTGCCGGACGGAGATGCCGATTCCGGTGGCGATGATGTTGGAGAATACGATGCTGGTGCCCGCCGCAATGCTGGTCACGAGGCGGAACTCCTCGGGCGAGGAGGGAGTTCTGGGCAGTTCCCGCTCGAGCGGCCCCGCCGCGGCCAGGAAGTACAGCATTGCCAGCGGCACAGAGGCCACGGCCATCGTGACCAGGGCAAAGCGGCGCGCGTGCACCACGGCCACGGCGTAGAGCGAGAACCACAGCCCTGCCGACACGTTGGATCCCCACGGATGAAGCAGGGTCACACCAACTTCGGCCAACGCGATGAACACCACCACGGCCACCGGGCGCCGGCGCCGCAGGAACAGGGACAGCGCAACGGTGGCGAGCAGCCCGATCGCTGCCCACCTGCCCGCATTTACGGCGTCAATGACGGTTGGAACGACCAGCACCGCATAGCAGGCCACGACCACGGCATCCATGACGCGCGGACGCCGGTACAGGTAGCGCCGGACCCGGCCCCGCCGTCGGGCAGCAAGCTCGGCAAAGGACGCGTCAGCCCGGGTGGTTGGCGCGTCCTTCACCGGAACGGCATTCATCATGGGCAGAAACCTCGGTGCGGCTAGACGTCCCGTTTCTTCAGCAGGATCATGGCCAGGACCACGGGCACTACCACCCAGCCGCCCAGTACAAGGGCCGCCTGCCAGACTTCGAGCGTGTCCGGAACGTGCTCCACGGCCGTCAGCGGGTTGATCGTGTTGCCGGGAAGGTACTTGCGGGCCTCCTCGAAGAAGTCACCCGGAATGAGCTGGAACGCGATCGGTGCCACGAAGAACAGGCCCACGAGGGACATGATGCCGCCTGCTGAGTTCCGGAGCAGAGTGCCGAGTGCCATGCCGATTGCGGCCACCGCGGCCACGTAGGCGCTGGTGACGAGAAGCAGCTTGACGGACTGCGAGCTGGCGAGGTCGAGCTTGAGGTCGAAGTTGCCCAGGATCGGCACCGCCACCAGGCCGGCAATGTAGGTGGACACCGCCGTCAGGACAAAGGCGCTGACGACCACCACCACGAGCTTGGCGACGAACGCCGGCAGCCTCTTGGGTACGGCAGCGAAGGTGGAGCGGGCCATGCCGGTGGTGAACTCCGAGCTCATCAGCAGGACGCCCAAGGAGCCTAGGATCAGCTGCGCGAAGGATACGCCGGAGGTGGGCACCGTGACGGCGAGGTCGCCGCCCTGTGCCGCGATCGCGGCAGCCGCTTCGGGGTCGGAGGCGGCCTGGTCCGCGAACTGGCCGGTTCCCCAGGCGGACAGGGCGCCAAAGCCAACCATGACGACGGCCGTCGA
Organism: Arthrobacter sp. SAFR-023; assembly: GCF_051965295.1. Lineage (NCBI taxonomy): Bacteria > Bacillati > Actinomycetota > Actinomycetes > Micrococcales > Micrococcaceae > Arthrobacter > Arthrobacter sp. SAFR-023. Next base: position 81,343 of record NZ_JBQCMF010000007.1, on the reverse strand, counting down.
AGCGAGCAGGATGATGGTGGACAGGAGCGTGCGGAACTTGATGAACTCCGAATTCAGGACGCGGAAGAAGCTTGGACCGGGCCCCGGGCCAGCTGCGTTGCGAGTGGCGGCGCGGCCGGGGCCGGCGGCGGGCTGGGTGGAAATCGAGGTGCTCATGGCGTCAGTTGCCTCCGGACTGGGCGGGAACCGGGGCCCCCGTGGTGATCAGCGAGTGGTATTCGACCTCGTCCTTGGTCAGCTCCATGTAGGCCTCTTCGAGGCTCGCTTGGAGCGGGGTGAGTTCGTAGATCAGAACCTGGTTGTCCAGGGCGCTCCGGGCAATCTGACGCGGGTCCAGGCCCGTGACCTCAAGGAGCTCGTGGTCCTGCAGCTCCACCGAGACCCCGGTTCCGGCGAGGACCTGCATGAGCCTGTCGGGCTGGTCCGAGCGCACCCGTGTCCGGCTGTGGCCCTTGCCGGTGATGATGTCCTTGATGGGAGCGTCGGCGATGATCTTTCCGCGGCCGATCACGATCAGATGGTCGGCGGTCAGGGCCATCTCGCTCATCAGGTGGCTGGACAGGAACACCGTGCGCCCCTCGGAGGCCAGGTACTTGACCAGGTTGCGCACCCAGACGACGCCTTCCGGGTCGAGGCCGTTGACGGGTTCGTCCAGGATGATGGTCTGCGGGTCGCCCAGGAGCGCGGCGGCGATGCCCAGCCGCTGGCCCATGCCAAGGGAGAAGCCCTTGACCTTTTTCCGGGCCACGTCCGCGAGGCCCGTCATATCAATGACCTCGTGCACCCGCTTCCGCGGGATGCTGTGCGTGGCGGCCATGGCCAGCAGGTGGTTATACGCTGAGCGGCTGGTGTGGACGGCCTTGGCGTCGAGCAGCGCTCCGATTTCGCGCAGCGGTGCCGCGTGCCGGGCGAACGGGACACCGTTGACAGTGACGGTTCCCGCCGTCGGGGTGTCCAGGCCCATGATCATGCGCATGGTGGTGGACTTTCCGGCCCCATTGGGTCCCAGGAAGCCGGTGACCTGGCCGGCTTGGACGGTGAACCTGACGCCGCCGACGGCGGTTTTGTCGCCGTAGACCTTTGTCAGGCCTTCTGCCTCAATCATGGAAGCTTTCCTTTGCATAGCTGCTGGCGTACTGTCTGGTGTGCACGTTCCACGCTACCTAGGCCGCCTGCCGAATTCGCCGGTCTCAGGGATGATTCAGGGGCCAATCAGGGTTTCCGGGCGTCATCCGGTGGGATGAGGCGCTCAGCGGTCTTCCCCGGGTGAGTAGTAACACAGGGCGGCCCGCTTCAGGGTGAACTCGGCGGCCCGGACCCCGGGCATGGCTTCACCGTCCACCGCAAGCACCATGGGGGCGGTGCCGCACTCCACGCGGACTCGGGTGGCCTCGGCGAGGTGTGTGATCCGGGAGGTCGCCACCGTACCGGTCAGCACGGACCACAGCATGCGCAGCCGGGCGAATGACTCGTCGGCAGTCATCATCCTGACGTCGAGCACGCCGTCGTCCAGCACCGGCCGGACGAGCGGGGCGTGGTCCCGCGGGTAGTAGCGGCCCCGGCCCAGGTACATGATCCAGAGCCTGTGCCGGACACCGTTGACGATCAGTGTGATCGGCTTCTCCGCGGCGAAGGTCCGGAACATCGCAACGACGCCGGCGAGGGGCTTCCCCAGGGCGGGCTGCAGCTGTTCGCGGCGCCGCACCAAATTCGGGTACAGCCCGATGCTCGCGGTGTTGAGCATGATGAGCTCCACCTTTTCCGGATCGTCCGCCAGTCCGCGTTCCACGGCGACGGCGCCCACGTCAGCCAGCGCCGCTTCGCCGCTTTCCGCTGCAGCTACCGCCTCCACCAGGGAGGGCGTGCCGACGTCACGGGCGAAGTGGTTGAGGGTTCCACCGGCCAGCACCAGCAACGGAAGATCATGCTCGACGGCGGCTGCCGCGGCGGTGCCCACAGTTCCGTCCCCGCCCCACACTCCGAGCGCCCGGATGCCCGGAACGGTTGCTGCCTCCGCCATCCGGTGGGCAACGTCGTCCTCGGGCGCCATGAGAGTTATATGCGCAGACGGGAATACCTCTTGCAGCGCTGCTGCGGTTTCCTCGGTAAAGGACCCGCCGAGGGTGTTCACAGCGATGCTCAGCCCCTCCCCGTTCGGGAGTCTGGCCGCCTCAACCCGACGCCTCGAGGTGGCAGGCATGGGCGGCCGCACCGGCCACCATTTCCTCGTCACAAGAGCTGCGCCGGCTCCGATCGCGGAACCAAACAGCACATCCGATGGCCAGTGGGCTCCTGTATGCACTCTGGAGTATGCGACGCCTGCGGCCACGGGGGCCACGAGGGCTCCGAGCACCGGCTGCACCATTCCGGTGCCCAAGGCGAACGCCACCGCTGAAGCCGAGTGGCCTGACGGCATGGAGGAACTGGTGGGCTGGGGATGAACGAAGCGAAAGACCGGCAAATGCTCAGGCAGGGGCCGGGCGCGCGGAAGCAGTGTTTTGAAGACGAGGTTCGTCACGGCGGAGGCAACACCCTGTGCCAGCAAGCCGTGAACTGCGGCGCGCCTGGTGCGTCCCGGAATGGCAGCGGCCACGGCCGCTACGCCAAACCAGAGCTTTCCCTTGTTGGCCGAAGCCGAGAGCCGCCGGAAAAATGTGTCATGGTGCCCGCCGGGAAGGCCGGAGACGGCCCGCATCATCGTGCGGTCGAGGACAGCGACCCAGCCGGGCCCGCGGCGCAGCATTCGTCGCATTTCCCCACCCTACCGCCCGGTACAGCGGTGTGTTCGCGCCACCGCCGATTTCTTTCCGGAAGATCATTCCCTGACCGGAAGGGGCTTGGCGGCGCCGGCGAGCAGCAGGGCGAGCAGGATGGGAACACCGATGGCCAGCAATGCCAGGCGGATTCCGGTCAGGTCCCCGAGGTAGCCCAGCAGCGGGGGACCGGCCAGGAAGGCGACGTAGCCAATGGTGGACACCACCGACACCCTGGCCGCCGCGTGCCGGGGATCGTCCGCGGCGGCCGACATCCCCATCGGAAACGCCAAGGCGGCCCCAACTCCCCACAGAGCAGCGCCAACAGCAGCCAGCCAGAGGTTTCCGGCGAACACGAACAGGCATAGGCCGGCCGCGGCGGCAGCCATGCTTCCCCGGAGCACTGCCACCCGGCCGTACTTGTCGATGACGGTGCCGCCGAAGAAGCGCATGGCGGTCATGGCCAGCACGAAGAGTGCGAAAAGCAGGGCGCCGGTGGACTCGGGGGTCCCCAGGCCGTCCACGGAGGCCTTTGCGATCCAGTCGTTGCCTGCCCCCTCGGTCAGGGTGGCACCGAGGACCACCACGCCTATCAGCAGGGTGCGGCCGTCCCGCCAAGCCGAGGGCCCGCGGGCCACCTTGGCTTCGCCGTCGGCGGGCTGTTCAGGGGCGGTGTGGGGGAGGAAGTAGCGGGGGACAACGAACGTCAGCACGGCTACCGAGACGGCGATGACCAGCAGGTGCTGCGGCAGGCCAACCCCCAGACCGGACAGGCCTGCGCCGATCAGGGCACCCAGGAAGGCTCCGCCGCTGAAGGCCGCGTGGAACTTGGGCATGACCGTCTTGCGGAGCCGGTGCTCGACGTCGGCCCCCTCAACGTTTTGGGACACGTCCCACAGCCCGATGCCGATGCCGAAGAAGAAGAGCGAGGCGGCGGTTCCGGGCACCGACTCAGCGAGCAGTGACGCGGCGATTCCAACGCCTGCCAGCGCCGCCAGGAAGCCGCTGGCCCGGACGGTGTTAGCGGTGCCGATCCGGTTGATGACGTGACCGGCGGTGGGAAGCGCAATCAGCGAGCCGACGGCGGTGCACAGCAGAAGGGTCCCCATCTGGCCCGACGAGATGTGCAGGATCTCCGTGACGGCCGGGATGCGGGCTGCCCAGCTCGCAAAGACCAGGCCGTTGGCACCGAAGATGATGAACGTTGCCAGGGCGGCGGCGGAGACCTGCCGGCCGGCGAGCTGCTGGGTTGAGGTCATTCGACAACTCTAGCCAACCACCAACGCTCTTAGCGGGCGCGCTCCACCCGCTTCTCGTCCCAGACGGGTTCGGCGGACTCGTACACCTTGCCGTCGGAGCCGAAGACCAGGAAACGGTCAAAGGTGCGCGCGAACCAGCGGTCGTGGGTGACGGCAAGGACCGTGCCCTCGAAGTGGTCGATGGCCCGCTCCAGCGCCTCGGCCGAATGCAGGTCGAGGTTGTCGGTGGGCTCGTCCAGCAGGAGCAGCGTGGCACCGGAGAGCTGCAGCAGCAGGATCTGGAAACGCGCCTGCTGGCCGCCGGAGAGGGATTCGTATTTCTGTTCCGACTGCCCGGCGAGGCCGTAGCCATCCAAGGCACCGGCGGCGGCTTCGCGGCCCAGGCCGGAACGGTGCTCGTCGCCGCGATGCAGGATTTCGAGCAGGGTGCGGTTCATCAGGTCGGGCCGGACGTGGGTCTGCGCGAAGAACCCGGGACGGATACGGGCGCCAAGCTTCACGGTGCCCTCGTGGGGCACCTCGGCGATTTCGACGTCGGACACCGGCAGGTGTTCCCGCTCCGGGTCCGTGCCGCCGGTGGCGAGCAGCCGCAGGAAGTGCGACTTGCCGGAGCCGTTGGAGCCCAGCACGCCCACCCGGTCCCCGAACCAGATCTCGGTGGAGAAGGCCCTCATGAGGCCGGTCAGCTCCAGCTTTTCGGCGACGATGGCGCGCTTGGCGGTGCGGCCGCCCTTGAGCCTCATCTGGACGTTCTGCTCGATGGGCAGGGCTTCGGGCGGGCCGACCTCAAGGAACTTGGCCAGGCGGGTCTGGGCTGCGTGGTAGCGGTTGGCCATGTCCGAGCGGAAGGCGGCCTTGTTCTTGTACATGTTGACGAGTTCCTTGAGCTTTGCGTGCTCCTCGTCCCAGCGCTTCCGCAGCTCCTCGAATCGCGCGTTACGGTCCGCCCGTGCCTCGACGTAGGACCCGAAACCACCGCCGTGGATCCAGGCCCCGGCCCCGTTGATGCCGGGTTCAAGCGTGACGATGCGGCCGGCGGCGTTGTTCAGCAGCTCCCGGTCGTGGCTGATGAAGAAGACTGTCTTCTTCGATTCGTTGAGCTTGTCCTCGAGCCAGCGCTTTCCCGGGACGTCGAGGTAGTTGTCCGGTTCGTCGAGGAGCAGGAGTTCATCGGGGCCGGCAAAGAGGGCCTCCAGCACCAGGCGCTTCTGCTCGCCGCCGGACAGCGTGGACGCGCGGCGGTGCTGCGCGCGATCAAAGGGCAGGCCCAGAGCGGCCATGCACACCTCGTCCCAGACGGTTTCGACGTCGTACCCGCCGGCGTCTCCCCAGTCGACGATCGCCTGGGCGTACCGCATCTGGGTGGGCTCGTCGTCGTGCTCCATCATGGCCAGCTCCGCCTCATCCACGGCGCGGGCGGCGTCCGCCAGCGCCGGCGGTGCGGCAGATAGGAGGAGGTCGCGGACTGTGGAGTCGTCCCGGACCTGCCCCACGAACTGACGCATGATGCCCATGTTTCCGGAGCGGCCGATCACGCCTTCGTCCGGGGTCAGGTCCCCGGAGATGATGCGGAACAGGGTGGTTTTTCCCGTGCCGTTGGGACCGATGAGCGCCGTCTTGGTGCCATCCGGGACCTTGAAGGTCACCCCGTTGAGCAGCTGGGTGCCATCGGAGAGGAAGTAGTCAATGCCGGAAACGTCAATATGGGCCACCGGGCAATTCTCCCACGCCCCGCCCGCCGGAGTTTTTGTCCAGATATCGTGCCCAAAAGGGCCCTAAAGTCGCGACAAGTGGACAAAAACTCCGGCTGGAGGTGGATGCGCGAAGCGTCAGCCGGCGGCGGTCAGGAACTCCTTCAGCAGCGGGCCGGAGGTGGTGGCGCCGAGGCCGCCGTCCTCAACGAAAACGGCAACCGCCAAGTCCCCGTGCACGGCGATGATCCAGGCGTGCGTCTTGGGCGGGTTGTCGTTGCCGAACTCAGCGGTTCCCGTTTTGGCGCCCACGGGTTCGCCGGGGACCTCGGCCAGGAACCCGGCGTGGCCGGAAGTCACCACCGCCCGCATCATGTCTGCGAGGGCCGCGGCCTCGGCTTTGGTGACGGGCGTCTGGGCGGTCTTGGCCGGGGCTTCAGCTGTGACGGTCGACGACGGGGCGGAACCTTCCGGGGTCGGCGCCGGGCTGGCCGACGACGTTGCCGGAGCCGTCTCCTCCACCAAGACCGGGGACACGGGCGAGCCCTTGGCCACCGAGCCTGCCATCACGGCTGCTGACAGCGGTGACATCAGCACCCGGCCCTGGCCGATCATTGCTGCCGCGTGTTCGGTACCCTCAGCCTCGCCGGGAACTGAGCCAAGGAACGCCTCGGCGCCCAGCTTGGGAGCCTCCACGGCTACCCCGAGTGAGGTGGCGGCCGACTCGAGCTGGGCCTGGGTGACCTTGTCCCGGGCGGCAATGAAGGCGGTGTTGCAGGAGTGTGCGAAGGCGTCACGCAGGGTCACGGATCCGAGGGAGTCCTTGGGATAGCCCTCGGCGTTCTTGAATTTCCTGCCGTCGACGGTGAGCGTGGGCGTGCATTCAACGGTGGAATCGGGGGTGAACCCGTTTCGCATCATTGCGAGGGAGTCCACCACCTTGAAGGTGGATCCCGGCGCGTACTGGCCGAGCATGGCGGTGTTGTAGCCGTTGCTTCCGGGTCCGGATGCGGCGGCCAGAACCGCTCCCGTGGACGGCCGGATCGCCACGATGGCGGACGCCGGCTTGATGTCGGCCAGGGTGTCCTCGGCGAGCTGCTGCAGCTTCGTGTCGAGGGTGGTCTGCAACGGCGTGCCGGGAACGCCCTGCACCTCAAAGACGGTGCGCCTGGGGTCCGTGGGTGCGGCCTGGATCTCTTCCCGGGTCAGATCGGCGCGCTGCACCCGGACGACGGTGCCGTCCGTGCCGCGGAGCTGGGCGTCGTACTGCTGCTGGAGTCCGCCGGTGCCGATCACGTCACCGGCGGTCAGGGTCCCGTTGGACTTTTCAATCTGCTCGGCGCTGGCTTCGCCTACCGTGCCGAGGACAGCCCGGGCGAAGTTCCGTGTCGGTGCGAGCGGCAGTTCGTCCGGGATGGCCCGGCCCCCCGGAATCGCTTCGATCTCGGCATCGGTCACGGCGCGGTCGCTGGTGTTGCGCAGGGTGATGGCCGGAACGAACGCTTCCGCGCCGGACGCCTCCACCTGCTGCACGTAGGCCGCGGGATCCACGCCCACCAGCTTGGCGAGCTTGGTGGCGGAATCCGCGGCATCGGCGCCGGCCAGCTGTGGCTTGTCAATGCCAACTTTGACCACCGGGCGCAACGTCACGAGCTTCTGGTTGCCGGCACCGAGAATGTCGGCGCGCGGAGACGACTGAGTGGCCTTGCTGAGAATCTCCCCTTCGGCCAGGTTGGGGACGAGTAGCCCGGGCGACCAGACGGTAAGCCACTTGTCCCCGGATTTCCGCAGGTCGGCTGAGACGGTGTACTTCCATTCGCCGGTGGAAATCTTCCAGCTGTAGTTCAGCGGGATGTGGGCGGTGTCCCCGTCGAGCGTCAGCTCGCCCGCTTCGACGGAGGGCTTGGCCGGTGCCAGCGCCTTGAAGACCTGGTTGAGCTGGTCGTTGGCCACCGCCGAGTCGCGGCCGTCGAAGGCCACCGGGCGGAGGTCCAGGCCGGCGACGGCGGAGGCTAGCTGCTTCGCAGCTGCTTCTGCGCCGCCGCGGCCGTCGTCGCAGGCCGCCAGTGAGCCGCTGAGTATGAGACCAGCAAGGACAAGTGAAAGTTTTTTAGTGTTCCCCACCGCGTTATTATCCCCCGGCGGCCGCCCGGCGCGAGCCACGCCACAGCAACACCCATTCGGGCTTGCGGGAGAAACACCGGCTAGAGGCCAAGGGCAGGGACGTCCAGCCCAAATACGTCGTTGAGCGCGTGTTTCGCCGCGTGGTACCCGGGCATGCCGGTGACGCCCGGTCCCGGCGGCGTCGAGGAGGAGCAGAGATATATGCCGCGCGCGGGAGTGCGCCATGGAACGGGCGAAACGACCGGACGCTGGACCAGGCCCCGGGGATCCAGGAGGCCGGTGCTGAAGTCGCCGCCGACGTAGTTCTCGTTGTAGGCGGCCAGTTCGGCCGCCGTCGTCACCTTGTGCCGCACCACCAGGTCACGGAACCCGGGCGCGAAGCGTTCCAGCTGGTCCATGACGGCCTGGCCCATGTCCACCGTGGACCCCGCAGGGACATGGCAGTAGGTCCAGAGGATGTGTCTGCCCTGCGGCGCGCGGCCGGCGTCGACGACTGATGGCTGCGAAACCAGGACGTAGGGACGCTCCGGATGCCGGCCCTGGGACACGGCGTTCTCCGCCTCGGCCATCTCCGCCCGGGTGCCCCCCACGTGCACCGTTCCGGCCCCTGCCAGTCCCGCAGCTGTCCACGGCACGGGCCCTGACAGGATGAAGTCCACTTTGCACGCACCGTTGCCGAACCGGAAGGACTCCAGCGTGCGGCGGTATGAGGCGGGCAGGCGGCTGCCGGCGATGCGTGAAAGCGCGGGAGGCGCAACGTCCAGCAGCACCGCCTTCGCCGGCTCGAGCTCCGCCAGCGACGTGACGCGGAATCCCGTCTGCAGGACGCCGCCGTGGGCTTCGATGTCTGTGGCCATCGCTTCGGCGATCGCAGACGATCCGCCCACTGGAATGGGCCAGCCCCCGCTGTGCGCCAAAGCGTTGAGTAACAGGCCGGCCCCCGCCCCGGACAGTGACGGCAGGCGCCCCACGACGTGGGCTGCCACACCGCTGACAAGGGCGGGCGCCCGGTCCTCGCGGAACCGTAAATTCCACGTCGGGGATCCCTGCTCAAGGGTCCGCAGACCCAGAACGGCGGCGGCCAGCGGGTGGGCGGGAACCCTCAGCAGCTGGTCGGACGTGGTCTGCACAATCCCGTCAATGTGCCGCACCAGCGGAGCGATGAGCCTGCGGTAGGCGCGGCCGTCCCGGCCCAACTCGTCGGCGGTACGGTCGAGCGACCGGTACGCCAGGGCCGAGCGGCCACCGTGCAACGGGGAGCCGAACTGCACCGGCGGAAGCCGCAGGTCCACCCGCCGCGCCAGTTCGAAGGCCCGGAAAAAGGGCGAGGCCAGCGCCATGGGGTGAACGGCGGAGCAGACGTCGTGCCAATGCCCTTCCTCTATGACCTGGGACGTCCGGGATCCCCCGCCGAGCTGGTCCGCGGCCTCATACACATGCACTTTGAGTCCCGCCCGCGCCATGACGACGGCGGCGGCGAGTCCGTTAGGTCCGGAACCAACGACGGCGACGTCAGGCATCACGGTCCACCGTCCGCCACGGAACGAGAGACGCGGAGGGACGGAGCAGATCGATCCGCACCTTGTCCGGTGCGTTGTCGAAGGGACCGCCGTGTGGGTCGTCCATCGCGTGCCGCCGGATCGGATCGTAGCGGGGGTCCCAGATGTCCCAGGCGACCCGCAGCATGATATATGCAGTTGCGAGCATATGGGCGACGACGGCCAGGATGTAGTAGGGCATGTCGATGTTGTGCTGTGATACGCCGCCGCTGGTCACTTGGCCAAGATACATCCAGATGGCGGCCCAGTGCAGCCCCTCGATGCCCTGCCAGACCAGGAAGTCACGCCACTTCGGCCGGGCGAGGGCGAGCAGCGGCACCAGCCACAGGACAAACTGGGGTGAGTAGACCTTGTTGGTGAGGATGAAGGCCGCCACGATCAGGAAGGTCAGCTGCGCAATCCGCGGCCGTTGCGGGGCGGTCAGGGCCAGGACCGCAATGAGGACGCACGCAAGCAGGAACACATTCAGGGCCAGCGTGTTGATGGCCTCCGGAGTAAGGAGCGCCCAGCGCACCCGCCCGGCCACCAGGTTGTATGCGAACCAGGGCGAGCTGTAGCCGGCGGGACGGTCCTGCGTGAACTCGAAGAAGTACTTCCAGCCGGCCGGGTCCCGCGCGGCAATGGGCAGGTTGACGGCGAGCCAGGCCGCAGCGGCGGACGCTGCCGGGACCAGGAAGGCCCGGATCTTCCCTGTGCGCAGGGCCAGCAGGAAGATGGCGCCGAAGACAAGGACGGGATAGAGCTTGGTGGCAGTCCCCAGGCCGATCAGGACGCCGGCCAGGACCAGCCGCTCCCGGGAGAGGAAGTACATGCCGAGGGCCAGCATTGCCACAGCCCACATGTCCCAGTTGATCACTCCGGCGAGGACGATGCCCGGAGCCAGGGCCACCATGGTCGCGTCCCAGGGCCGCCGGCGGACCATGCGGGCCGTGGCCAGCACGGTGACAATCCAGACGGCGGCAATCAGGGTGGCGTTGACATCGAAGTAGCCGAGGATGCGGGCGTCGGTGGCTCCCTCGCCGGGCACGAGGCGGGCCGTGATGCCGGCAATCAGTCCCATCAGGACCGGATACTCGAAAAAGGCGTCCGGTGTGAAAAACGGAAAGGCTCCGTCGCCCAGGCCCCGGTTGCGGAACAGTTCCGGGAAGTCCGAATAGCAGGTCGCGTAGAACTGTGACGGCGTCTCCCAGCCGTTCACCCGGCAGTAATCCTTGACGGCGATCGCAGCGAGGGCGGCGAGCACGGTCAGGATGATCAGCACACGTTCCACTGTGAAGAAGCCGGGCGCGACCACCCCAGGGGCAGACCGCTGGCCCAGGGGCCCTCCGATGAGCTCGGTGAAGTTGCGCAGGAGCCGGTCGCTGCGGCTCGGCACCACCAGGCGCGCGAGCTTTCGATCGGGCGGCGGCTGTGTCTCCTGCATGGTCTCGAGCTTACCGGTGGGTCCCTGGCCTGCGGTTCAGCGCATACCGCTCATCTGCTGATGCATGAGCACGTAGACGTCCTCCCGGTTCTGGTCCAGCAGCCGGCCGTCGAACTGTGATTGCTGGACAGATGCTGCATCGGCGCCGGAAAGGCCGGCGTCACCGCTGGAACCACGGTCGGAGAGAACCTCCTGTAGTTTGCGGAGCATAGTTTTTCACCTCCCTTCAGAAAGTGATGAAAAGAATCCGGGCACGGCAATTAGAGCCATTCGGGATGCAAAGAAATGGCCGCAAAAAGGCAAAGAAATGCTCGGTAAGGAAATGGAATGCGAAAAAGCGGCATTGGCCCACGAAACGGCAGCGCGGCAAGCCCAACAGGAAGCAGGGTTCCGAACTATGGGGGAGCTGCGCAACCGCGTGGTTCCGCTACGGCAGACCGCCGGGGGTCAGAGTTCCTGGGAAAGAGGCAGATTTGCCTGCCACTGGCCCGCCTGCCCGCCCATCACATGTGGGAGGGCGGCAGGGCCGTCAGAATTATGCTCGGGCGAGTCCGTGAAGAGGGCGCGGGTCAGCAATGAAGGCCGGGAACGCGGCAATGGTCATCTTCCATCCGCTAGTCAAAGTAATCATTTTCCCAACCTCCTTTTCTGCTCTGCCGGTGCCGGCTGCTTGGCCGGACAACGTGCGCCGTGACCCTGGCGGATCGCTCTGGGGTCTGGAATAAAAGTACACCAGGAATCATCTGGTTGACTACTTATTTTCCGAAAATTCGAAAAACAAATGCAAAAGGCGCTTTTTACAGGCCCCAGCGGACAATGGCGGGTGTTCTTTTATCCCAGCCCAGGGTGCAAACTTTTGCTGTTCCCAGAATGAAGTGCCGTCCCTCTTCAGGTTCGAGTTCGAGCCAGCGGGCGGTGAGGATGCGGGAAAAGTGGCCATGGGCCACAATCAGGACATTGTCCAGCCCTGACTCCAGGACCCGGGCCACGATCTTGTCTGCCCGGGCAGCCACATCATGCAGCTTCTCGCCGTTGGGAACCCCGTGCGTCCAGATCAGGTAGTCAGGGTTGTCCTTGCGGATCAGGTCCGAGCTGATGCCCTCATAGTCGCCGTAGTCCCATTCCACGGCCAGCGGTTCGTGGACGGCATCCGGAAAACCGGCGAGTTCCGCGGTGCGCCGGGCGCGGCGCAGCGGAGAGGTCAGGACCAGATCAAAATCAACGCTGTCGAGGATCCTGCGCGCCTCGACCGCCTGCTGCTCGCCCTCCACCGTCAGGGGCAGGTCCGTCAGCCCGGTGTATTGGCCACTCTTGGACCATTCGGTTTCACCGTGCCGCAGGATCCAGAGCTGGGGTCGGGCGATGTTGGCGGCGTTCACTTGGACTCCTCGGTTAGGGAAGATTCGACGTCGGCGGGAGAGTCGGGGGACTCAGATGTCGCAAGGGCAACGGCTTCGGGCTGCTCAGCCCACCAGGCCCGGAGCCGGGACTCGGCGTCGGCAGGGTCCAGCGGGCCGTTTTCCATCCGTTCCTCCAGCAGGAACTTGTACGCCCTGCCCACGACGGGCCCGGGCTTGAGGTCCAGCAGTGCCATGATTTCGGCGCCGTTCAGGTCCGGACGGACCGCGTCCAGGGATTCCTGCTCGCGGAGGGCCGCAATCCGGGATTCGAGGTCATCGTAGGCAAAGGACAGCCGGTCAGCTTTGCGCTGGTTGCGGGTGGTGACGTCGGAGCGGGTGAGGCGGTGCAGGCGCTCCAGCAGGGGCCCGGCGTCAGTCACGTAACGGCGCACAGCCGAGTCGGTCCAGCCGGCATCGCCGTAGCCGTAGAAACGCATGTGCAGTTCCACGAGGCGGGCCACCGCCTTGATGGTGTCGTTGTCGAAGCGCAGGTTTTTCATCCGCTTCGTCGTCAGTTTGGACCCCACCATGTCGTGGTGGCGGAAGCTGACCGCACCGCCCGGTTCGAACCGGCGCGTAGCCGGCTTCCCGACGTCGTGCATCAGCGCCGCAAACCTCAGGACAAAGTCAGGGCCGGGGACGGCACCGTCGGAATCAGTCTCCAGCGCAGCTGCCTGCTCCAGGACCTGGAGGGAGTGCTGGTAGACGTCCTTGTGGCGGTGGTGTTCGTCTGCTTCGAGCCGGAGCGCGGACACCTCGGGCAGCACGAACTCGGCGAGGCCGGTGTTCACCAGCAGGTCGATGCCCACGCGGGGATGCTGCCCGCACACGAGTTTGACCAGTTCATCGCGGACGCGCTCGGCCGAGATAATGCTGATCCGCTCGGCCATCCGGGTCATGGCGACGCGGACGTCGTCCCGCACGGACACCCCCAGCTGGGATGCAAACCGCGCGGCCCGCATCATCCGCAGGGGATCGTCGGAGAAGGATGCCTCGGGAGCGCCCGGGGTGGCCAACACGGAGGCGTGCAGGTCGCGGACTCCGCCGAAAGGGTCCACCAGTTCCAGCGAAGGCAGCCGCAAGGCCATGGCGTTGATGGTGAAGTCGCGGCGCAGCAGGTCGTCCGTGAGGGAGGAACCAAAGGCCACCACGGGCTTCCGGGACTCGGGGTCATAGGCTTCGGCACGGTAGGTGGTGATTTCGATCTGGAAGCCGGCCTTGCGCATGCCGATGGTTCCGAAGGCGCGGCCGATCTCCCAGAAGTTGTCCGCCCACTTCTTGATCAGCGCCACCGTCTGGTCCGGCGTCGCATCCGTCGTGAAATCGAGGTCGGGGGAGGTGCGGCCCAGGAAGAGGTCCCGGACCGGGCCGCCGACGAGCGATAGTTCATGACCGGCGTCCACGAACCGCTGCCCGAGCTCCAGCACCACCGGGTCCACCTGGAAGTCAACGGTGTGAAGATCAGTCTTTTGATGTGCGTGCGCCATAGTTACTTAAGCTTGTCAGAAAACCAACCCCCACCGCACCAAATCCCGTCATTGTGCGACGGTGCCGGCAAAGCCCGTCACATGCAGTCCACCCGGAAGCCATGTCCCGGTCATCACGGCGGGGCAAGAGTCGTTAGAGTGGACTGCATGGCCCATCCAGTACCGAGCGCTCCCGGCAGGAGGACGAACCCACCGTTGCCGTCGGCAATCGGTGCCCACGTCGCGCCTGCACCGCACTCGGCCCCGGCCTCGCTCCCCACCGTCGAGGAGGCCTCCGCCGGAGGCGTCGTGGTGGACACGTCCGACGACGAACTGAGGGTAGCGATTATTGCCCGCCTTAACAGGGGCGGACGGCTGGAGTGGTGCCTGCCCAAGGGCCACCCCGAGGGCCGGGAGAACAACGAGGAAGCCGCGGTCCGTGAGATTGCCGAGGAAACCGGCATCGACGGTGACATTCTGGCCCCGCTGGGCAGCATCGATTATTGGTTTACCGTCAGCGGGCACCGCGTCCACAAGACGGTGCACCACTACCTGCTGCGCGCCACCGGCGGTGAACTCACCATCGAAAACGATCCTGACAAGGAAGCGGTTGATGTTGCCTGGGTTCCCATCCACGAGCTTGCGCGCAAGCTTTCGTTCCCCAATGAACGCCGCATCGCCGACCTGGCACGCGAAGTACTTCCAGAGCACCTCTGACCGTCCGGCAATGCCTGCCGGATACCCCCTTGCGTGCCGCGATATCAGCGCCCAGGTGAGACGATGAAGACGATGTCAGCAGCCAATCCGTCCTCCGACCAGCCCGCGCAGCCGGGCGAAACACCGCCCGGCGTGACGCCCGCCAGCGAGGCAGCCTCCAGTGCCGCGCAGCCCGGTGAGGCCCGTTCCAGCGCCATCATGGCTGCCGGGACGCTGGTGTCCCGTGTGCTGGGATTCGGCAAGACCTGGATGCTCGGCGCGGCGCTGGGCCTGGGCTCGACGGTTAATGACACGTTCATCAACGCCAACAACCTGCCCAACCTGATCTTCCTGCTCGTGGCCGGCGGGGTGTTCAACGCCGTGCTGGTCCCGCAGATCATCAAAGCCAGCAAGGCTCCGGACAGGGGAGCGGACTACATCAGCAGGCTGCTCACGCTGGCAGTTCTCGTGCTTCTGTCCCTGACCCTGCTGGTTACGCTGCTCGCGCCGGCCGTCATCGAACTCACCACCCAGGGCTACTCGCCGCAGCAAAAGGCACTGGCTGTTACCTTCGCCTTCTGGTGCCTGCCGCAGATCTTCTTCTATGGCCTCTACGCGCTGCTGACGCAGGTCCTCAATGCCAACGGCGCCTTCGGCCCGGCCATGTGGGCACCCATCCTGAACAACATCGTGGCCATCGCCGGCCTTGGCATGTTCATCTGGATCTTCGGTGCCAACAATGTCAACCGGCATTCGCTGGACAACTGGGGCGCGTCCCAGACGTTCTTCGTCGCCGGCTTCTCCACCATCGGCGTCATCTCCCAGACCGCCATCCTCCTGATCCCGGTGTTCCGACTGAAGCTGGGGCTGCGCCCTCGCTTTGGCTGGCGCGGGGTGGGGCTGGGCCATGCCGCGAGACTAAGCGTGTGGACGCTCCTGACGGCAGCAGCCGGGCAGCTCGCGTTCCTGTACGTGATGCGCATCGCCACCATCCCCGGAGCCGAGCGGCTCCGGCTGCAGGAGGCCGGCGATCCCGCCGGGGACATGCTTCCGGGCAACGCAGTCCTGGAAGTGGCCAGCCAGCTGTACCTGCTCCCGCACTCGATCATCGCGCTCTCCCTGGCCACCGTGCTGTTCAACCGGATGACCCGCGCCTCGCAGGACGGCAACCGTGCGGAGCTCCGCGAGGCCCTGTCGCAGGGGCTGCGGACCATGGCGGTGGCAACGGTGTTCGGTGCGCTGGCGCTGTTCGCCCTCGCCGGGCCGCTGGGCATGTTCTTCTCCGGCGGTGCCCGCACGGACGGCGTGATGCTGGCGCAGACTCTCACCATCCTGGCGCTGAGCACTCCGTTCATGAGCGCCAACTTCATGATGTCCCGGGTCTTTTATGCCAACGAGGACGCGCGCACGCCGTTCTACATCCAGCTGGTGCTGGCCCTGGTGAATGTGGTGGCCGCGTTCTTCATTCAGTTCCTGCCGTTCGACCAGATCATTTTCGCCATCGCCGTCCTTTACACCGCGGGGAACATCCTCTCGGTGGTCGTTTCCGCCTTCTTCCTGCGCCGCCTGCTGGGGCACCTGGACGGTCCGCGGATCATCAACTCATATATCCGGATGGGCTACGCCGCCCTCGGCTCGGCCGTTGCAGGTGTGGGTGCGCTGTGGCTGATGGGCAGCTACAGCCCGGTGGGCTTCGCCTGGAGCAGCCGGCCTGCAGCCCTGGCGACCATCATCGTCGTCGGGCCTGTGATGATGGCGGTGTACCTGCTGCTGCTGAAGCTGTTCCGCGTCACCGAGCTGCGCGATCTGCTGCGGCCGCTGCTCGGGCGGCTGGGCCGCGGTTCCGGCGGGGATTCCGGTACACCGGCGGCTGCTCCCGCTGCCGCCACCACCGGCACTTCGGCCGCCGGAGCGTCCGCTGGCACTGCACAGCAGCGTCCGACGGCGGAACGAGCCACGGTTTCTTCGGACACCGGCCTGATTCCCCGGATTTCCGGCGAGTTCGATTCCGCCTCCTTCCGCGCCGGGCCCGCGCCGCAGCCGCAACCGGAAGATTACGACGACGCCGCCTACCTTCCTGAGGAGGACGTGCCCGGGACGGCCCGTGGGAACGCCCTGCGCGGAGAGATCCCGCTCCCGGGCCGCCGGACCTACCAGGGCACCCCCGGCCAGAACCCGCACTTCCCGTCACGGCGGAGGAAGAAAAAGTAGCCGGAGAGAGAGCCGGTCAGCCCCGTCTTCCGCGGCCGTTGCACAGCATCGGCTAGGATCGAAGGGAACAAAGGTAGTTGCAGACCACGGGTCCGCCGGTGCGCCGGAGGCCTTTCAGGGCGATGCATCGCCAGGGCCAGAAGCATTTCCCGGACAGGCTAGGAGGAACACGTGTCCCACCCGATCGATGTCGGATCAGTACTTGGCGGCCGCTACAAGGTCACGGCCACAGTGCTGAGCTCGCATGACCAGGATCTGGTGCTGGACGGTGTGGACCAGGTGCTGAACCGATCGGTCAGTATCCTGGTGGCCGGCCCGTACAACGCCGACCAAGTGGCCCAAAGTGCCCGGGAAGTGGCCACGGGGGAGCGCCCCGGGAACGTACAGATATTGGATCTTGGCGTCAGCGACGCCACGACCTACCTGATCACCAACCACACGTCCGCTGCTGACCTGTTGGACCTTGTGGTTGCTTCCAACCCACCCTACGTGGAGCCCTTCTTCACGGACACCCTGGGCAGCGAGATCTTCGGCCGGGCGCGCTCCCACGAACCCGAAACCTACGACGAAGACGACGAGGTCGAAGCCGGGTACATCAACTACAGCGAAGGCCAGTCCGGGCCGGGCGGGCAGTACCCCGCCACCTCCCCGGCCCCTGCCGGCGGCCCGTCCAGCCACGGGGCACCGGGTCCGCAGGGGCGCGGGCAGCAGACGCCTGCGCAGGCACCCACAGCACCGGTGCGGAAGGCTCCCGTTGTGCCGCCGCTTCCGGCTGCCCAGCCAGTCGCGGGGCCGGCCGCCGGTGCCGCTGGTGCGGCCGCCGCAGGTGCGGCCGCCGGCGCGGCCGCTTCGCGGGGAACCCGGCAGGGGGTCCCGCAGACCACTGCGCCCCAGCCTGTTCAGCCGGACAGGGGCCACGAGCAGGACGCCGGCCACGAGGCCGTCCAGCACGACAACGTTGAGCAGGCGCTCCTGCAGCGCGACAATAACCGCTCCGGCAAGGCCGCACGTGGAGCCGCCGATGCAGGTGCTGCGGCCGCAGCGTCCACGGGGGCTTCCGGCGACGGCCGCGGCTCATCCAAGGTGTCGCTGTGGTCCGAGAACGACTACGACTACGTCCCCGAAGACGGGTATGACGACGAGGGCAGCGACGCGCACGAGCCGGACCGCCGTGCAGGCAATTTCCCTCCCGGCCGCACCGGCGCTGCTCCCGCAGCCGACTATTACGACGATGAAGACGACGAGCCCCAGAAGGAGCCGCGTTCCATGCGTTGGCTCGTGGGCGGCCTTCTCGCGGCCGTCCTGATCGTCGGACTCATCTTTGCCGTGACCAACCTCGGCAGCCTCTTCAAGAGTGCGCCGCAATCGGAAGCAACCCCCGGAGCCACCGCACCGCCGTCGGCCGCCACCAAACCTAGTACCGGTACCCCGACCCAAAGCACCGCCCCGGCGGCAGGGCCGCCGGCCATCGAGGGAATCACCCGGCAGGGCAACTTTGATTTCGCTTCGACGTATGACGGCGACCTGGGCAAGGCGTCTGATGGTAACGCGGCGAGCTACTGGTCAGACATGGAATTTGCCACCGAGGACTGGGGCGGTCTTGCTCCCGAGGGGGTCCCGCTGGTGGTCAAGCTCAAGAGCCCTTCCAAGGTCTCCTCGATCACGCTGAACCAGTTGGGCGCCTCGGGCGGAAACATCACGGTCTTCACCAACGACCGCCCGTCGCTGGACGGTGCAAAGCAGGTGGGAACCAACAGCTTCACTTCGCCTGACCTCACCATGCCGCTGGCCGAACCGGTGACTGCCCAGTACGTCATCGTCTCGATCAAGAACCTGCCAAAGCTCGCAGCCCCGAAGACCCGCTTTGGCTACGGCCTGCGGCTCGCGGAGATCAAGGTCCAGTAGAGGACACAGCCCAATACGAGGACACAGCCCAATAGTGGACACCCTGCAATAAGGGGCACTACCTCAGCGGTCATGTTCCTCCGGGGCGTAACCGGCATGCCCTGGGTGGCCGGAGACGGTACCCTTGTGGAAAGTCCCGTGGCGGTGTTCTCCTGCAGGCACGGGCGTTTCTGCCTGCCTGCAAACGCGTTTGGAATATTCCACACTGCCAATCAGTTGTGCCATGTGGCCGGCCGGAAGGCTGGCGCATCGACAAAGGAAGAGGTTCACCGTTCAGTGAGCACCGCAGAAAACAGCGCGTCAGAAGTACGTGATGTCATCATCGTCGGCTCCGGCCCCGCGGGCTACACGGCTGCCGTGTACACGGCCCGTGCCAACCTGAAGCCGCTGCTTCTGGCTGGCTCCGTCACCGCGGGCGGTGAGCTCATGAACACCACCGACGTCGAGAATTACCCTGGCTTCCCTGAGGGCATCATGGGACCGGACCTCATGGAGAACTTCGAAAAGCAGGCTGCGCGTTTCGGCACCGAAATCCAGTTTGAGGACGTCACCGCTCTCGATCTCGACGGCGACATCAAGACCCTCACCATCGCAACGGGGGAGACCTTCCGCGCCCGCGCCATCATTCTGTCCACCGGCTCGGCGTACCGCGAGCTCGGCCTGGCCAACGAAAAGCGGCTCTCCGGCCACGGTGTCAGCTGGTGCGCAACCTGCGACGGTTTCTTCTTCAAGGACCAGGACATCGCCGTGATCGGCGGCGGCGACTCGGCCATGGAGGAAGCGCTCTTCCTCACCAAATTCGCCAGGTCCGTAACGGTGGTTCACCGCCGCGACACGCTCAAGGCCTCCAAGATCATGGGAGACCGCGCGCAGGCCCACGAGAAGATCAACTTCGTGTGGAACACCGCCGTCGAGGACGTCCTCGGCGAAGACAAGGTCACCGGCCTGAAGCTGAAGAACCTGGTCGACGGCACCGAGTCAGAACTCGCCGTGACCGGAGTTTTCGTGGCTATCGGCAACGACCCGCGCACTGAGCTTGTCAAGGAGAGCCTGGAGATCACGGACGCCGGGACCATTGCCGTCGAGGGCCGCAGCTCCCGCACCAGCATCAAGGGCGTCTTCGCCGCCGGCGATGTTGTGGACCCGACCTACCGCCAGGCCATCACCGCGTCCGGTTCCGGCTGTGTCGCAGCGATCGATGTTGAGCACTACCTCGCAGACCTTCACGCCTGACCGGCGCTGAGAATCATTCCAAGAGAGAGACAAGGGTTATGAGCAACGCAAAAGACGTAACAGACGCAAGCTTCAGCAGTGACGTACTCGCCGCCGACAAGCCGGTAATCGTTGACTTCTGGGCCGAATGGTGCGGTCCGTGCCGGAAGCTGGGTCCCATCCTGGATGAGATCTCCGTCGAGTACGGCGAGAAGGTCAACGTGGTCAAGGTGAACGTTGATGACAACCCTGCCATCGCCGCCGAGTACGGCATCACCTCCATTCCTGCCGTGTACCTGTTCCAGGGCGGCGAAGTGAAAAGCACTGTCATCGGGGCCAAGCCGAAGCAGTTCTTCGAAAAGGAATTCGCGGACGTCCTGTCCTAGCCTCAACGCCGGACGGGATACCTGACAGGCAACGCCAGTCACGGTGCCGTCAAAAGGTGGCCATTGCTCCTAGGGGAGTGATGGCCACCTTTTTGTTCTTCAGGTGCTTCTCGGGGGCCCCGTGGGCGCTTCCTGGCATGCTGCTGGTCGGAGGAAACCTGTTGCGATCTCGTTCTACTGCGTTCTTCGCTCAGAGTCCCGCAGACGTCCGCATTCGCAGTATCGGCGACTTGTGGCCAACACGCCACCCCAAACCGTGGCGTATCGTGCCGAGATCGTTTCAGATTCGTGCCACTCGACGACGACGCCCTACCGCACCTCGTGCTGAACAGCCCGAAAGTCGGGCGTGGCTGGCTGCACAGAGGAAGATGTTTCACGTGAAACAGGGCAGCGTAAGCGAGAACCAACGCACGTGGAAAGCTCCGCGCGCGCGTCAGTGCAACCGGCCGCCTAGGCGTGCGACCAGCCCCGGCAGGGATGGTCCCGTTTGGACGACACCTGTGTTGTGCCCGCCTCTCTGTGCGCGCCGCCCAAGCCTGGGGCAAGACACCGACGACACCACGGACGTCCCATCTAGTGCTTATCCCTTTGAGCACGCGTATCGCCGCCCGGTTACTGATACGTTCCCGCCCAGCCCCAGGGCCGCAATGCGGGCGAGCACGACGCTCGCGCCTCACCTAAGGCCGCAAACCCCGCCTGCCGCCAGCCGTACCGCCAAGCGCCAGCCAGGCGCGGTCCACAGCCCGCACCTGTTTCACGTGAAACATGGACCGCGCACATGGGCTTTTGGTGCTTGAATTAACGAACGCATGGGTTTGTGGCCTCACAGGGGAGTGCGCACCGCCCCCGAATGTGCTGCGTCCTTACAGCCGCGCGCAAGCCGGAACATGCGGAATCGTAGCGTTCCCTCTTTTCCTCACCGTTGCGATCTGCGAACAGCGGATTCAAAGCCGCACGGTGCACGAGAACGTCTCGGACGAGTCTGTCCGGGGCAAGCGCAGTGCGGGTGCCCTGAAGAATGGGCGCGGTTATCCTCATTCTCAAGCACTGTAACCACGCCAACCACGCCTCTATGAGCCGATGCCACCGTGCAGGTCACTGAACACGGTGCCACGTAACCGCTGGGCCGCACGACGGCTGTACAAGGACGATCGTGCTGAATCGATCGAACCCTAAGACGGGGCAGAGACACGAAACCCCATCATCATGACGCCCACAAGAGTTCGCGTCCGGCAAGACTTTCTATGCTCGCACCGGACGCGAAGCTTGCTCATTGGTATCCCCATCCGACCCAACTTCTATCCCACGACGCCATTACTCGCTGGTCCACGGCCTGAACTGGCATGCGTCCTGGCCGACCGCCGTCGTGCGGGCACCAGTCGCACTGTCGGCGATGTAGCGCCGAATTGGGGCCAACGCGCAAACAAGTCGAGGCCTGGATTCCGCCGGTACCTTGAGGCCTGCTTGTCCTCGTGCCGGGACCTGTAGCAGCGCAGCACCGAAACCAGGAGCCAACTGAGCCTGTTCTCGGTGACTTGCGGTTCACGATTTCGGGCCCGCGGTCGGCGTAGCGGCCAAATGTACTGCGTCACCCCGGGTGGGCCTTGATGCTGTAGACGCCAGGCCATAACCGACACCCGGATATCCGGCTCCTCGGTGCATGCGGATCGTCTGCAGTGTTTCACGTGAAACGTTGAGCCGTACGGCGCCGGTGTGCCGCATCCCGATGACAATGCTTCAAGTGAAATGCCGCAACTCGCATTAGGCATCGTGGCACGACTACGCGCGAGCACAACCGCACGAGGGTATCCGCAGCCCATCCTGGAGTGAGTTCTAGGGGTGGTCCCTCCCGAGCCCTGTGCATTGTTAGCATCCCCAAGCAACCTAAAAGGGTCGTTAGAATGACGCGTCACTGCATACCGAGACCAACCAAACCGCGCGCAGACTTTGATGTTTATTGTGGAATATCAAATACAGATGGATACCGTCGCGTTCGATGCCGGTTGACATGCGCCGTCAGGCGAACGGTGCATCCCGGGAACACCCTGCACGACACCTTCCGGCATCCGCCCGATTCTGGTGCAGGGACAGGCTGGGGGGTTTCACGTGAAACCATGAGTAGGCGGCAGCTGGCCTCGGGTGCGTAGTACCACTACGACCGCAGGAGGGATGGGAATCCAGTGCCCGCGCAGCCTGGCAACGATACTGCTCGTCTCCGCCCCTGTCCTACGGCACGGAACGGTGGTCCACAACGGGGAGTGCAATGGAATTCGCATTGCGCCATCTGCGGGACCCGACTTGGCTGGGCTGCTCCAGGTTGGGGTTCGGGACGCCCGGTGCGGCCCCGCCCGGTTCTCCTCTTTGCACAGATGCGTATGCAGCTTGCTCACGTCAACGTTGATCTCTACGCACCACCTGGGTCATCACCGCCCGGTCCTCTACAGACTTCAGGGTCAATTGCCGACCTCCCTGACTGTGGAAGTCGAACCGCGCAGTATAGCCATGCTAGCTACTACTAGGCTCCCGGCGCGGGTTTAGTGCAGCGCGTGCCCTCGGACCCGGCCGGCACAGCGGCCGGCGAGCTGGATGAGAATCGAGTGTGATCGTGCGAAGGGCAGCCACGGGCTCGTTCTGAACTGCCTTTGTTCTGGTGTCGTGCGTACGAGCTCCAATGCACGAAGGTACAGACAGCCGCTATCGAACCCAACAATAGACAACGGAGGACGTCCGATTGGAGCCCGGCCATTGCGCGGCCCAGGCTCCGGGTGTTTCGACTGCAGCCCAGAGTCATCCTTCGAGGACGAAGGAAGGGAAGACGATGGCGGTTTTGGTCCGATCACTCTAGCTGTCGGGGATGGAGTCCTTGGGCCCCTACTACAGCGCCTGTTGTACAGCCATCTAAAGGCAGTGAAATGCTAGGTGATTAGATCGACGCACCTAGCTTGGGCCCTCGCTCGACCAGGCCGCGGAGGGGAAAAGCGTCGGGCGCAAATTCTCCGCTGCCCCCGGTCCGAAATCGTCGCCACAAGCGCCGTCGGCGGCATTGAAGTGGTCCACTCGCGAGTGAGCAGTGGGATGTCATCCGCCGATGTACGAAGTCTCACAATGAGATTATTCACAGTCTTATCCACAGCGCTATCCACATGCTTATCCACAGCGATCTTTCCGGCGTTCGGACACATGGGCGCAGCCGGTGAAGGACCTCACACCAGCTGGGCCTCGAGCGACGTCCCGCCACCGGCCCGCCGATCAAGTTTTCCGATAGGCGGTCATCCGGCGCGGCGGCCTGTTTGCGCATTAAGTCACTGGTCTAGGTAACCAATTTCATTCGATGAATGGCCGCTAACCCACCAAGAAAGCGAAGTGGATGATGTGGGCGAACCGTCATCTTCCAGTTTCACGTGAAACACTAGGCGAGCGTGACCCGCCCTAGTATGCCCCTGGGGTCAGAGCCAGCTAGCGCACGCAGTACGCGGAAGAGTGCGCGGCTAGGATATCCGCCCGGATACCCACAGAGTTATCCACAGCGTTATCCACCGGCTCATCAACAGCTCCTGCGGGGCTGTGGGAACAAACGTGGGATCCTGTTTTTCACCCAGTCCGACAGCACTCATCGATCCTGTGACGGACATCGTCCCGCGGCAGCATCCGCCTCCGCCCAGCGGCTGGCCGCCTACTGCTCCAGCCAGGCCGACTCTCGTGGCAGCTCAGGAAACATGGTCCCGACCGGGTGGTGGCCACTGATGCATCAGCCACAAGCACATCACCAGGTCACCATCCGATTTCGTAAGCCGGGGGAGCACACAAGGGGTGGACGAATGCGCAGGCCCATTCCCTGCAATTTCTGTCCGTCCCCTCACGGCCCGGGGCCGTCAAACACCGTTGCATGATCCGCCATGGTCTCTTCCGTCGGTGCCCGTGACTGATGCGCGTCTGGACCTCTGCACATCCGCGGGCCCGAACCCTCACCGCGAAGGGCTACGTAGCTCCCAATGCGAGCCCAAGCATCTACTTAAGGCAGCGGTTGCCCGGGCAGCCGGCGCTCATTCAAACGACCCGCACCAGAACGTTTCACGTGAAACCACCCTTCCGCCCACGCTTCGCGATGAGGGCAGCGGAGGTACAGTAGAGGAGCATTTGTAGCTCCACAGCGGACAGCAGAGAGGGGCGCACGTCTGCGGATGTCAGGGCCAGGAGACCGTATTGCCCCAACCGCCTTCGCCCAATTGAAAGTGCGCCTACCTAGGACCGCCAGTCAGGCTAGCTTCGGCCTGGGAATCGCCTGCGGCACGCACTTTCATGGGGGGCTTCGACCGCGGGGTCAGGAGAATTCCGGAACTTGCCGCACACGATCCTCTTATGGTCTAAGTTCTCGTAGTGGCCCTCGGTTCCACGATTACTGACGATGGCACCGCTGCCTCCTCGGGCCTCTGGGCTGACGTGCCTGGCCGCAAGCGCCGAGGAGTCTGCCGCACCCGCTCACTGGCTTGCCAGCCGGCCGAACGGCGGTGCTCTGCTACTGCGCAACACTCACCAAGACACGTCGGATATCGATTCTGGAGGCCGCTGCCGGGCTAGAAGTGGGGGCATGCGACAGAACTGAGACCTCTTCCTGGTTCACAAATGTGTTGCTAGGAAGTTGTCCCGTTTCACGTGAAACATCTGGCGAGAACAGTACGCTGCGTTGCGGTGCCGCCGACTACCCTACGCGTACAGGCGAGCGTTTCCCCACCCGTGAGGTTTGCCGTTAGAGGGGCCACCGCGCCTCCATCCTTGGCTCACGGAATTGATGAGCACAGCGAGGTGATCGCTGAGATCATTGCCGTGAACCGGCCAGAGTAGCCCATTGGAACCGGGGGAGCACGTCTGCGCGCCCACCGCGTGCAGCTGTTGGGCAATGCGGTAATAACCACATCTTAAGGACAGCTTTGCTTACCGCCGCAGTGCAATGAGATTGGATATAGATTGAACTCCAATCCTTCTGCGGTCTTCAATCAACTCGCCGGGTTCGGAGCGTGCGGACGGCACCTAATACAGCCGAAGCGAATGCAGTCTGGCACTTGTCGTGCCGGATGTTTCAGTAGGGGGACACCAAGGCCCCCAAGAAATGCTGGCTTGCGCGGAGGTTCGGCAACCCTGCTGGCCTGGTTCCGTGTAGTTTCACGTGAAACAGCGCCCCGATGGCGGTGCCGGCTCAACGACTGATGCCACGCGGCCGAAAAGGACGACGACACCCTCCACATTTCACTCCACCGAGGACATGCAGGGCGCACGCCAAGGGACGGCAACATAGTAAACGGCAGAATGAGTGCAGAAACGATCAGGAGGTCCTAGAAGGACCGCAGGCGTCTCCCTGGCCCTAGCACCGCGCAAGCCTACGCTCTAGAGCAAAGTCCTTCTCGAAAAGCGCCGAGCAGCGGGCTATTACGGAACCGCCGGAACGCCTTACGTTCTCATGTGCAAGCGAACCCATGCTCCATCACGGGACGAAGAGCGGCATCCAGGGGTCGCAGACAGTTACGGTTGGCCGAACGCCAGATGAAGCAGGAAAGAGCTCATTCCGCCGAAGCCAACATGAGTTCCGCCGAGCGTCGCCTCAATACGCCCAACTCCTGAGCAAGGTTTCTCCTACACCTACATGGTTCTATTGGTCCAGCAAGGCCACAATCGGGTCCGTAGCTCACTAACCGGCAGCCATCTTGCTGCAGCTCAATTGACCTTGACTGCACGACCAAGACAGATGGCGCAAAGCCCAACCGCGGCATCTACCGAATTACCGTCGCTAGAAACCGCTAAGCAAACAGAGCGCGCGAATACGGAAAAGGGCCCGTTCACCTGAACGGGCCCTTGTCGACAGAGGTACTTTAGTTTTCCGCGCCCGGCGCGAGGACGTCCATGATGCGGTTGAGGTCTTCAACGCTAGCGAATTCAATACTCACACGGCCTTTACGTGCTCCCAGCGAGATCTTCACGTTGGTGTCGAGCCTGTCCGAGAGCGAGGAGGCCAGATAATCCAGCCGTTCGTGACGTGCGCCCGGGCGGGGAATGTTGTTCTTCGCCGGCGTCGCGGGTTCGCGGTGAAGGGTGACCGCTTCTTCGGTGGCCCGGACCGACATGCCCTCAGCCACAATCTTCTGCGCAAGGCGTTCCATTGACGCTGCGTCGGGAAGCGAAAGCAGGGCCCTGGCGTGGCCGGCAGACAGCACATTGGCGGCGACGCGACGCTGCACCAGCGGCGGGAGCTTCAGCAGCCGCAGAGTATTGGATACCTGCGGACGTGAACGGCCAATGCGGTCAGCAAGCTGCTCGTGCGTTGTGCCAAAGTCCTCCAGAAGCTGCTGGTAGGCAGCGGCCTCTTCGAGCGGATTCAGCTGGCTGCGGTGCAGGTTTTCCAGAAGTGCATCACGGAGCAGGTCATCATCCGTCGTGTCGCGGACGATCGCGGGGATCGTGGAAAGCCCGGCGGCTTGAACTGCCCGCCACCGGCGCTCACCCATCACCAGTTCGTACGGTTCTCCACCCATTTCGGTTGAAGTACGTACCACAATTGGCTGGAGGACGCCTATCTCACGAACAGAGTGAACGAGCTCCGCCATGTCGTCCTCATCGAAGACAGAACGTGGCTGTTTACGGTTTGGGTGGATGTCCGTGACAGGAATTTCCGCAAAACGGACGCCCGGCACCTCGACGAGATCAACGCCGTTGTCCAAGGCAGTAGCGGAGTCTACGTTCTCCCCGGCAGCGGCAGCCTGGGCAGAAGCGGCAGCGTTCTTGGGTACATCCGCGGCAGACCTGTCCGAGCGAGCGGCCTCGGACGTCGCTGCACCCTTGTCGGCCATAGCCGCCCCGGCCTTTGCAGAACCCGCGCCAGCTTCGGAAGCACCGATCCTGGAAGCGGCGGTCTTCGCATTGGACTTGGCAGGGGAAGACTTCACCGCATCCGAACCATCCATGGCGCCGGCATCAGTATCCGCCTCGGCCGAAGCCTTCCGACCGGACCGGCGTGCAGGCGTTTCGTGGAGCTCAGGCTTGTCGGGCTCAACGGCCGGTACAGGCTCAGCTGTCTTGCGCGCCTCAGGGAAGAACAGATCCACAGGGCGCGACGGAGCTGCTCCGTTACCCGAAGCGCTTGCGGACGCGGAACTTGGGATGAGTGCGCCAAGTCCGCGACCGAGCCCGCGTCGCTTATCGCTCATGGATGATTCCCTCCATCGGAAGAGCCCGGCTATGCCGGGCTCCGGCTGTTGCTGTGTTTGGAAAATTCTAACGCTCAGCGATTTCCGCTGCGGCTTCCAGGTAGGACAACGCGCCGCTGGAGGATGGATCGTACGTCATGACGGTCTGCTGGTAACTCGGCGCTTCGGAGATCCGCACAGAACGGGGAACGACGGCCCCGAGGACCTGCTCCGGGAAGTGTTGCCTGACTTCAGCCGCCACCTGGGCGGCCAGGTTGGTGCGTCCGTCGTACATAGTGAGCAGAATCGTGGAAACTTCCAGTTCCGCATTCAGGTGCTTCTGGATCATCTCGATGTTCTTCAGCAGCTGGCTCAGTCCCTCGAGTGCATAGTATTCGCACTGGATGGGAATGAGCACCTCGCCGGCCGCACAGAAGGCATTGACCGTCAGCAGGCCCAAGCTGGGCGGGCAGTCAATGAAGATATAGTCGAGCCTCTGCTCGCCCTTCTTCTGCCGGGCCTTCGCATAGACATCGATGGCACGGCGGAGGCGCTGCTCCCGTGCCACTAGGGAGACGAGCTCGATCTCGGCGCCGGCCAGATGGATGGTTGCCGGGGCGCAGATGAGGTTGCTGATGTCCGGGCACTGTGCCACGACGTCCTCGAGAGGCAGATCGTTGATCAATACGTCATAGATGCTGTCGACGTCGGCATGGTGCTCAATGCCCAGGGCCGTGGACGCGTTGCCCTGCGGGTCGATGTCGATGACCAGGACGTTCAAGCCGGCAGCCGCCAGCGCTGCGGCGATGTTGACGGTGGTTGTGGTCTTTCCCACTCCACCCTTTTGGTTTGAAACCGTGAAGATACGTGTCTTCTCCGGCTTCGGCAGGTTGCGGCCGAGGAGCCGTTCCCGCCTCCTGTTCTCATGCGCGAGTTCCCGGGCGATAGGGCTCGAGTCATCCAGGGTGTCCAGGACGTTGCCCCGGGCTGCGGTTTCACGTGAAACCTTGGGAGTACTCGTACTTGCAACCGGATTGGGCTGATTTACTGTCGTAGCGACCGGTGATACGCCAAAGGCACGCGCCGACCCCAGAGACACGAACGGGGGGATCCGCTGCGTGGAGGTTTCGCTACTGGTCACTGGGACACACTCACTCTCGTTCGGCCTTCACTGCCGTTCTCTAGCCTAACCGCTACACCCTAAGGACCCGCGGCACCTTGCGGGGCTAGGCCCTCTTTTGGGACTTCTTTACTACGATGCGCACCACCGTGGTGGGCTCCTCGAGCAGGTCTTGGCCTACAGTGACCACCGACGTCTCCACGCCACCAAGCTTGCGGATGGCCTTAGCCGCCTTGTCGATCTCATCGGCGGCGCTGCGGCCCTTGATCGCCACGACTTCACCCTCGCCGCCAAGCAGGGGAATGGTGAGGCCTGCAAGATTGCTCAGGGCGGACACTGCCCGGGCGGTCACGACGTCGGCCGTCACCATGCCTACGGCGAGCTCGGCGCGCGTGCGCATCACGGTGACGTTGCTCAAACCGAGATCGTCAACCACTTCCTGCAGCCAGATCACCCGGCGCTCCAGCGGTTCGATGAGGGTCAGTTCGAGGTCGGGGCGGGCAATAGCCAGGCAAAGGCCCGGCAGGCCGGCGCCGCTTCCGACGTCGGCCACGTGGCTGCCCTGGGGAATCTCACTTTCGATCACCGCGCAGTTCAGGACGTGGCGTCCCCAAAGCCTGGGGATTTCCCGCGGGCCGATAAGCCCGCGTTCGGTCCCGGACGTCGCCAGGTGTTCGACATACCGTTCAGCCAGGCCCAGGCGGTCACCGAAAATCTTCTCCGCCGCCTGGCGCTCGGCTGCCGTCATTTCAACCATCAGTAAGTCAGCCAACGGTTCAGTCGGCGGAAACGACGATGTGCCGGCCTGCACCCTCGCCCTCGGACTCGCTGACGAATCCAAGGTCGGCGACGGCGTCGTGGACGATCTTACGCTCGTAGGCGCTCATGGGCTCCAGCGCGACAGCGTCGCCGCTTTCCTTGACGGAGGCGACGGCGTCTTCAGCGATCTTCTGCAGGTGGCCCGCGCGTTCCTTCCGGTAGCCGTTGATGTCGAGCACCAGGCGCGAGCGGTTTTCCGTCGCAGAAAGAACGGACAGCCGCGTCAGTTCCTGCAGGGCTTCCAGGACCTCGCCGTCCTGCCCGACGAGGCTATCCAGCCCGGCAGATTCTTCCTCGGCCACGATCGAGATGTAGGTGCGGCCGTTGCGGACCTCGATGTCAATGTCGCCATCGATGTCGGCGATGTCGAGCAGTTCCTCAAGGTAGTCGGCGGCTACATCGCCCTCTTCTTCCAGGCGGCTTGCCGTCGTGCCCTTGCCCACATCTGCGGTAGCGGCAACGGAGTCCTGGTCTTCGCCGGCTTCAGCGGAAAGTGCGTGCTCAGAGCTCTCAACAGACATTACTTCTTCTTCCTGTTCTTGCGTTGTGGCTGAATGCGCTGCGTCCGGGCCTCGACAACCGCAGCGGCGGCAGCGGCCTCCGCTTCGGGATCAGCCTTCTTGCCGCCCAGGATGGGAAGGGCCGGAAGGCCCTTGGCGGCACGGCGCTCGGCGAGGGCCTTGGCGGCGGGGGATCCCGGCGTCGGCATGCGGCGGATGACAAAGAACTGCTGGCCCATGGTCCACAGGTTGGTGGTGGTCCAGTAGATGAGGACACCGATGGGGAAGTTGATGCCGCCCACACCGAACACGAGCGGCAGGATGTACAGCATCATCTTCTGCTGGCGCATGAACGGGCTGGCCATGGCCTCTTCAGACATGTTCTTAGCCATGATCTGCTTCTGCGTGATGAACTGTGACGCCGTCATGGCGATGATCATCAGGATGCTCAGTACGACGACGGCGACGTTCCCGACACCGCCGTGCAGCAGGGCAGCAGACAACGGAGCCCCAAAAATGCTCGACTCGTCGAACTGCACGACCTGTTCCTGGCTCATGGCTCCGATGCCCTGACCCTGGGTCTTGGCTGAGCTGATGCCGGACAATACCTGGAACAGAGCGAAGAAGAACGGCATCTGGATCAGCATGGGCAGGCAGGCCGAGAACGGGTTGGTCCCGTGCTTCTTGTACATGGCCATCTGCTCCTGCGCCATTGCCTGGCGGGAGAGCTGGTCGGTCTTGCCTTTGTACTTGTCCTGCAGCTTCTTCAGGTCCGGCTGCAGCAGCTGCATGCCGCGCTGAGCCTTGATCTGCTTGACGAAAACGGGGATGAGGGCGGCACGGATCACCAGCACCAGACCGATGATGGACAGCGTCCAAGTCCATCCGGATGCCTCAGGCAGGCCGATGGCGCTGAGGCCTTCGTGGAAGCCCACCATGATGATGGACACAAGCCATTTGAACGGAAACATGATTGTTTCAAAGAAGTCCATACGATATCCCTATTCGTCAGGCCGCAGCGCGGCCTTCTCCATCAGTCTGAGCAGCCAGGTACTTGTCCGGGTTGTTCAGCACAACAATTGTGGGTGTCTGGTGTTCGGGCCATTCGCGGTGACCGGCGGGGACATGGTCCACGCCGCCGGCATTCCACGGGTGGCAGCGCACCAGGCGCTTGGCCGCCAGCCAGCTTCCCTTGACCGCCCCGTGCACGGTGATGGCTTCGAGCGCATAGGCCGAGCAGGAGGGAAAGAAGCGGCAAACCTGGCCGTACAAGGGAGAAATCACCTTGCGGTAGGCCAGGAGCAGAAGAATGAGGATATTGCGGGGCAGGTTCCAGATGAACTTGCCCGCAGCCGCTGCTGCGGACTTGGGGGAACGGACGACGGCGGCACTCGGGTCAAGCACGCTGTGTCCCCTCCTGTGTTGTTCCGTCCGGTCGCGTTCCGGCCGGCCTTGTTCCGGTTACCCCCGGGTGGCGGCCAGCCAGCCGCCTCATGGTGTTTGCCAAGGCAGCGTTGTAGTCCGCCAGGAGTTCATCCCAGCTGGCTGTTGCGGAGGCCGGCAAAGCACGCACCACAATAGCGAATCCGGTGCCGTACTCGCGCAGCGAGACAGCGCCGGCTTCTCTAAGTCTCCTCTTAACGAGGTTCCTGGCAACAGCGTTCCCGACAGCCTTGGAAACGATGAAGCCGATGCGGCTTGGTTCGTCGGCTCCAATAGTTGCCGTATATAACACTACGTTCCGGCGTCCATTGCGGACGCCGGAACGTACAGTTGTTGAAAAATCGGTTGAAGTCCTCAGGCGGTTCCGGGTGGCAAGCACCGCTAATCTCGCAGAAGGAAGAAGACCGACAAGTCAGTATTTATGCCGACAGTTCGGTGCGGCCCTTGCCACGGCGGGCGGCCAGAATGGCACGGCCGGCACGGGTGCGCATACGAAGGCGGAAGCCGTGCTTCTTGGCCCGACGGCGGTTATTCGGCTGAAAAGTCCGCTTGCTCACGTTAGTTACTCCAGTGGATCAAAGGTGCGCCCACCCGATCAGTAAAGGGGAAGAACTGGCCGACGCTAAGTTTTGTATGTGTCTGCTTCCCCTGGATTTTCCCGGAACACGTGAAGCGTCCGGAAGTCCAAAATGGGGTCAGAAAGCAGGCACAAAGGACTCCACAACGTTAGGGCAAAACGCCGCCGGGAGTCAAACCGGCAGGCCATCGGGCGTGTTTCCCCAGCTGTGGCTAACGGGGTGCCGAACCTGTGGATGAAGCGGCTCGCGATCGCCGTTTTCGAACCACAACGGTGTAATTATCCACAAGGCACTTCCCAGCTATCTTCTAGGCTTTTCATCCCCTAGAGTGTCTCAGTAGCCGATTATCCACGGACTGTGCATAACCCTGTGGATTAAGCCGGGCCAGCACCCTGGTTTCGGGCTTGCGGCTGCATGTAATGCAGGCAGCAAGCTTTGAGGAACCAAATTTGATGACAGTAGACGAAGCCAACCACGCCAACACTGTCGGAAGTTCCTGGCGGCGCGTGGTGAATCTTCTCGAACAGGACGACCGCGTCTCGCCGCGGCAACGCGGCTTTGTCATCCTCGCCCAGGCGCAGGGCCTCATCGGTTCCACCCTTCTCGTTGCCGTGCCCAACGAACTGACCAGGGAAGTGCTCCAGACCCAGGTCAAGGACGCGCTGGATGACGCGCTCCGGAACGTGTTCTCGGACGACATCCGCTGCGCTATCGACGTGGACACCGATCTGGTGCCCATCCACGAAGAGCCGGAACCCGCCGTCGAGCTTTCCCTCGCGAACGATCCGTCCGTCGAACAGAAGCCGCAGCCCATGCTGCCGAGCACCTCGCACGAGTTTGGCCGGCTCAACCCCAAGTACGTTTTCGACACCTTCGTGATCGGTTCCTCCAACAGGTTTGCCCACGCGGCAGCCGTCGCAGTGGCGGAAGCCCCGGCGAAGGCATACAACCCACTGTTCATCTACGGCGATTCAGGCCTGGGCAAGACCCACCTGCTGCACGCCATCGGCCACTACGCCCGGCGCCTCTACAGTGGCATCCGCGTCCGGTACGTCAACTCCGAGGAATTCACCAACGACTTCATCAACTCGATCCGTGACGATGAGGGCGCCAGCTTCAAGACGACGTACCGCAACGTCGACGTCCTGCTGATCGACGACATCCAGTTCCTGGCCGGCAAGGACCGGACGCTGGAGGAGTTCTTCCACACGTTCAACTCGCTGCACAACAACAACAAGCAGGTGGTCATCACCTCGGACCAGCCTCCCAAGCTGCTGGCAGGCTTCGAGGACCGGATGAAGTCCCGCTTCGAGTGGGGCTTGCTGACGGACATCCAGCCGCCCGAACTGGAAACCCGCATCGCCATCCTCCGGAAAAAGGCGCTCAGCGAAGGCCTCTCCGCCCCGGACGACGCCCTGGAATACATCGCTTCGAAGATCGCGAGCAACATCCGCGAACTCGAAGGCGCCCTCATCCGGGTGACGGCGTTCGCCAGCCTCAACCGCCAGCCGGTGGACGTGGCCCTCGCGGAAATGGTGCTCAAGGACCTCATCACCGACGACGGCGCCCAGGAAATCACGTCGGGCCAGATCCTGCAGCAGACGGCTGAGTACTTCAAGCTCAGCATGGAGGAGCTCTGCAGCAAGTCGCGGACCCGGACGCTGGTGACCGCCCGCCAGATCGCCATGTACCTGTGCCGGGAGCTGACTGACATGTCGCTGCCGAAGATCGGCCAGGAGCTCGGCGGCCGCGACCACACCACCGTGATCCACGCCGACCGCAAGATCCGTGAGCTCATGGCCGAGCGGCGTGTGATTTACAACCAGGTCACCGAGCTCACCAACCGGATCAAGCAGCAGCAGCGCGACTCCTGATCCGCGGTTCTTAACCTTATTAACAGGTGCGTGTGGATAACCCTGTGGACAGTTAAGGGGACAACCGCGGTTAATGGGCTTAAAACCCTTAAGGCGTCTGTGGATCACCGCAACAGGCCAAAAACGTTGTCCCCATCCACACCCTGTTTAAAACGTGCCGAACCCACAGTCCATGAACAGGGCTTAACCCCGGATCCGAGCCGCGAAACCGGGTTATCCACAGTTTCCACAGCAGTTATTAACACTACTAATCCCAAAAAATTGAAATCCCTCAAATAACAATCTCGTTCCCTGACCTCCACCGCACCGGCCAAAGCATCGGCAATTGGCCGCCGGCAGAGCCGGCATCACTGGCGGGGATGGGGAAATCCCTGTTGTTCCGGCTAAGCTGTCTGCAGCGCTCCCATCCCTGGGTTTGTTTGCGGTCGGCCATGCGCGGACCATGCAGGTTCCGGGACTTTGGGGGCACCGGTCTTGTGGGCTCCTTGCGAGTTCCCGTTCAGAAAATGGCAGCAGCAATGAAAGGCGGCACCCTTCCGTGAAGTTCAGAGTCGAACGGGACGTCCTGGCAGAAGCCGTCACATGGACAGCCCGGTCGTTGTCTCCGCGGCCGCCAGTACCCGTGCTCTCCGGCCTCCTGCTCAAGGCCGAATCCGGGACCGTCAGCCTGTCCAGCTTCGATTACGAGACCTCAGCCCGGCTTGAGATTCCTGCTGACGTCAGGGACGAAGGCACCATCCTGGTTTCCGGCCGCCTGCTCGCGGACATCTGCCGCAGCCTTCCGTCGGCACCCGTGGACATCGAAACCGATGGCAACAAGGTCACCCTCACCTGCCGCCGAAGCAGTTTCCACCTGGCCACCATGCCTGAGGCGGAATACCCGCCCCTGCCTGCGTTGCCCACCATCACCGGTACTGTCGCCGGCGACGCCTTCGCGCAGGCCGTGTCGCAGGTGATCATCGCCGCCAGCAAAGACGACACCCTTCCCATCCTCACCGGCGTCCGCATGGAGATCGAGGATGACCTCATCACCCTCCTGGCCACGGACCGCTACCGGCTCGCCATGCGCGAAGTACCGTGGAAGCCCGTCACTCCGGGCATCTCCACCAGCGCCCTGGTCAAAGCCAAGACGCTGAACGAGGTTGCCAAGACATTGGGCGGCAGCGGCGACATCAACCTGGCCATCGCCGAGGACGACAGCCGGCTCATCGGCTTCGAAAGCGGCGGCCGCACCACCACGTCACTGCTGGTCGATGGCGACTACCCCAAGATTCGCTCGCTGTTCCCGGATTCCACGCCGATTCACGCCACCGTGCAGACCCAGGAACTAGTGGAGGCCGTCCGCCGAGTCTCACTCGTTGCCGAACGCAACACCCCGGTCCGGCTCGCGTTCACACAGGGCCAGCTCCACCTCGACGCCGGCACCGGCGAGGACGCGCAGGCCTCCGAAGAGCTTGAGGCACAGCTGTCCGGCGAAGACATCACCGTGGCCTTCAACCCGCATTACCTCGTTGAAGGCCTCAGCGTGATTGAAACCAAGTTCGTGCGCTTCTCGTTCACCACTGCGCCGAAGCCCGCCATGATCACCGCTCAGAACGACATCGACGGTGAAGACCAGGACGATTACCGCTACCTCGTGATGCCGGTGCGCCTGCCCAACTGATCCACTTGCCCAATTGAGTAGCAGCTGAGGGGCTTCTGCGCCCTCAGAACGCCCTGAGCTGCTACCTAGTTGGGTGGTCCTGAAGCCCTAGCCCTCCGCGCAGAAAAGAGTTCACACGATGCATATCGGACTGATCGGCCTTGGAAAAATGGGTTTCAACATGCGCGAACGGCTTCGCAAGGGCGGGATCGATGTCACTGGCTTCGACCGCAACCCCGAGGTCACCGATGTCGCCTCCACCGACGAGCTCATCGCCGCACTACCTGCGCCACGCCTGATCTGGGTCATGGTTCCTGCCGGTGAAATCACCGATGCTGTCGTCACGGAGCTCGGTGCGAAGCTGCAGCCCGGCGATATGGTGATCGACGGCGGCAACTCCCGCTTCACCGAGGACCAGAAGCACGCCGCGGCCCTGACCGAAAAGGGCATCCGCTTCGCAGACTGCGGTGTCTCCGGCGGCGTCTGGGGACTGCAAAACGGCTACGGCCTCATGGCCGGCGGCGACGCCGAGGACATCGAACGTGCCCTCCCCGTCTTCGATGCGCTCCGCCCGGAAGGTGACCGCGCCGACAGCTTCGTCCATGTGGGCGGCGTCGGCGCAGGCCATTACGCGAAAATGGTGCACAACGGCATCGAATACGGCCTGATGCAGGCCTACGCCGAAGGCTACGAACTCCTCGCCGCCAAGGAAATCGTCACGGACCTTCCCGGAACGTTCCGCGCCTGGCAGAAGGGAACCGTCGTCCGGTCCTGGCTACTCGACCTCATGGTGAAGGCCCTGGACGAGGATCCGGGTCTGGCCTCGATCGATGACTACGTCGAAGACTCCGGTGAAGGCCGCTGGACGGTGGAAGAGGCCATTGCCAATGCGGTTCCGGCTCCGGCCATTACCGCCGCGCTGTTCGCCCGCTTCGCTTCCCGCGAGGACAATTCGCCAGCCATGAAGATGGTGTCCGCACTGCGCCACCAGTTCGGCGGGCATGCCACCCGTCCAGCCAAGTAGTGTACCTAGAACACCTGTCCCTGACCGACTTCCGCAGCTACGCGCAGGTGGATCTCCGGTTTGACCCGGGCGTCACGGTCCTGGTCGGCTCCAACGGCATCGGCAAGACCAACCTGATGGAGGCCATCGGCTACCTGGCCACCTTGAGTTCGCACCGGGTCAGCGCCGACGGGCCCCTGCTGCGCTTCGGAACCGACCGTGCCCTGATCAGGGCGAAGCTGGTCCGCGGCGAACAGTCCACCATCCTGGAGCTCGAAATCAACGGCGGCCGGGCCAACCGCGGACGCATCAACCGCAGCAACCCGGTCCGTGCGCGCGACCTGCTGGGCATCTGCCACACAGTCCTGTTCGCCCCGGAGGACCTGGCGCTCGTCAAGGGCGATCCGTCGAACCGGCGCCGTTTCCTGGACGAGCTCCTGGTGAGCCTGATTCCGCGGCACGCTGCCACCCGCAGCGACTATGACCGGGTGCTCAAACAGCGGAACGCACTGCTGAAGTCGGCACGGGCCGGCAAGTTCACCGCCGGCCACGAAGCCACCCTCGATGTCTGGGACCAGCACATGGCGCGCGCCGGGGCGGAGCTGCTGCACGCCAGGCTGGAACTCGTCGAGCGACTCCGGCCGCACCTCAACAATGCCTACGCCCAGCTCACTGATGGCTCGAAGGCCGCCGATGCGGTCTATCGCTCAACGCTGCAAAACATGATGGACGACGACGGCGAGCCGGCCAGCGCTTCGACGGCACCATCCGGGCCGGGAAACCCGGCCGAGGATCTGCGTCTGCTGTCCGTGGATGAGCTTGCCGAACGCTACGTGCAGGCCTTCGCGGCATCCCGCCGCAAGGAACGCGAACGGGGAATCTCCCTCGTGGGTCCGCACCGGGACGAGCTCGAACTCGTGCTGGGCCAGGCCCCGGCCAAGGGTTACGCGTCGCACGGTGAAACATGGTCCATGTGCCTGTCCCTCCGGTTGGCCTCCTACTACGTCATGCTCGACGACGCCCGCACCGGAGGCTCCGCACCGATCCTCATCCTCGACGACGTTTTCGCCGAACTGGATGTCCAGCGGCGGCGTAAACTGGCCGCAATAGTTGCCGGCGCCGAGCAGGTGCTGGTCACCGCCGCGGTGGACGCCGATATTCCGGACGAGCTGTCGGGCCGGCGGGTGAAGGTAATCCCGGGAGGAATCGATGAACAGGGATAAGGACGGCGGCCTGCAGCCGGGCCGCGATCCCGATGAAATCGATGCCGCCCAGGCGGCGCTGAACAGAATGCGTGAGGCAGCGGCAGCCCGCGGCGAGATCCGCCGGAAGGCGCCGCCGCGGGCCGGCGCCAGTCATAAACCGCGATCGGGTTCCGGGGGAACGCGGGGCTTCAGCCAGTTCCACTCCACCGGACGCGATCCCTTGGGACTGGGAAAAGTCGTGGGGCGGTTGGTCGCCGAACGCGGCTGGACCTCCCCGGTGGCCGTGGGCTCGGTCATGGCTGAGTGGCCGGCGCTCGTGGGCCCGGAAATCTCTGCCCACTGCACCCCGGAGAGCTTCACCGATACCACCCTCCATGTCAGGTGTGACTCCACGGCGTGGGCGACGCAGCTCCGGCTGCTCAGCATGAGCCTGCTCGAAAAGTTCCGCTCCGAACTCGGTGACGGCGTGGTCACGAGCATCCAGGTACTGGGCCCGGCGGCACCGAGCTGGCGCAAGGGCGGGCGTACCGTCAACGGCCGCGGACCCCGGGACACTTACGGATAAGAGCGAAACCGGAAACGGCGTGCAGGGCGCTCAAACCGCCGTCGGCCGTATAGGAGCCCAAAACGTGGTCTGCTGGAGCCTTGCAGGCGGAGTCAATGGCCAGCGAGAGGCACATCGGGCCGCGTCCGCGCCCCGCCAATGCAGGAAACAGCCGCGTTTCACGATAGAATTCCCCTAGATAACTGGGCGCGGGTGAAACGTTGACTGAGTCCGTTTTCCCGCGCTTTTTTCATGAGCGGGAGCGGTTCCGCAGGTTGACCAAGTAGCTGGCGCTACAGTGACGTGCCTTTTGGCGGCCGCCCTTGCTTCGGCGGACGGCGGAGGCCGGCCATCAACGAACATAGAGGAGTCGAAAGCGCCTGTGGCTAACGACAATGCAGACATCGAGGCAGTGGAGCCCGTGACGGAGGATGCCCCAACCGCTGGCAACCCGGCTGAGACTGCCACGCCGCGGGAATACGGCGCCAGCGACATCACGGTTCTTGAGGGCCTCGAGGCCGTACGCAAACGGCCGGGCATGTACATCGGCTCCACCGGTCTGCGCGGCCTGCACCACCTGGTGTACGAAGTGGTGGACAACTCGGTGGATGAGGCCCTCGCGGGTTACTGCACGCACATCGAGATTGTTCTGCAGGCGGACGGCGGCGTCAAAGTAACCGACGACGGCCGCGGCATCCCGGTGGACATCCATCCGACCGAGGGCAAGCCCACCGTCGAGGTGGTCATGACCATCCTGCACGCCGGCGGAAAGTTCGGCGGCGGCGGATACGCCGTTTCCGGTGGCCTGCATGGTGTGGGCATCTCCGTGGTCAACGCCCTCTCCTCCCGCGTGAACACCGAGGTCCGCCGCCAGGGCCACGTCTGGCGGATGGCCTTTGCCGACGGCGGCAAGCCCCAGGGCGCCCTGGTCCAGGGTGAGGAGACCAGCGAGACCGGAACCAGTCAAACCTTCTACCCGGATGCGAGCATTTTCGAATCCGTGGAATTCGACTTCGAAACGCTGCGCGCCCGGTTCCAGCAGATGGCTTTCCTTAACAAGGGATTGCGCATCACGCTCACCGACGAGCGCCAGGCGGCAGCCGGCACGGACGAAGCCGGCGACCTGGACCTGGACGGCGTCCTCACCGAGGGCGAGGTCCTGGCCGAGCACCGCACGGTGGTTTACCAGTACAACGACGGTCTCCTTGACTACGTCAAGCACCTCAACTCCAGCAAAAAGGTGGATGTGGTCCACGAGGACGTCATCGCCTTCGAGACCGAGGACGTCGAGCGGCACATCGCCGTCGAAATGGCCATGCAGTGGACCACCGCGTACTCCGAAAGCGTGCACACATACGCCAACACCATCAACACGCATGAGGGCGGTACCCACGAAGAAGGGTTCCGCGCTGCGATGACGTCACTTATCAACCGCTACGCGCGCGATAAGAGCATCATCAAGGAAAAAGAAGAGAACCTCACGGGCGACGACATCCGCGAAGGCCTAACGGCCGTCATCTCCGTGAAGCTGTCCGAGCCGCAGTTCGAGGGCCAGACCAAGACCAAGCTGGGCAACTCCGAAGTCAAGGGCTTCGTCCAGCGCGTGGTCACCGATCAGCTCGGGGACTGGCTGGAACGCAACCCCGGGCCCGCGCGTGACGTGATCCGCAAGGCCATATCCGCCGCGCAGGCCCGCATGGCCGCGCGCAAGGCCCGTGACAATGCGCGCCGGAAGAGCCCGCTGGAGTCGTTCGGCATGCCGGGCAAGCTCTCCGACTGCTCCTCGAAGGATCCCTCGAAGTGCGAGGTCTACCTGGTGGAGGGCGACTCGGCAGGCGGTTCGGCCAAACGCGGGCGCAACCCCGAAACGCAGGCCATCCTTCCGCTGCGCGGCAAAATCCTGAACGTGGAGCGGGCACGCCTGGACAAGGCGCTGGGCAACAACGAGGTCCAGTCCATGATTACCGCGTTCGGCACGGGCATCGGCGAGGACTTCGACCTGAGCAAGCTGCGGTACCACAAGATCGTGCTGATGGCTGATGCCGACGTTGACGGCCAGCACATCACCACGCTGCTGATGACCCTGCTGTTCCGCTACATGCGCCCGCTGATCGAGAACGGTTACGTCTACCTCGCGCAGCCGCCGCTGTACCGGATCAAGTGGTCCAACGCTCCGCACGACTACGTCTACAGCGACCGTGAGCGTGACGCCGTTCTGGTCTCCGGCCAGGCCGCAGGGCGCCGCATTCCCAAGGAAAACGGCATCCAGCGCTACAAGGGTCTGGGCGAGATGGACTACACCGAACTCTGGGACACCACTATGGACCCGGACCGGCGCACCCTCCTGCAGGTCACCATGGAGGACGCAGCCGCCGCGGACCAGATTTTCGCCGTGCTGATGGGTGAGGATGTCGAGTCCCGCAGAAACTTCATCCAGCAGAACGCCAAGGACGTCAGGTTCCTCGATATCTAGCGGCTTCCGCGCTTGATATTCCAGAACAGACATATACCTGAAACGGAAAACACAGACTATGAGTGACGAAACACCCGAGGTCCCGGCCGAGTCTCCGGACGGCACGGAGCCGGTTCTGGAGGGCGACGTGCTGGTCGACCGCGTGGAGCAGGTCGACCTGCAGACAGAGATGCAGCGGTCCTACCTCGACTACGCGATGGCCGTCATCGTCGGCCGAGCGCTGCCGGACGTACGCGACGGGCTGAAGCCCGTCCACCGCCGCGTGCTGTACGCGATGTTCGACGGCGGGTACCGCCCGGACCGTGCGTTCAACAAGTGCGCCCGTGTGGTGGGCGAGGTCATGGGCCAGTACCACCCGCACGGCGACACGGCGATTTATGATGCCCTGGTGCGCCTGATCCAGGACTGGACCATGCGCTATCCGCTCGCGCTGGGCCAGGGAAACTTCGGCTCACCCGGCAACGACGGTGCCGCGGCTCCGCGGTACACCGAAACCAAGATGGCGCCGCTCGCCATGGAGATGGTCCGTGACATCGACGAGGAGACCGTCGACTTCCAGGACAACTACGACGGCAAGAACCAGGAACCCACCATCCTCCCGGCGCGGTTCCCCAACCTGCTGGTCAACGGGTCCTCGGGCATCGCCGTCGGCATGGCCACCAACATCCCGCCGCACAACCTCCGCGAGGTGGCGGACGGCGTTCAGTGGTACCTGGCCAACCCGACCGCCAGCCGCGAGGAGCTCCTCGAGGAACTGCTGAAGCGCATCAAGGGACCCGATTTCCCCACGGGTGCCACCATCCTGGGCCACAAGGGCATCGAGGACGCCTACCGGACCGGCCGCGGCTCCATCACCATGCGCGCTGTGGTCAACGTGGAGGAACTGCAGGGGCGGACCTGCCTCGTGGTCACCGAGTTGCCCTACCAGGCCAACCCGGACAACCTGGCCATCAAGATCGCCGAGCTGGTCAAGGACGGAAAAGTCCAGGGCATCGCCGACCTCCGCGATGAGACCTCCGGCCGCACCGGGCAGCGCCTGGTCATCGTCCTGAAGCGCGACGCCGTCGCCAAGGTGGTGCTGAACAACCTCTACAAGCACACCCAGCTGCAGGAGAACTTCGGCGCGAACATGCTGGCGATCGTGGACGGAGTGCCGCGCACTCTCAGCCTCGATGCCTTCATCAGGCACTGGGTCACCCACCAGTTGGATGTCATCGCCCGGCGCACGCGCTACCGCTTGCGCAAGGCCGAGGAAGAAGCGCACATCCTGCGTGCCCTCCTCAAGGCATTGGACATGCTGGACGAGGTCATTGCGCTGATCCGCGCCTCGAGCACTACGGAGGCAGCCCGCGATGGCCTGATGCAGCTGCTGGAGATCGACGAGATCCAGGCCCGCGCCATCCTCGACATGCAGCTCCGCCGGCTGGCTGCCCTGGAACGCCAGAAGATCCAGGACCGCCACGCCGAGCTCGAAGCGATGATCGCCGAGTACAACGCGATCCTCGCCTCGGAGGAGCGACAGCGCTCGATCATCAGCGAGGAACTCGCCGAGATCGTGGCCAAGCACGGGGACGACCGCCGCACCCAGATCCTGATGGGCTACGACGGTGACATGTCCATGGAAGACCTCATTCCCGAAGAGGAAGTGGTGGTCACCATCACCCGCGGCGGCTACGTCAAGCGCACACGGAGCGACAACTACCGTTCGCAGCAGCGCGGCGGCAAGGGCATCAAGGGCGCCCAGCTGCGCGGTGATGATGTGGTGGAACACTTCTTCGTCACCACCACCCACCACTGGCTGCTCTTCTTCACCAACTTTGGTCGCGTATACCGGGCCAAGGCCTACGAACTGGCCGAGGGCGGCCGCGACACCAAGGGCCAGCACGTGGCAAACCTGCTGGCCTTCCAGCCGGACGAGCACATTGCCCAGGTGCTGGACCTGAAGGACTACCAGCACGCGCCGTACCTGGTGCTGGCCACCAAGCGCGGCCTGGTCAAGAAGACCCGGCTGGAGGACTACGACACCAACCGGTCCGCTGGCGTCATCGCCATCAACCTCCGGGAGGAGGACGAACTGGTCTCTGCGCAGCTGGTCTCCGAGACGGACGATCTCATGCTGGTCTCGCGGAAGGGCCAGTCGATCCGCTTCACGGCCACCGATGAGGCACTCCGGCCCATGGGACGTGCCACGTCCGGCGTGACAGGCATGAAGTTCCGGGAGGACGACGAACTGCTCGCCATGAACGTGGTGGCCGAGGGCTCCTACGTTTTTGTGGTGACCGAAGGCGGCTATGCCAAGCGCACCGCCGTCGAGGAATACCGGCTGCAGGGCCGCGGCGGACTTGGCATCAAGGTAGCCAAGCTCGCCGAGGAACGCGGCGACCTCGTGGGCGCCCTGGTGGTCCAGGAGGAAGACGAAGTCCTCGTGGTCATGGGCGGCGGCAAGGTAGTCCGCTCATCCGTGGCCGGCGTCCCCGCCAAGGGGCGCGACACGATGGGCGTCATCTTCGCGAAGCCGGACAAGAACGACCGCATCATCGAGGTGGCCCGCAACACCGAACGCGGCCTCGAAGAGGAAGTTGAAGCCAGTGCAGAGCGTGAATCCGAGGCCGACCACACCGATGAACCGAGTGCGTCAGAAATCTTGGCTATCGCTGCCGATGACGTAACGTTGGCTGAAGATGCCGGACCAGACGAGGAAGCCGCAGAGGCGCCTTCAGGACTGGCCGATGAAGCAGAAGGAACGTCCGGCGATGCTGAGGCGAACGAAGACAACACCGGAGGTAACGAGTGAGCAATTCCGACTCATATCCCAAGCCGAGCAGTAATGGTCCCGGCGGGATGCGTCAGCCGGCGTCCGCTCCCCGGGTGAATGCCCCGGTGCGTCCCCAGCAGAGCCCGGCCACGCCGTCGGGCCCTCCGGGCCAGCGTCCTGCAGGCGCGGCGCAGCGCCCGGCGCCCGCAGGACAGGGCCAGCGGCCGGCCGCGCCGGCACAGCGCCCGGCAGCCCCCGGACAGCGCCCCCAGGGCGCGCCGGGTGCACAGGGGCTGGTCAAGCCGGCTCCGAAGGCCAAGGCGCGCCGCGCACGGCTTCTGGTCAGCAAGGTTGACCCCTGGTCTGTGCTGAAGATGGCTTTCCTGCTGTCTGTCGCGCTTGGCATCGTCACGGTGGTGGCCGCCATCGTCCTGTGGACAGTGCTGGACCTGACCGGCATTTTCGACCAGGTGGACAGCCTGCTGGGAACGCTCGCCGGTTCTGAGAGCGGCGGCTTCGAACTGAAGAAGGTCGCATCGCTCGGCCAGGTGGCATCCTTCGCGACCATTATTGCCGTCGTGAACGTGGTCCTGCTGACCGCCCTGTCCATGTTGTCGGCCGTGTTGTACAACATCTCAGCGACGCTTGTCGGCGGCATCGGCGTGACCCTCACCGACGACTAAAAACCCTGTATTTCCGCGGAAAAACTCCGGTGGAATGCCTCGATTTGAGATCGGGCCGGGATGTGCTGTAGAGTCATGTCTCGGCCCGATGAGGCATCGGGGCGTATAGCTCAGGCGGTTAGAGCGCTTCGCTGATAACGAAGAGGTCCCAGGTTCAAGTCCTGGTACGCCCACGGAACCTGCACAGGTTCAAGACGAGGTTTAGGCCGGATTCCACAGGAATCAAGCCGGAACGGGGTGCATGTGAAGAAGTTGCTGGTCATTGCAGCTGCAGTCGCAGGCGCCCTCCTCTACAAGAAAAAGGTGCAGGAATCCGAAGCCCGGAAAACAGTCTGGAGCGAATCAACCGACAAGGTTGAATAGCCCGGATCCCGGTGCGGAAGCTGGTAAGCCAGGCTCCGGAACTAGGGTATGATGGACGGGTTGCTTCTTATGGGGGCATGGCGCAATTGGTAGCGCACCTGCTTTGCAAGCAGGGGGTTCGGGGTTCGAGTCCCCGTGCCTCCACCATAAGGAAG
Organism: Arthrobacter sp. SAFR-023; assembly: GCF_051965295.1. Taxonomy (NCBI): domain Bacteria; kingdom Bacillati; phylum Actinomycetota; class Actinomycetes; order Micrococcales; family Micrococcaceae; genus Arthrobacter; species Arthrobacter sp. SAFR-023. Next base: position 36,926 of record NZ_JBQCMF010000007.1, on the reverse strand, counting down.
GTCCCGGTCGGAAACGGCCGGGGCCTTTTTCTTTGCCTTGGTTTCGACAGGCTCAACCAGCGGGCGGCACTACTGTGGAAGCGTGAATCTCTTCCTTGCAGCCTTGGGCGTCCTGGGCGTGGCCTCGTCAGGACCGCTCATTGCCGCAACACTCGGTGCCACCACAGTCACGGCCCTCGCCATCGCCTTCTGGCGCAACGCCATCGCGGCAGCCGTCATGGCCACCCCTACGCTGGTCCGGGAGCCGAGCCAGTTCGGCCGGATCAGAGGCTATGAGTTCCGCTGGTCGCTCGTCGCGGCGGTGGCCCTGGCCCTCCACTTCGCCTGCTTCATCACGTCCCTGCAGCTGACCTCCGTGGCCGCCGCTACCGCCCTCGTTTGCCTGCAGTCCGCCTGGATTGCCATCATTCAGCTCTTCCGCGGCGTGCGGCACCGCTGGCAGGTCCTGGTGGGCCTGGGCATTGCCTTCGGCGGCGTCGTGGCCATCACCGGTTTCGACATGGGAACCTCCCCGGACGCCTTGCTGGGCGATCTCCTAGCCATGGCCGGCGGGTTCCTCGCGGGAATCTACACGCTGGCCGGAGGCCGGGCCCGCCAGAGCATGACGACCGGAACGTACACGGCCCTCTGCTACGGCATGTGTGCTGCTCTGGTCGCGGTGCTGGCGATCTTCACCAACCAGCCCCTGTCCGGGTTCGACGCCGGCGGCTGGCTCGGGATTCTGGCCATCACCGTGTGCGCCCAGCTCGTGGGACATACGGCATTCAACCACCTGCTGGCCACCATGAGCCCTCTGCTGGTGTCCATGATCATCCTGCTGGAAATACCGGGAGCGGCCCTGCTGGCTGCCGCGTTCCTGAACGAAACGCTGCCGGCGGGCACCTACGCCGGGCTGGCGCTCATTCTCGTGGGCCTCGCCGTCGTGGTGGCCGGACAAAGGAATGCTGGCAAGGCCGGGCAGAGCAAGCCGCCGGAGGAACGCCCGCTGGCGGAGCTGGGGGCTGACTGACGACGCCCGGCCCCCGCCGGCGTTACTGACCGCCGCGGCGGATTGGCTGGCTGGCGTTGACGGTGTGGATGGCGCGCAGGAGCTTGGCGGGGAAATACACGGAGAAGAACACCACCATGGGCGCCTTGAGGGCCATCTTCTTCACGTTGTGGGCCTTGTAGGTGCGGTCGAAGCGCGTCACGTAGTAGCGGTAGTCCCGGGGTGAGTCCTCGAGCCGGCGGGCCGACATCCCGGAGACCATCTGGGGCCAGTACTGGACCTTGAGGTCGTGGTCAGCGAGATGCAGGGACAGGTCGATGTCCTCGTGCATCTCGTCCTTTTCGTCCCGGCAGCATTCGCTGCGGATTGTTTCCCAGGCGCACCGGCGGAGTGCCATGTTGGATCCGAACAGGAAGTGGTACTGGTGCTTGGCCAGCTTCAGCATCAGCTGGCGCATCTTGTCATCCGCTTTGAGGCCGAAACGCCGCATCGGCATGTCGTAGTAAACGACGGGGCCGGTGGCAGCTGAGGTGGAAACGTCCTCGAAGGCCTTCTGTACCTGTTCCACCCAGTCCGGTTCCACCACTGAATCGGCGTCGATCCGGCCCAGGATGTCCCCGGTCGCGTGGTCGAGGCCAAAGTTGCGGGTGGGAATGAGTCCCTGCTCCCGATCCTGGCGGAGGAGGATGATGGGGCTTTCCGGATACTCCTGCTGCATTTGCGTGACGATCGACGCTGTGCGGTCCTTGGACATGTTGTCCACCACGATGATCTCGTGCGCCGGAACCGACTGGTACACCGCCGCGATGAGGCACTGCCGGATGACACCTTCCTCGTTGTAGGCCGGGATAACAATGGATACGCGCGGCTCAGTGTCAGTCAAGGCATCCTCTGCGGATCTATCGGGTGACATCACCTCAAACTTAGCACCGATGCTTTCCATTCCGGCGGCACCGTGCCTGTCAGGCGGAGCGGTGCGCGGATACGCCCGCGCAGACGACAGGAGGGGCCCCGCGGCTGCGGAACCCCTCCTGTTAATGCCCTTGCGGGCAAGTGGCTAAGACTTTTTGTCTGCACCGTTCTCGATGTCGGATGCGATGTTCTTCACCGCGGTCTTGGCATCGGTGGCAACTTCACCGGCGTCGGAGTCAGCGTCCTCGGCAACGTGCTTCGCCTTGTCGGCAGAAGTGTCGGCTTCGTCCTCGGCGGCCAGTGCAAAGGCAGCATCGAGCGGCGTATCGGCGGCCGCGGAAGCAGAGCTGCCAGCCGGGGTAGCCGGAACCGGCGCCGGCGTCTCGGCAGCCGATCCAACACCGGTGGCTGACGCCGCGGGGGTGGTGACCTCCGAGGCTGACGGTGCAGGCGTCACGGGTGCGGGGGTCTTCCAGGGGTCCTCGACCGGCTTGGAAGCCTTCCACGCCGCAACCCCGGCAGCCACGGCCGCGGCTATTACACCGACAATCAGGAGGCCGCGCTTCTTCGGCTTCTCCGGCTCCACCACCAGCGCCTTGCCGGTCACCGCCCGGCCGGCCTCGGACGCGGCCGACTTCAGGTGCCCGCCAGCCAGATTCGCCTGCTCCTGGAAGGTGTGGATGATGCCGACGTCGCCGAGTCGCTGGGCCACAGCGTCGATCCGTGCCGGCGTGCCCTCAAGGGTCCGGTGGACGGCCTCGGATGCGGTTCCGATCTGGTCGGAGAATCGGGGAAGGTATTCCACCACCACGCGGTCGCGGGCCTGGGTGATGACGGGCGTTGCCCGGTCCAGGGCCTCGTGCATGCGCGGTGTGGCACCCTCCACGACGTCGTGGATCTTGGGTGCAAGCTGTGCCAGGCCGTCCTGAATGCGGGGCGTCACGGTTGCAACTCCGCCGGCAAGGTTATGGGCCGCCACCTTGAGCCCCTCCTGGATTTTGGGGGAAGCGGTATCAATGCCTTGCTGCAGGCGGGGAACTGCCCAGTCCACTGCTGCTTCCACGCGGTCTTTTGCGTTCTCGACTGCAGAACTGACCGACAACTCCAGTTCGCGGGCAATACGATCCGATTTCTTCACAACTACCTCCCGATTAATGTGACGGTTCTGTTGTTAGCCTACGTGCACGAATAGCCGGGCTGCTATCGTTCCGGCGGATTCACGGTGGATTTCACCCAGCGCGGAACTGTCTTTTCCGCCCGCGTTCGCGTTGACCCGCCGTGAAAGAATGGCCCTATGACTGCCTCAGCAACTGCAAAAGCAACCATCCACACCAGCCTCGGCGACATCGTCGTGAACCTCTTCGGCAACCACGCGCCCAAGACTGTTAAGAACTTCGTCGGACTGGCCACCGGCGAACAGGCCTGGACCCACCCGGAGACCGGCGAGGACAAGACCGGCACGCCGCTCTACGACGGCACCATCTTCCACCGCATCATCAAGGACTTTATGATCCAGGCCGGCGACCCGCTGGGCCGCGGCACCGGCGGACCGGGCTACCGTTTCGACGACGAGATCCACCCCGAGCTGAGCTTCAGCGCACCCTACAAGCTGGCCATGGCGAACGCCGGCATCCAGATGGGCAAGGGAACCAACGGTTCACAGTTCTTCATCACCACCATCCCCACCGACTGGCTGCAGGGCAAGCACAGCATCTTCGGCGAAGTTGCCGATGAGGAATCCAAGAAGGTTGTGGACGCCATTGAAGGTGTCCGCACCGGCATGGGCGACCGCCCGGTTGAAGATGTGACCATCAACAGCATCGATATCGAGCAGCTCTAGCCCCATGAGCTACGGAACTCCGGCGGCGGAGCCGTCAGCGCAGGCACCGGTGTGCCCCCGGCACCCGGACCGGCCCTCGTATGTCAGCTGCCAGCGTTGCGGGCGGCCGGCATGCCCCGAGTGCCAGCGCGCGGCCGCCGTCGGGTTCCAATGCGTTGACTGCGTCAACGAAGCAAGGCGTACGACGCCGACAGCCCGGACCGTCTACGGCGGCGCCGTTGCCTCCGGCAAGCCTGTAGTAACGTTCGCGATCATCGCGGCGTGTGCACTCCTGTTTGTTCTGCAGTGGGTGCTTCCCGGGAATGCGGTGTTCCGGACGCTCGCTTACGCGTCGGTTTACGCAACGCCCGAGTACGGGGTGTTCCAGCCATGGCGCATGCTTACCTCCGCCTTTCTGCACTCCCAGGGCTTCCTGCTGCACATTGTCCTGAACATGTACACGCTGTGGATTTTCGGCCAGGCGCTGGAACCGCTGCTGGGACGGATCCGTTTCCTCGCTGTCTATTTGCTGTCCGCCATCGGCGGGTCGGTGGGATACCTGCTTATGACCCCGATCCTGCCCGAGGGCGGCCCCGTGGGCCTGGTCGGTGCTTCCGGAGCGATCTTTGGACTGTTTGGCGCCATGCTCGTGGTGCAGCGGCACCGCGGCGGTGAGACGAGACAGCTCTGGGTACTCATCGCCATCAACGGCGTCATCGGCTTCATGGTGCCGCAGATCGCCTGGCAGGCCCACCTCGGCGGCTTTATCACCGGCGCCCTGTGCGCAGCCGTCATTGCCTATGCCCCGCGCGGCCTGCGGCGCAACATTCTGCAGGCCGGAGGGCTAGCGCTCGTTCTGGCCCTGCTGGCCGTGGTTTCCTGGTACCGAGTGCTCGTGGTGTCCTGACAGCTTCTGAGGGCCTCCTCGTAGTGCCGCTCCCCCTAATGCCCCTGCTTTCCGAAGCGGGGGCATTTTTGTGTCCACGGGCCGCGGTTAGGACGCACCGACGCGCGCTAGTTTTCCACAGCGGTTATCCACACTGTTAATAACTTACACAGTTGTAAGTCACGGGCCAGCCCCCGGCATGGCGGGCGGCGGGGCCACTTCCGTCCGTTTTGCACGCTTCCGTCCACACCTGTGGATAACTTTGATGCCCGCCCCTGTGGTTAAGTGGACAACTTTGCCCAGATCTGACCGGCGCGCGGTGCCCTGGGCATAACCAGGCATGTGGGCGCGGGTGAAGGGGATTATCAGGCGGCCTTTCAACAAGGTTATTCACACTGTTAATAACCCACGCAGGTCTCACGTAAGGGTTGCAGAGCTTCCCAACGCCCAGATTGTGGCATTTCCGCCCCCGCTACCCACAAGTTTTCCCCACCTGTGGATAACTTGTGGGTAGCCGCCTGTTGCTAAGTGGATAACCGGCCGCTGCGCAGCGGCCCCGTGTAGTCTCTGACTCACAGGCAGCCGATGAACCCCGTCCAAGGAGCAATGACTTGACTACCCACAGCCACATCTTCCTGGACAAGCACCACCCCGCCGCGTGGCGGGCGTTGAATGGGCTAGGGCTGAAGGCCAAGGAAGCGGTGCTCGAAGCCGGCCTGGACGAACATCTCATCGAACTGCTCAATGTCCGGATATCGCAGGTCAACGGCTGCGCGTATTGCCTCGACATGCACGTCGCAGATGCCGTCAAGGGCGGTGAATCCACACAGCGCCTGGCGGTCTTGCCAGCCTGGCGGGACACCGCGGTGTTTGAGGCCCACGAGCGGGCGGCGCTGGCCTTGGCCGAGAGCATCACGGTTCTCCCGGATGCCCGCACGCGCGAGCTGGAGGACGCCTACGCGCGGGAGCACCTCACCGACGAGCAATACTCAGCCGTGAGCTGGCTGGCCATCGCGATGAACGCCTTCAACCGCGTGTCCATCACCAGCCAGCATCCCGTCCGGCCCCAAAAGGGCTGAACGCCGGGGTTTTCCACAGTCGTTTCCACAACTGTTAATAACTTGGAAAATGCAAGTTTGGCTTTCCGGGCGCGGCCAGCCGGGCATGCAGGGCCGTTTCCGGGGGCCGCAGCCGGCGAAGTTATCAACACTGTGGATATCTTTACCAACATGTGTGGACCGGTGGGGGCAGGGGCTGGCTGGCCCGGAGTGCGGCGCCAGGCAGCGGTCAGGCCCAGACCCCTGATGTCCCCCTGCGGTGGCTGTCCACCAGGTGCGTGTCCACCATGCCGATGGCTTCCATCAGGGCGAACATGGTGGTTGGCCCCACGAAGGCGAAGCCCTTCTTCCGCAGCGCCTTGGAGAGGGCGATGGACTCGGGGGACGTGGTGGGCACATCGGCATAGGTGGCGGGGGCAGGCGTCGAAGCCGGCTGGAACCCCCAGACAAAGTCAACGAGGCCGCCCTCGTCCCGCATCGCTATGGTGGCCCGGGCATTGGTGATGGCGGCACGGATCTTGAGGCGGTTTCGCACGATGCCGGGGTCCTGAAGGAGGCGCTCGACGTCGGCCTCGGTAAAAGCGGCCACGGTTTCCGGATGGAAGTCGCCGAAGGCCGCACGGAAGGCGGGGCGTTTGCGCAGGATGGTGGACCAGGACAGGCCCGCCTGGAAAGCTTCGAGGCTGATGCGCTCGTAGAGGCCCTGCTCGTCCCGGACGGGCAGGCCCCACTCGGTGTCGTAATACTCGCGCAGAAGGGGATCCGTGGAAGCCCACGGCGGACGTGCCAGGCCATCCTCGCCGATGATGATGCCTTCCGCGGTCATGGGCGTCGGTTCAGGAGCGCCAGCGGGTGGTCATCAGGAAGCCGACGATCGCGATGCCGAACCCGGCCAGGATGTTCCAGGACTCCCATGCCTGCACAGGCAGCTGGCCTTCGCTGATGTAGAAGGTGATGATCCAGAGCAGCCCGATGATCATCAGGCCGAACATGACCGGCTTGAACCAGACGGGGTTCGGCTTGTAGGCCTCGGTGGAAACGGGCTCGGCCGGGCGGGCAGTCTTCTTACGTGGCTTTGACTCGGGCACATGTCCTCCTTGGCGGCTGAAACAAGAGGAGGGACCGGGGCTTGATATCCTGCTGGAAGGGGATTACCGGCGGTCTGCACACTCTTGGTCAGGTCTGAAGTCTTACTAGCAGCCAATTCTAGCTGTAGTTCAGCCCGCGCCGGTGCCCCGCAACCGCTTGAAGGAGATCGCGTGGTAGTGCAGGAGAAGGTGACGGCAACCGCCAAGCCGGCAACCGGCGTCGTAATCCTGCGGAAGGCCGTCCAGATCTTCGGCGAGCTGCTCATCACCGCCGGTATCGTGCTGCTCCTGTTTGTCGCGTGGCAGCTCTGGTGGACCAACGTGGAGTCCGATGCGAAGCAAACCGCCGCCGTCAAGGACTTTGCCAGGGACCTGGGTGGTCCGGTGGCCCCCGCGCCCACACCGGCTGCGACGGGCGGCACGGCCGCCTCCGGCCCGAAGGACTATGGAGCGCCAGTGGTGGGAGAAGCCCCCGGGCACGGCGGAACCATCGGGATCATGTACATTCCCCGGTTTGGCGAGAACTACACCCGGCCCATTGTCGAGGGCACCAGCGGCGACGTCCTGGACACCCTGGGCCTCGGCCACTACGGCAACACGTCCATGCCCGGCGCCGTGGGTAACTTCGCCGTGGCAGGCCACCGGCAGACGCACGGCGCCGTGCTGGACAATATCCACACGCTGGTTCCCGGGGACAAGATCTATGTCCAGACGCGGGACGGTTACTACGTCTACGTGTTCCGCAACAACCGCATTGTTCTGCCGAGCGAAGCCGATGTCCTCCTCCCGGTGCCCAACCAGCCAGGAGTGCGCCCCACCGAAAGGCTTCTCACCATGACCAGCTGCAATCCCCGCTTCGGCTCCGAGGAACGGATCATCGCTTATTCGGTGCTGGACCGCTGGCAGCCCGCGTCGGCGGGGCCGCCCGCGGAGATCGCAGCCCAGGTGGCACGCGCACGGGGGGAAGGCTAGGCATGTACGGCTGGATATTCCGTCACCTTCCCGGCCCGCTCTGGCTCCGCGTCCTCACGTCGCTGCTGCTGGCCGCCGGCGCCTTGTTCCTGATGGTCGAGTTCCTTTTCCCCTGGATGTCCCAGTTCACCCAATTCACCGACTCAACGATTGGTGCGCCAAGAAACCCATGAGCACAGCAAAGATACTCGTCGTGGACAACTACGACAGCTTCGTCTACACCCTGGTGGGCTACCTCCAGGAGCTGGGCGCCGAGACAACAGTGGTCCGCAATGATGATGTGACCCTCGCCGAGGCCATCGAAATGGCAGAAACGCGCGACGGCGTGCTCATCTCGCCCGGACCGGGCTCACCGTCCGAAGCGGGCGTCTGCATCGACCTGATCCGTTGGTGCGGGGAGAAGACGAAGCCGATGTTCGGCGTCTGCCTCGGGCACCAGGCCCTTGCGGAGGCGTACGGCGGAAGGGTGACCCATGCCCCGGAGCTCATGCACGGCAAGACCTCCTTGGTCCAGCACGACGGGGCCAGCGTGTTTGCCGGCCTGCCCTCCCCCGTGACGGCCACGCGCTACCACTCCCTGGCCGCCGTCCGGGACACGATTCCGGAGATCCTGGAGATCACGGCGGAAACCGCCAGCGGCGTCATCATGGGGCTGCAGCACCGCACCGCTCCACTGTGCGGTGTCCAGTTCCACCCCGAGTCCGTGCTGACTGAGGGCGGCTACCAGATGCTGGGCAACTGGCTCGAGTCGCTTGGCATGAAGGGTGCCGCCGGACGGGCAGCGAAGCTCAGCCCCCTCATCCAGCACTAGGATTCGGCTCGGCGGGCCCTACTTGCCCTTCGTGGGGCTCGGTGTCGGAGTCGGGGTCGGCGTCGCCGTCGCCGTGGGGGTTGGCGTCGGGGTGGGTGCCGGCGCCGGGGCCTTGGCCACCGTCACGGTGATGGCCTTGCCCTGCTCCACGAGTGAGTTGATCGGATCGCTCTGACTGGTCACCTTGCCCGGCTGGACCTGGGAGTTCTCCACCTCGCTGATGACGGCAACCAGGCCGAGCTCCTTGAGCGCTGCCTCGGCCTCGGCACGGGTCATGCCGCGAAGCTCCGGCATGGCCACCTTGCCTGTGGACAGCAGGATCTCAACGGTGCTCCCCACCGCCACCTGCTGGCCCGGCGCCGGCTTGGTGGTGATCACCAGGCCCGCCGGAACAGTGGCGCTGTTGGCCATGGTGGTGGACGGCGCGCCTACCAGTCCCGCCTGCCGCAGGATATCGCGGGCTGCCGCCTCCGTCCGTCCCGGCAGCGTCGCCGGGATCTTGACGGCACTGGGGCCTGACGAGATGTTCAGGACAATTTCCGAGTTCGGTTCCAGCGACGATCCCGCCGGCGGCGCAGTGCCAATGGCGGTGCCCTTGGCGATCGAGTCGTGCTGCACCCGCTTGATCTGCGGCCGCAGTTTCGCGTCGTAGAGCGCCTGCAGCGCCTCTGATTCGGAGAGCTTCTCCACGGCGGGAATCGCGACGCGCACTGGTTCGGCAGGGGGCTGGTTGAGGAAGTTGTAGAACCACAGGCCGCCGCCGGCCAGCACCAGGAGCGTGAAGATCACGAAGGTCGTGATCCAGGCCCGACGGCGGGACTTCTGTAAGTCCGAGCGCTCCCGTTCGCGGGGCAGGCCGAGCGGAAGTTCATCGTGCTCGGCCGTCTCGTAGACCGCCGCGGCCTCGGTCGGCAGCACGGAGGCATCACCGTCGGTGTCCCGGCTTCGGCGCAGGCGGCCCGTGGGAGCGTCGTCGAGGAAGCTGGCTCCGGTCATGGAAAACGCTTCGGTGGGCGGAGTGCGGTGCGGCTCAGGAATGTCATTGGGGTCCGTCGGCGCTTCGCTTGGCGACAATGCCGGAACCGGGATCCCGTTCTTAGCGGCCCTCAGCGCACGGCGGAAGGCCGCGGCGTCCTGGAAACGGTCGGCACGGTTCTTCTGCAGCGCCTTTTCCAGCACGCTGTCCAACGCTCGGGAGATCTCCGGATTGAAGTTGCTGGCTGGTTCCGGCTTCTCGCGGACATGCTGGTACGCCACGGATACCGGGCTTTCACCCACGAAGGGCGGCCGGCCAGTCAGCGTTTCGTACAGCAGGCAGCCTGCCGAATACAGGTCGCTGCGGGCATCCACCGCCTCACCGCGCGCCTGCTCCGGCGACAGGTACTGGGCGGTGCCCACCACCGCCTGGGTCTGGGTCATGGTTGCGGACGAATCGGCCACCGCGCGGGCGATGCCGAAGTCCATCACCTTGACCATGTCCGAGTTCGCGCAGTACATCACGTTCGCCGGTTTAATGTCCCGGTGCACGATTCCGGCCTTGTGGCTGTATTCCAGTGCAGACAGGACACCCAGCGTGTACTCCACCGCCTGGTCAATGGTGATGTCGCTGGCCCGGATCAGGTCCCGGAGCGTCTTGCCCGCCACGAACTCCATGACGATGTACGGAACGCGGACCTGGTCATGGGCGTCGCCCGGGACGGTGTGTTCGCCCGTGTCGTAGATGGCAACGATCGACGGATGGTTCAGGGCTGCGACGGCCTGGGCTTCGCGTTTAAACCTGGCCTGGAACTGGGGGTCACGGGCCAGGTCGGGGCGGAGCAGCTTGATGGCAACGGTCCGGCCCAGCCGGGTATCCAGGCCACGGTGTACATCGGCCATGCCCCCGCGGCCGATGAGTTCGCCAAGTTCATAGCGCCCGTTCAGGACGCGCTGACTGGTCACCGGGATGTTGTCTTCCCGGTGTGACGGAGTTCGCGGCGTGGTCACGGCTTATGGTCCGCTGGGCGAGCCGCTTGGGGTCGGCGTGGATGAGGGAGTGGGGATCAGCGCTTCGGACAGGTGGTAAGTCACGACAGTGCCGGCGTCGACCTCCCGGCCGCTTTCGGGCTCGGAACGGACGAAGGTGCCGGCGTCCTGGTCCGGGTCGCCGGGTTCGTCGGCACCCTTTTGCCAGCGCAGCCCGGCTTTCTCGATGGCTGACTGGACTTCCGACTCGCTGCTGCCCGTGCCGATGTCCGGGACGGCGATCTTCTTCGGCCCCTTGGAATAGGTGACCTTTACGGTGTCGCCGGCCTGCAGCGGGCCGGACGGGTTAAGGTCCGTGACCGTGCCGGGAGCGGCGGGGTTGAAGACTTCATCGCCGTTGACTTTGAGCCCGAGCGCGATCAGTTCGGTGCGGACCTCGCTGTACTGCCTGCCGAGGTACGCGTCCGGAATGACGTTGATGGCCTCGGGAGTGGACTGCGTCGGCGTCGGTGTGGGCGTCGGCGTCGGGGTCGCCGATGTCCGGGTAGGCGTGGGCGTGGAACTGGTGGTCACGCTGCGGCTGGGTGTGCTCGACGTGGTGGCGGCAGGACTCTGGCCCGGGGACAGGAAGCCGGCCTGGCTCAGGAGGATACCGGCGACGGCGAAAAGCACCAGCAGGATCAGGGCGATCAGCGGCCACGTCCACGGGCTGCGCTTCCGCCGCTCGGGCTCATCGGCGGGTTCGCCGTCGTAGGGCGCCGTGTACTGGTCCTCTTCCTGGTCCCAACTGCGCTCGGCGGCCAGGGCATCGGCACGCGACAGCGTGCTCCCCGCCCGCGTGGGGGCGGCATCCGAGGGGTTTCCGGCGGCCGCAGCAGCGGCTCCGCCGGCGGCAGCACCAGCGGCTGCCGCGCCGAGCACGGGCAGCGCCGAGGTGGCCGCCGTCGGGCTTTTCTCCGAGCCGATCACGCCTGTTGGTGCCGTGGCGATATTAACCGGTGCCGTCATGGCGCCGGTGCCCCCTTCGAACAGGAGCATGCCGGGGACGGCGGCGTGGGCTGCCGAGATGTCACCGTTGCGGATGGCCTCCGCTGCCTCGGCCAGTTTGATCGCGTTGGCCGGGCGGTTCCTCGGGTCCTTGGCCAGCATGGACATCAGGAGCGCCCGGACCGGCCTGGGCAGCGACTCCGGCAGGGGCGGCGGCGCGTCGTTGACCTGGGCCAGGGCGATGGCGATCTGGGATTCGCCGGAGAACGGCCGGTGCCCGGTGAGGCACTCGTAACCGATGACGCCGAGCGAGTAGATGTCCGAGGCGCCGGTGGCGGTCTGGCCGGTGGCCTGTTCGGGGGCTAGGTACTGGGCGGTGCCCATGACCTGGCCGGTCTGGGTCAGCGGCACCTGGTCCGCCAGGCGCGCGATGCCGAAGTCGGTGACCTTGACCCGTCCGTCCGGGGTGATGAGCAGGTTTCCGGGCTTGATGTCACGGTGCACCAGGCCTTGGGCATGGGCCACGGACAGGGCCCGCGCCGTCTGCGCCATGATGGACAGCGTACGGTCCGGTGAGAGCACCTGCTCGTGCTCGATGATGCTGCTCAGCGGCTGGCCGGGGACCAGCTCCATCACGAGGTAAGCGGACCCTTCCTCCTCGCCGTAGTCGAAGACATTGGCGATGCCCACGTGGTTGAGAAGCGCAGTGTGGCGGGCTTCAGCGCGGAACCGCTGGAGGAAGCCGGGGTCGCCCGTGTACTCCTCTTTGAGCACCTTGATGGCCACGATCCGGCCCAGGATCAGGTCCTTGGCCTTCCAGACTTCACCCATGCCGCCGATCGCAATACGCGTGGTCAACTGGAATCTGCCGCCGAGGGTGATTCCCGATGTAGGCCTCACTTATTCAACACCGCCTCAAAAATTCTCTTTGCGTTCGGACTGGTTAGCTGTGCTCCGGCGGTGATGTCCACGCCTTGCATGACGACCGTGACGGACACTTGCGGATCGTTAGCCGGGGCGAACCCCGTAAACCAAGAGTTGTTCAGGCCGTCCCCGAGCTCGGCGGTGCCGGTCTTGCCGGCGACCTCGACGCCTGGCACGGCGGCACCGGAGCCGATGCCCTCGCTGACCACGCTGGTCATCCACTCGGTGATCTGTCCCGCGATCTCCGGCGTCGTCGAGGTCCGCAAAGCCACCGGCTTCGGTTCGTCGATCACGCGGAGGTCCGGGGAACGTACGGCCTTGATCAGGTTCGGCGCCATCTGCACTCCGCTGTTGGCGATGGCCGAGGTCATCAGCGCAATCTGGAGCGGGGTCGCACGGACGTCGCGCTGGCCAATGGCGGACTGCGCCAGTCCGGCGTCGTCGAGGTCCGAGGGGAAGACACTGGGGGCGTAGTCCAGCTTGAGCTGGTCGCCGAGGTCTGAATTAAAGCCGAACTTGCTGGCCTGCTGGGCTATCGCGTTCTCTCCCAGATCGCGGGCAATACTCGCGAAGGGCGTGTTGCAGGACTGCTGCAGCGCGAACGCAAAGCTCGCCGTGTTCCGGGTGTAGCAGTTGCCGCCGGCGTAGTTGGGCAGCTGGTATTGGATGCCCGGGAAGCTCATCTGGGCCGGGTTGGGCAGCACGCTGTCGGCGTTGTACTTGCCGGAGTTCAGGGCTGCCGCCGTGTCCACCAGCTTGAAAACCGAGCCCGGTGCCAGCAGGGCGCCCGTGGGGCCGCTGACGGAGGGGTTCAGGTTGACGCCCGGGACCTTGATGGCCGCGTTGTATGCAGCCTGCTCCTTGGCGACGTCCTGGGTGGCGATGAGGTTGGGATCGTAGGAGGGCTTGCTGACCATGGCCAGGATGTTGCCCGTCTTGGGATCGGTCACGACGATCGACCCCCGCTGGCCGTCCGGGATGAGGTCGTAGGCCAGCTTCTGGATCTTGGGGTCGATGGTCAGCTCGACGGATGCGCCCTTGGGCTGGTTGCCCAAAAAGAGCTGTCCGATCCGGTCGAAGAACAGCTGGTCCGAGCTTCCCGCCAGCTGGGCATCCATGGCACTTTCGAGGCCCGTGACCCCGTAGCTCCGGGAAAAGTATCCGGTCAGCCCCGCATACAGCTCGGGCTGGTTGTACCGGCGCTGGAACTTGCAGGATTCATTGCCCGGGACGGATTCGGCGATGGCGGAGCCACCCACGAGGATCGCTCCCCGGTCATTGCAGTAGTTCTGCAGTATGGCTCGCCTGTTCCACGGATTGGCCTTGAGCTCGTCCGCGCCCACCACCTGGACGTAGCTGATCGCACCGAAAATCAGGGCGAACATGGCGATCGCGGCGATCCATGAATGTCGAATGGCCTGGTTCACAGGTGTTTCACCGCCTCGGTGGGAGCGTCTGGGAGAGTCTGGGTGCTGTTCCGGTCCTGCCGGCTTCCTGCGGCCGTCACCGGTGCCGGCTTCTGCGCCTCGGGCGTGCGGCCGGGCTGCATCGGTGAGGTGTCCACCGGGCCGCGGGCCGTGTGGGAGATCATCAGCAGCAGGCCAACGATGATCCAGTTGGCCAGCAGCGAGGAGCCACCAGCGGCCAAAAACGGCGTGGTGAGGCCGGTCAGCGGAATCAGCCGCGTCACGCCGCCGATCACCACGAAGCACTGCAGCGCCACCGCGAAGGACAGACCGCAGGCGAGGAGCTTGCCGAAGGCGTCGCGGGTGCCGAGGGCCGCACGGAAACCGCGGGTGAAAAGCAGCAGGTACATCATCACGATGGCGAAGAGGCCAATCAGGCCCAGTTCCTCGCCGAAGGAGGCGATAATCATGTCGCTGTTGGCGAACGGCACTAGGTTAGGCCGGCCCTGTCCGAGGCCGGTGCCCACTAGTCCGCCGCTGGCCATGCCGAACAGGCCTTCCACGATCTGGCCGCTGCCGCCAGGGGAACGGCCGAAGACTTCCTCGGTGAAGGCATTGAGCCAGCTGTCGATGCGGAGGCCAACGTGCGAGAAGACCTTGGACGCCACGAAGCCGCCGCCGAGGATCAGGGTGAGGCCGATCACCACCCAGCTGATGCGGCTGGTGGCCACGTAGATCATCACGATGAACAGGCCGAAGAACAGCACGGACGATCCGAGGTCCCGCTGGAAGATCAGCACGCCGATGCTTACGAGCCACGCCGTGATCATGGGTCCCATGTCCTTGAACCGGGGGAACTGCATGGGCCCGATCTTGCGGCCGGCCAGCATGATGAGGTCCCGGTTCGAGGAAAGATATCCGGCAAAGAATATGGCGAGGGTGATCTTGGCGACCTCACCGGGCTGGAACGTCATCGGACCGAGGCGAATCCAGACCCGGGCCCCGAGGATCTCGCCGGCGGAGATGCCGGGGACCAGCGGAAGTATCAGGAGCAGCGCGCTGACGGCAAGGGAGATGTAGGTGAAGCGGCGCAGGACACGGTGGTCCTTGAGGAACCAGATCACGGCGATGGCAACGGCCATGGCGATGACGGTCCAGCGCAGCTGGTTGTTGCCGGTGTCGTCGCCCGGAGCGTCGAGGCGGTGGATCATGGCCAGGCCGAGGCCGTTGAGGGCAACCACCAGCGGAAGTATTACCGGATCGGCATACTTAGCCCGGAACCGGAGGACCACATGGAACACCAGGGACGCGACGGCGAGCAGGCTGGACTGGAACCAGAAGTCCGTGTCCAGTGCGGTCTGTTCGTCAATGCTGATCAGTGCGTTGGCGCCGATGCTGACCGACAGGGCGAGTACGAGCAACAGCAGTTCCACGTTGCGCCGGGGTTTGGGCATGGTGTCGGCGTGGCTCATTGGCCCCCCTCACAGGTTGCGGTTGGGGTGGGTGCGGCCGAGGCTCCGGTTGTTGCCGATGCCGTCGGCTTGGCGGTTGTGGTCGCCTTCGGGGACGTGGTGGCCGGCTTTGGAGTGGCGGAGCCCTTGGCCGTGGCTGAAGCCGTAGCCTTCGCCGAGGCCGAGGCCGAGGCGGAGGCCGTGGGAGACGCAGTCAGGCACTCATCCGAGGGTGCGGTGCTTCCCGTGCGTTCAAGGTTCTTGACGATCCGCTGGGCATCGTACAAATCCCGTGCGGGAACCGTCTGGCGGACCCGTTGCTGCGAGAACTGGGGCAGTGAATCCATCCGGATGTCCGTCACCGCTTCAAGGGTGGAGAGCTGGATGGGGCCGAGGCGCTGGGATACGCCGTTGAAGATGGCCACCCGCTGGTCGAATTCACCGATGTAGTAGCGCGTCTGGGTCCAGGCGTAACCGAGCCAGAGCCCGACGGCGAGGACCAGGAGTGCGGCGCCCGCAATTCCCAGGGTGAGCCAGCGGCGCGGGCGCCTGACGGGCGTGAACTCCTCGGCCTCATCGCGGGCATGGTCTGACTTGTGTGTCAGGACAGTTGCCGCGCGGCGCGCGACGGTCCGGCCGGCAATGGTGGGGATGGAACCGGTCTCGGCAGCAGCGACGGCTGCGCCGACGAGGATGTGGGGCCGGGAAGCCAGTTCCTCGCGCAGTACCTCCGCGGACAGATGCTCGCCCAGATGCGGATCGGTGCTGGTGGCCGGTTCGTTCGACGACGGCTTGCCGGCATCCTCGCTTGCCGCGTCGGGCCCGGATGTCGCGTCAGGCCCGGATGTCCGGTCCGCCTCGGAGTTACCGGCCGCCGGAACTGCGGCCGGCGGGGCGGAAGGATCCGCGGATCCAGGCGTCGATTCTGTTGGCCCGGTATCGCCTGGCCCGGACACTGGGGCGGAGGATGGCTCAGCAGCCTTCGTCCCGGTAATAGCTTCCGGTTGCTCGGCGTCAGGGACGATGTCGACGGCGGCCGTGCTGACGTCGTCGGGCGTTTCCTCCACGATTTCCACCATGACAACCGTGACGTTGTCCGGCGCGCCCGCCTCGAGGGTGAGGTCAACGAGCGTCTCCACGCATTCGCTGAGATTCGGCGTTTCCCGCACCGTGCGCTCCACGACGTGGCCTGCGACGTAATTCAAACCGTCGGAGCAGAGCAGCCAGCGCTCTCCGGGCTGCACCTCGATGGTGGCCAGGTCCAGTTCGGGGCTCGCATCGACGTCACCGAGGACTCGCATCAGGACGTTCTTGTGCGGATGGGTTTCCGCTTCTTCGGGGCGCAGCCGGCCCTCGTCGATGAGGCGCTGGACGAACGTGTGGTCAATGCTGATCTGCTCGAACTCGCCGTCGCGCAGGCGGTAGGCACGGGAGTCGCCGATGTGGGCGAAATGGAGCTTGCCCTCGGCCAGCAGCAGGGCAGTCACGGTGGTGCCCATGCCCGCCAGCTTGGGATTGATGTGGACGAGTTCCGATAGCAGCGAGTTGGCGGTCTGGATCTCGTCGGCCAGCACCGTGCCGGCGTCGTCATCGTAGTCGTCGGTGTCCAGGTGGATCATGTCCAGGACGGTGGCGGCGGAAGCAACATCGCCGCCGGCGTGGCCCCCCATGCCGTCCGCCACGACGGCGAGATGCCGTCCCACATAGGCGGAATCGTCATTCTTCGCGCGGATGCGGCCGACGTCAGAACGCGCCGCATAGCGCAGGATGAGGGGCCGAGGCGAGGCTGGCACCTCGCCCGCGGGCATGTCCGGAGCGGCCATGGCTACGGCCTCAATTCAATGACCGTCTTGCCGATTCTCACGGGTACACCAAGGTCCACGGGCAGGGCCCTGGTGAGCTGCTGTTCGGCCAGATAGGTGCCGTTGGTGGAGCCGAGGTCCTCGATGAACCAGCGGCTTCCCTGCGGAAAGAGACGGGCGTGCCTGCCGGAAGCGTAGTCATCCTCGAGTACCAGTGTGGCTTCCTGCGCCCGTCCCAGCAGGATGGGGCTCGCAGCCAGCGGGACCGTACGGCCCTTGAGCGGGCCTTCGGTGACGAGCAGCTGGCGGGCCTGCTGCTTTGCCGGCGCGGGCGCCGGTTCTGCCAGTTCCGGATTCTTCCGCACCTGCCGGGCCGTGGGAGCGCCGGTGGCCGCCTTGCGGCCAATCATGAGGTCGCGCCGCATGGCGGAGACGATGCTGAAGATGAGAACCCAGAGAAGAAGCAGGAACCCGAAGCGCAGGGCTGTGATGGTCAGTTCGCTCATGGGCGGCCGCCATTGTTGGCGGGCAGGAGGCGGAAGATGATTTTGGTCCGTCCCATCGTGATGGTGGAGCCGTCGGTGAGTTCCATGCTGCCGGCCACTTTGTGTCCGTTGACGTAGCTGCCGTTGGTGGAGCCCAAGTCGACGGCGGTGGTGGTGCCGTCGTGGGTCTGGATTTCCAGGTGCCGGCGGGAGACTCCGGTGTCGTCCACCAGGATGTCAGCCTCTGATGAACGGCCCAGGACGACTGAGGGCGCATTGAGTGAATACCGCTGTCCGTCGATATCCAGGACAGGCTGGAGGCGGACTGGCTGGCGGCTTGGCGCTGCCGGCGCTGAACCGGAGGACTTCTCGGTTTTGGAGGTGATCTCGAAGTCGCCGGCCCGGTGGGATTCGTCCCGGCGGAAAGAAATTCGGACCGGTCCCTGGAGGATGTAGCCCTGGCTGCGGACATGGTTGATCACGACGTCGCAGAGTTCCTCGGCCAGCGGAGTTCCCCATTCCTGGGCGCGCTGAAAGTCCTCGTCACTCAGGAGCACGTCGAAGATGTTGGGCACCAGGGTGCGTCCTGCGGCGATGGTGATGGCCTTGTGGTCCACTTCGCGGCGGAGGCGACTCGCGATTTCCACGGGCTCAACCTGGGCTTTGGAGCCGGTGGAGAAGACGCCGCGGACGGCCTTTTCAATGCCGCGTTCGACCTTGTCCAGCAAACCCATGGTCCTCTCCTTTCCTTGCTGCTGAGGGACAGCACGTCCCGTGGAACTCATTCTGGCGATGCGGTCACAACGAAACTCATAACAAAACGCCTGCCCGCCGGAAGCGGGCCCTTATGTATCCGATACTACTTGCCACGTCTGGGAAAGACCTTAATCCACAACGCGCCGGGAACCCGATTCGTTCATGTTTCCCCGGCGGGTGTGGGAGCGATCATAGGCCGGAACCCTGCCTCCGTGGTGGCATCGAGGGCCCTCGCCGCCGCGGCCCTGACGGGGAAAAACAGGCCGCAAGGCGGCTGTAATGCCCCGATTAGGAATTTGCGGGGAATGTCCGTTATGCTTGATCTCGCTGCTTTCACGAGGTGCAAAACCGGATTCCGGTTGGCCGAAGTGAAAGAAGTTGCGCGCGAGTGGCGGAACGGCAGACGCGCTGGCTTCAGGTGCCAGTGTCCGAAAGGGCGTGGGGGTTCAAATCCCCCCTCGCGCACGCATCAGGACCCCGGGAAATCAATGATTTCCCGGGGTCCTTTCTTGTTTTCCCGCCTGTGCGGGTCAGCCGGCCCCTTAGCCGGCCGCCAGCGCGGCGTTGACGAGCTTGGCGAGTTCCGGGGCAGCGCTTTCGGTGACGGCGCCGGCGGCTCCCGTTTTCACGACTGTGGCCGCCAATGTGCCTCTAACACCCGTAACCGTAAGGACGGCCTGCTTCCGGCCATTGGGGAGGGTCTGGGTTTGCAGTGCGCTTACGGACTTGTCCGCGTCCACCGGAACCTCGACCGGCTTCATCGCACTCGTGATTTTCTGCCCCTTCAGTTCGACCGTATAGGTTGAGCAGTCCCGGACTGCTGCATCGCTCTTGTCGAACTGGGTTGTCATGACGGTGGGATCCTTAACCGCGAAAACTGTCACGATCGTGGCAGTCTTGGCTTCCGCCGCCAGGCTTGCTCCCGCTGCGTAGGTGCTCCCTTCGGGAACCTGGGTGTTGTTGTCCGCCAGCACCCCGCACGCCTTCGGCGTGATGACGGCGTTCTTGAGCAGTTCCCGGGCGACGACAAGCCCCTGGTCCAGCTGGGCGGCGGGAACCACTGTCAGCGCCCGTCCCTGCGCGTCTTTCAGTCCTGTGACGATAGCCGCGAGGTCCTCGTTGGTGTAGGCCTTCGCCGCTGACGTCGGTGCGGTGGACGCGGAGGAGGGTTCCGCCGTCGTACTTGCCTCCGGTGAAACGCTGGAGGGTGCGGCGTCAGTTGCTGCAGACGCGGAACTCGAGGGAGCTGCCGTGGTGGACGGCGCCGGCCCTCCGCATCCTGCGAGGAAGAGTGCCGCCGCGGCGGTGAGGGAGATTGGTGCGATGCTTCGGTGCATGAGTGGATCCCCATTCCCTATGCCGGCTGTCCCGCGGGTTCTCGCGGGACTATCCCGGTAAGCGCACCAGCCGGGGCCGGAGCGCAGGGAGCAGCGTTCGGCTTTCGCCCGGCCGCGTGCGATTGCTCCGAGCGTACGACTCTTGTCCCTGCAATGCCAGAGCGCCGGCGGCACAATCGCGGCCTTGGCAGGAAAACGCCCCGGGGCGGGTGCCGGATTCCCGATCACCCGCCCCGGGGCGCTGAACACTGACTCGTAAAGAGAAGGCTGCTACTTCGCCGCTGACGGCTCCAGCCGTGTTGCGCCGGGCGCCGATGCTTTCTCCGTTGCGTCGGAGGCCGGCTTCCGCTCCTTGAGGAAGTAGACCAGGATGGCGGCCGCCGTCGATGCCGCTGCCAGGGCGAACAGGCCGGGCACCACGCTTCCGGTCTGCTCCTTGATGATGCCGAATCCGAACGGTGCCACAAAACCGCCGAGGTTGCCCAGGGAGTTGATGATGGCGATGGCGGGGGCGAGGACCAGGGGGTGCAGGGTCGACTGCGGGATGGTCCAGAACAGCGGTGATGCGCTCTTGAAGCCCATGGCTGCGACGGCCAGGAACACCAGGGCAAGGACCGGGGAGGCGACGGCTGCTGCGAGGGTGCCGACGGCAGCCACGAGGAGCGCGGCGACCAGCAGCGGGCGCTTGGACTTCGCCTTGTCCTGCCACTTGGCTGCGAAGTACATGGCGAACACGGCGCATACCCAGGGGATGGAGGAGAGGAAGCCGACGCTCAGGTCCGTGGTGCCGGGGATCTGCTTGACGATGGTCGGGAGCCAGAACGTGTTCGCGTAGATGGAAAGCTGCACGGAGAAGTAGATCCCGCACAGCAGGAGGATCTGCGGGTTAAGGAGCATCTTCCAGCGGTTGACCTTGCCGTCCTGCTTGCCGTTGGCCGTCGTGTGCTGGGCGTCCTCCTGGGCGATGGTTGCTGTCAGGGCCGACTTTTCGCCGGCAGTGAGCCACTTGGCATCCTGGACCTTTGCATCCAAGAAGAAGAATACGGTGATGCCAACGACGACGGAGAGAACTCCTTCGAAGCCGAACAGCCACTGCCAGCCGCGCAGGCCCAGGACGTCGTGCAGGCTCAGGAGCAGGCCGGCGATGGGGCCCGACAGGGCGGCTGCCACCGAGGATCCGGCGATGAAGATGGCGGTCGCCTTGCCGCGCTGGCCGGCGGGGACCCAGCGGGCGAAGTAGAAGATGACGGCCGGGAAGAAGCCTGCTTCCGCGGCACCGAGCAGGAACCGCAGTACGTAGAACATTGTCTCGTTCTGGACGAACGCCATCAGGAAGGACACGATGCCCCAGCTGACCATGATCCGGGTCAGCCAGACCTTGGCGCCGTACTTCTCCATCATGACGTTGCTCGGGAGCTCGAAGATGGCGTAGGCGATGAAGAACAGCCCGGCGCCGAAGCCGTAGGCCGCGGCGCCGATGCCGACGTCAGCCTGCAGATGGTCCTGGGCGTAGCCGATGTTGGACCTGTTCAGCTGGTTGCATACGAGCATGACCAGCATGATGGGCAGCACGCGCCGGAAAAACTTCTTCATGGCCGAAGCCAGATCCGTGACAGCGGTGTCTACAGACTGCATGTGGGGAATCCTCTTTGATAGAGCAGCAAGATCACGCTGTGGGGACTACGGGGCAGGCCGTTGTGGTCCTCGCCACAGCACCTATTAACTGTAAGCAGTAGGTTTCATGCCCGTCCAACACGCATATTGCATGGCGCGATACCCGCAGGGAACTACTACCCGCTAGCGCGGCCCGACGTCGGCCTTTACTGCCGTGACAGGGCAGCCGGCCTCGAGGATTACCCGTTGGGCCGTGCTGCCGAGGAAGAGCTTTCCCACCGGGGAGCGGCGGCGGACCCCGATCACAATCAGCTCGATGTCCTCCTCGTACGAGGCGTCGATCATCAGGTCCGCTGCATCCGAGCCCTCGTTGTGCCGGAGTGAGGCATCCACGCCGACGGCTGCCGCGGCCGCGATGGCGTCCCTGATGTCTGATTCCGATTCGGCGGAGGCTTCGCCGGGCAGGGGCCCCATGATCTGAAGTCGGGTCTTGCGCAATGCCGCCTCTCCGATGGCGGCGCTGAGTGCCGCCCGGCCTTCCTGGGTGGCAACGTAGCCCACCGCGACGCTCATGCCTGCACCGCCGTCAGCACAGAGCCAGTGGTCACATAGGAACGCAGGTTGGCGAGGGTGAGTTCGGCCATGTCGGCCCTGGTCTCGTGGGTGCCGCTTCCCAGGTGGGGCAGGAGGACCACATTGTCGAGGCCGAGGAGGTCTTCCGGAACCTTCGGCTCCTCCACAAAAACGTCCAGCCCCGCGCCGGCCAGGCGCCCGGCCAGAAGGGCAGCCACGAGGGCTTCCTCGTCCACGACGGAGCCCCTGGCGATGTTGATCAGATACCCGTCCGGGCCCAAGGCCTCAATGACGTCGGCATCAACCAGGCCAGCCGAGCCGGGACCGCCAGCGGCGGCCACGATCAGCACATCGCAGCCGGCCGCCAGCTCTACAGGGGAGGCGGCATACCGGTATGCGACGTCGGCCACCGGATTGCGGCTGTGGTAGCTGATGGCACAGTCGAAGCCTTCAAGCCTGCGCGCAATGACCCGTCCGATCCGGCCGAGCCCGAGGATGCCGACCCTCCGGCCGCTGGCCTTTGTGGCCAGCGGAAAATTGCCTTGGCTGAGCCAGTCCCCGCGGCGGACATAGCGGTCCGCGGCGCTGGTCTTGCGCAGCACGTCCAGGTAAAGGGCGACGGCGGTATCCGCCACACAGTCGTTGAGGACGTCTGGAGTGTTGCTGACGGTAATGCCGCGTTCGGCGGCCTGCACAACGTCAGTGGTGTCATAGCCGACGCCGAAATTGATGACGGCGCGCAGGTTGGGCAGCGCGCGCATCAGCTCGGTCCCGACGCCGAATTTTCCTGACGTCACGGCGATTTCGAAGGCAGCGCCGTGCTCCTGCAGGAAGGCCTCCTGCTCGGTGCCGGCATCGGGAAGCCGGACGGCGCGGTAATCCTTCCGGATGGATTCTTGGACGGTTGGCATGAGGGGCCCGACCTGCAGGACGGCGATGTTCTTCATAGCTGCACCCTAAGATTCCGATCTATACGGGTCCAACATGTAAATGGCATGGATCGATGCCGGGAGTGTATGGATTCCCCGTCTCCCGCGGAACCGCGCGGATTTCCGGGTGAAGTGGCTGCGGTCACAGGCCTCCGGCGTAGCCTTGGCCCGCCTTCGTTCGCTGCCGAAGCCCCGCAATATCCTTGTGGACCCCCTGGACCTCAATTAGCTTGAGTCCAGCGCGGCCCAAGCACCTGATTCCGTTCCACTACCGGGACCAGCCGGTGCCGCAATCACCCGATCCGGAGGAAAAACAATGACGTCTTCTTCAAAACTGCCCTTCCCAGCCGCCTTGCTGAAGTGGCCGGCCCTTGCCTCCGTCGCTGTGCTTGGCCTGAGCGGCTGTTCAGTGGCCAATTCCGACGCCGGAGCCTCCTCCTCGAACGCAGTGCGCGTGGTCCTCGGCCAGGAACCGCCGACCCTGGAAGCCTGCGAGTCGAACCTGACCTCCACCGGTGTGGTGGTGCGCTCGAACGTCACCGAGCCGCTGATCGAACGGAACCCCCAGACCGGTGAACTCGAGCCGAAGCTCGCCACCGAGTGGAAGGCCACGGGCGAGAAGGAGTGGACGCTGAAGCTGCGTGAAGGTGTGAAGTTCCAGGACGGCACGCCGTTCAACGCCGAAGCAGCTGCCTTCACCATCGACAGGGCCGTCAACTCGAAGCTCGGCTGCAACGTGGAGGGCTACGTCTTCGGCGACGCGGACCTCAAAGTGAAGGCCGTGGATGCCACCACCCTGACCGTCACGACGCCCGAAGCCGATCCCATCCTGCCGCTGCGCCTGTCGTTCCTCGAGGTGGTTCCGACGTCCACCAGCACCACGGCAAAGGTCCGTGAGCCAATCGGCACCGGCCCCTACAAGATCGAGCAGTGGGACGCCGGCCAGAAAATCACGCTCTCCACCTGGGACGGCTACTGGGGAGACAAGCCCGCCTATGCCAAGGCCGAGTACCAGTGGCGTTCCGAAAGCTCTGTGCGCGCCGCCATGATCACCAGCGGCGAGGCAGACGTCGCCATGGGGCTTAGCCCGGACGACAACATCGGCGACCTCGGCGTTGACTACCCGAACAACGAGACGGTTGCCCTGCGGTTGGACGCCAACGTGGCACCGCTCAATGACATCCGCGTCCGCCAGGCCATCAACTACGCCATCGACAAAGAGGGAATCGTCAACTCGCTCTACCAGGGAAAGCACAAGGTGGCTGCCCAGTTGGTTCCCCAGGGCATCGTGGGCCACAACGATGCGCTGAAGGGCTGGCCGTTCGACCTGGACA
Organism: Arthrobacter sp. SAFR-023; assembly: GCF_051965295.1. NCBI lineage: Bacteria > Bacillati > Actinomycetota > Actinomycetes > Micrococcales > Micrococcaceae > Arthrobacter > Arthrobacter sp. SAFR-023. The sequence continues at coordinate 12,829 of NZ_JBQCMF010000007.1, read as the reverse complement.
AGGCCAAGTCCCTCGTCGCCGAAGCCAAGGCCGCCGGCGTGGACACGTCCAAGCAGATCTCGCTGGTGGTCCGCAGCGCCCAGTTCCCGAAGATCACCGAACTGGCCCAGGTCCTGCAGGAACAGCTCAGCCAGGCCGGCCTCAACGTCAAGCTCAAGATGCTCGAAACCAGCCAGCACCTGACCTACCAGGTCCGCCCCTTCGCCAAGGACGATGGCGCAGTGGCGCTGATGACCCAGCACGGCAACCAGGCGGGCGACGCTGCCTTCACCGTCGACCAGTACATGCTGTCCACCGGAGCCCAGAGCTACTTCGGCACCCCCGAGTTTGACGCCATGATCAAGAAGGCCGATGCGGCATCCGGCGACGAGCGGAAGAAGGACTTCGAGGAGGTCTTCGCCTACCAGAACGACAAGGTTGTGCAGTTCGCCCACATCTCGCACCAGACCGGCATCATCGGCAAGGCCAAGTCCGTGAACTACACGCCCAACTCCTCCAGCGGCGATGAGCTGCGTGTCTCGGAAATGACCCCGGCAAGCTAGCCGCGGCTGCCGGGAGAGAAGGACAGCCATGCTGAATTACTTGAGAAAGCGGATTGTCTCCAGCGCACTGCCCCTGGTGGTGGTGATCGTCGGGGTGTTCGCCCTGGCCAGGATGACGGGAAATCCCGCCAGCCTGTACCTGCCGCTGAACGCCACTCAGCAGATGCGCGACGATTTCACGGCACGCAACGGCCTGGACCAGCCGCTGCTCGTTCAAATGGCCGACTACTTCGGCGGCGTGCTCCGTCTTGATTTCGGGCAGTCCCTGCGCACCGGGCAGGACGCGGCCGCCATGGCGCTGCGTGCCTTCCCGGCCACCCTGCAGCTGGCCGCCACCACCATGGTGCTGGCCGTGCTGCTGGCACTCGTGGTGGGCTGCTGGGCCGCGCTGAAGCCGAACGGCATTGCGGACCGGATCTCGAGTTTCATCTCCATGGCTGCCGCTTCGATCCCGGATTTCTGGCTGGCAATCGTGGGCATCTGGGTATTCGCCATCACCCTGGGCTGGCTGCCGACGTCAGGTGTGTCGGGAGTCAGCGCCTGGGTGCTGCCCATCGCCACGCTGCTCCTGCGGCCGTTCGGTGTGCTTGTCCAGATTGTCCGCGGCTCCATGGTGTCGGCTCTCTCGGAGCCGTACATCAAGCTCGCCCGCAGCCGTGGCGCTGGCGAGTTCCGCGTGGTCACGCGCCACGCCCTACGCAACGCAGCCGCCCCCGCGCTGACAGTGGCCGGCGACCTGACCGTGGGACTGGTCAACGGGGCCGTCGTGGTGGAGACCATCTTCGGCTGGCCGGGGATCGGAAAGCTCATGATCGACTCGATCCTGCAGCGGGACTTTGCCGTCCTGCAGGCAGCGGTGCTGCTTACCGCCGTCGCGATCTTCACCCTGAATATCCTCATCGACATGGGGTACGCGCTGCTGGACGCGCGCGTGCGCCCCGTCACGGTCAAAGCCCGCGTCCGGCCCGTCGCGGCTAAGGCTTAGGAGTAGCCATGAAGAGTTCACTGACTGAGAGTGCGACGCCGGAGCAGCTGCCGGATGCAGCCCAACTCCCGGAGGGCGGCAACAGAGCGGGCAAGGAAGGTAAGCAGGACGGTAACCTGAGCCTGTTCCGCCTCCTGCTCAAGGACCGCTTCGCCACCGTCTCGGCGCTGGTTCTGGTTTTTGTCGGCCTGACGGCGCTCCTGGGCCCCGCGCTGATGGGAGACCTGGCCACCAAGCAGAACCTGCTGTTCGCCAACAAGGCACCGTTCACGCTGGCGCACGGCTGGGAGTACTTCCTGGGCAGCGATTCCCTGGGCCGGAGCATGCTGGCCCGGCTGGTGGTTGCCAGCCGGACCACACTCTCCGTCGCCTTGCCTGCGGTGGCGGTGGCGCTGGTCATCGGTTCCCTGTGGGGCGTCTGGGCCGGCTACCATCGCGGCTGGCGGGAAAACGTGTCCATGCGCATCGCCGACGTCATCATGAGCTTCCCGTCCCTGCTGCTCGCCGTCGTCGTCCTCTATGTCTTTAGCCCGAGCGCCGCGAACATCGTCCTGATCCTCGCCCTGACCCGTATCCCGATCTACCTGCGCACCGCCCGCGCCGAGTCCGCGGAGCTCCAGAGCCGGACGTTCGTGGACGCTGCCCGGACGTTTGGGGCCAGGCCCAGTGCGATCATTGTCCGGCATGTCATCCCCGTGGTGCTGCCGACCCTGCTCACGCTGGCCACCCTCGAATTCTGCTACGTGATGCTCGCTGAGTCCTCGCTGAGCTTCCTGGGCATCGGCATCCAGCCGCCGGACGTCAGCTGGGGACTCATGGTCTCGCAGGGCCGGCAGTACCTGCAGACCGCCTGGTGGCTGTCCATCTTCCCCGGCGTCGCCATCGTGGTCACCACCATTGCCGCCAACGTCCTCGCCGCCTGGCTGCGGATCGCCACCGACCCGGCCCAGCGCTGGCGCCTGGCGCTTCCCCGCAAGCGGCTGATCGCCCGCATTCCAGTGAAGGAGACCCAGCCGTGAAAGCAGCTGCCGAACAAGCTCCCGTGAAACGCTCCCGCGCCGCAGGCTCAGCCATCGGCACAGCCGCCGGTGCAGCCGCCACGGACGCGAAGGCGCACGACGTCGTCCTGCAGGTCCGCGGCCTCGCCGTGGACATCCGCACCCACCGCGGCACCGTCCGTGCAGTCAACAGCGTGGGATTTGAAGCCCGCGCCGGGGAAACCCTGGCGCTGCTCGGGGAATCAGGCTGCGGGAAGTCCATGACCGCGAAGGCCCTGGCCGGCATCATGGACCCCGTCTGCGACCTGGCCGGCGGCGAGATCGTCCTCAACGGCACCGACCTCGCCGCCCTCAGCCCCAAGGAACGGCTCAAGTTTGCCGGCCCCGGCCTGGGCATTGTCTTCCAGGACGCCCTGACCGCTTTGAACCCCGTATATACAGTAGGAACGCAGCTTGGCGAGGCCTTCCGGATCCACCGCGGCCTGAATGCCAATCAGGCGCGCGTTGAGGCCATCGACCTGATGAAGCGCGTGGGCATCCCCGAACCGGAATCACGGGTCAACTCCTACCCGCACCAGTTCTCCGGCGGCATGCGCCAGCGCATCCTCATCGCCATGGCCGTGGCCCTCAATCCGCACTTGCTGATCGCCGATGAACCCACTACGGCGCTGGATGTCACCGTCCAGGCGCAGATTATGCAGCTGCTGCGGACGCTCCGCGAAGAGGGCCAGATGGCCGTCATCCTCATCACCCATGACCTGGCGGTCGTGGCGGAGGAAGCGGACTCCGTGGCGGTGATGTATGCCGGCAACGTTGTGGAGAGCGGACCTGTCTCTGGAGTGTTCGCGGATCCCCGCCACCCCTACACGAAGGGGCTGCTGGAATCGGTGCCCGTCCACCTGGAGCGCGGCGCGCAGCTGAAGTCCATTCCGGGCAGCCCGCCCGAGCTCCACGACATCCCGGCTGGCTGCGTTTACCAGTCGCGCTGCCCGCTGGTACAGGACATCTGCCGGGCCGAGCGTCCCGCCCTCCGGCCTGTTGTTGCCGGCTCGCCTGCCCGCACCGCCGCCTGCCACTTCAGCGAGGAGATCACCAATGCCTGAGCCGCTTCTGGCCATCGACGGCCTGACCAAGACGTTCCACGTGGCCAAGAGTGCCAGCGGCAACACCAGGCTCAAGGCCCTGGACGGCATCAGCCTGACTGTTGGGCGGGGGGAGACCCTCGGGCTTGTGGGCGAATCCGGCTGCGGCAAGTCCACGTTGGCGCGGACGCTGATGATGCTGGAAACACCGGACGAGGGAACCGTCACCTTTGAGGGAACCAACCCGTTCGGGCTGCGCGGCAAGGAACTGCTGAGCTGGCGGCGCCGGGTGCAGATGGTCTTCCAGGATCCCTTTGCCTCCTTGAACGCCCGCATGAACGCCGGGGACATCATTGCCGAACCGTGGGCCACGCACCGCAGCCTGTACCCGACATCCAGGGAGCGCGACGCCCGCGTCCGCGAACTGCTGCACATGGTGGGGCTGCGTCCCTCCGATGCCCGCAAGTCACCGCAGGAGTTCTCCGGCGGCCAGCGTCAGCGCATCGGCATCGCCCGCGCCTTGGCACTGAACCCCGACGTCATCATCCTCGATGAGCCCGTGTCCGCCCTGGACCTTTCGGTTCAGGCGCAGGTCCTGAACCTGCTCAACGAGCTCCAGCAGGAACTCGGTGTTTCCTACATCTTCATCTCGCACGACCTGACCGTGGTCCGGCACGTGGCGGACCGGGTGGCCGTGATGTATCTCGGGCGGATCATCGAAACCGGGGCCACCGAAGAGGTCTTCGACCACCCCCGGCACCCCTACACTGCGGCCCTGATGTCGGCGTCGCCGAAGCTGGATGTCAGCGGAACACAGCGGGACAGGATCGTTCTCCGCGGCGAGCTGCCCTCGCCGCTGGATCCGCCGTCGGGCTGCCGCTTCCGGACCCGGTGCTGGAGGGCGCAGGACATCTGTGCCGAGGTATCGCCGGCGCCGCAGGTGCTGGCGGCACCGGATGGCACGCGGCACGTTGCAGAGTGCCATTTCCCGCTCGATTCGATCCAAGGCCTGACCGGCGCTGCCGCCGCTGCCGGTGCTTCTTCCCGGTGACTGCTGACCAGTGAACCCTGACCAATGAACGCAGACCAATGAACGCTGACCAGTGACAGCTGCCGAATACGCCCTTATCGCCGGGGTGATCTTCCTGGCCGCCTGCCTGCAGGCATCCAGCGGCTTCGGCATGGGCATGCTGGCAGCGCCGGTGATCGCAATCGTGGATCCGGCGCTGCTGCCTGCCACGCTGATCCTCCTGGCCCTGCTGGTCACGGTGCTGGTGACCGTACGGGAGCGGCAGCACCTGGACCTGCGGGGCACCGGGTGGGCCCTGGTGGGCCGGATTCCCGGAAGCTTCCTCGGCGCGTGGCTGGTGGCGCTGCTCTCCCGCGAAGGGCTGGCGTGCATGGTGGTGGCAGTGGTGCTGACCGGGCTGGTGCTGGCGGGCCGGGGCTGGGCGCCCCGGCCGGTCCGGGCCAACCTGATCGCTGCGGGTGCGGCCTCGGGCATCATGGGCACGGCCACGTCCATCGGCGGCCCACCCATGGCGCTGATCTGGCGGGGACACGACGGTCCCCGGATGCGCGGCACCATGAGCGCGTTCTTCATGGTGGGATCGGCAATTTCGATGGCGATGCTCTGGATAGCCGGCGCGGTCACGGCGGAGATGCTGACCCTGGCACTCTGGATGGTTCCGGCAGTTGTGGGCGGCTACGCCGCCTCCCGGTTCGTTAACCGCTTCCTCAACCCGGCGCGCCTGAAGGCGCTGGCGATCGGCGCGTCGGCGCTGGGAAGCGTGCTGCTCATGGTCCAGCTGGCGTGGCAGCTGGTTCTGTAACGGGGCAAAGGGTTCTGTTGCGAGCGGGTGCCTAGGCTGCCGGCACCGGACGGGCCACCAGGTTCACCAGGTCCTCGCCGCGGGCTAGCCGGCCGATATTGGCGGCAATGTCGCCCGCCCGGCGTTCAAACGTGATGCGCGCATGCCCGGAATGGTGCGGTGTGAGCACAGCGTTCTCCAGCTCCGCGAAGGGCAGCTCCGCCGGCGGGACCACGCCGTCCGAGGGCTGTCCCCACCAGACGTCGATGCCAGCCCCGGCGATCCGCCGGTCCCTCAGCGCCCCGTACAGTGCGGACTGGTCCACCACGGGACCGCGTGCCACATTGATCAGCAGGCCGGTAGCCTTCATGGCGGACAGCTCAGCGGCCCCGATCATCCCCTTGGTATCGGCGTCCAGCGGCACCGTGACCACCACGACGTCGGACGCGGCCAAAAGCTCATGGAGTTGCCCGTTTCCGCCCACCCAATCGAGCCGGACGCCGTCGGGAAGGGGAGCGGCCGGGTGCTGCCGGACGGCCCGGACCTTCATGCCCAGCGACCCGGCCACGCGGGCCACCTCGGCACCGATGGAACCCAGGCCCACCAGTCCCAGCGTCAGGTCGGCGAGGACGGGATGGAACGGCACGTCCGCGTCCGTGGCAATGGTCCGCCACTTTCCCCGGCGGAGTGCGCGCTCCGCAGCGCCAACATTGCGTGACAGCATCAGGGTGACCATGAGGACATGCTCTGCGATGGGCCGGGCATGGTGGAAGGTGTTGGCCACCAGGGCAGGGTGTGCCAGTTGCGGGAACGAGATCTTGTCGTAGCCGGCGCCAGTGACGTGGACCAGGCGCACCCGGGAGGCCGTTTCGGCCTCCGCGGGGCTGAGGGAGGAACAGACGACGACGTCGGCCCCCGCCAGCGCGTCAAGCCGCTGTTCCGGCGTCCAAGCCGCCGCCATGTCCCAGTGGTGCGCGCCGCCGTCGTACTTTAATTGGTCAGCAAAGCGGCTGATGATCGGGTCGGTGACCATAATCCTCAGGGATTCAAAGGCCGGCGCGCCGACCCCTTCCGTTACCACCGGGGGCTCTGGAGCTCGTACGACGGGTGGAGCCGCTGCATGTAGCCGGTGTCGTCGCGGCTCCTGAGTCCGCAGTCCAGGTATTGGCGGTGCAGGCGTTCCAGGGCGTCGCGGTCGATCTCCACGCCGAGCCCCGGCCCGGTGGGGACCTGTACGGCGCCGTCCGTGAACGTGAACACGCCGCCGGCAATGACGTCCTCGGACGGGTCCTTCCACGGCCAGTGCGTGTCGCACGCGTAGTCGAGGTTGGGGGTCGCCGCCGCGAGGTGGACCATGGCGGCAAGGCTGATGCCCAGGTGGGAGTTGGAGTGCATGGAAAGCCCCAGGCCGAACGTCTCCGTGATCCCGGCGAGGAACTGGCTCCGGCGCAGGCCGCCCCAGAAGTGGTGGTCGGAGAGGATGACGTCCACGGCGCCGGCGGCCACGGCGGGTGCCACATCCGCGAAGCTGACCACGCACATGTTCGTTGCCAGCGGCATGCCCACCTCGCGGCGGACGGCAGCCATGCCGTCGATGCCCGGCGTGGGATCCTCAAGGTACTCCAGGATCCCGTGCAGTTCCTTGCCCACCCGGATGGAGGTGCCCACGGTCCAGGCGCCGTTGGGGTCGATGCGGAGCGGCAGGTCGGGGAATTCGGCGCGGAGGGCCTGGATGGCCGCGATCTCTTCCTCGGGGGGGAAGACGCCGGCCTTCAGCTTCAGTGCGGTGAAGCCGTAGCTGTCCACCATGGTCCTGGCCTGCCTGACGATGCCCTCAGGGTCCAGGGCGGCGCCCCACGCGTCGTCCGCCTGCCCGGGGTGGCCTGCCCACTTGTAGAACAGGTAGCCGCTGAACTGTACCGACTCGCGGACGGCGCCGCCAAGGAGGTCGCTGACGGGCCGGCCCAGCAGCTTGCCCTGGACGTCCAGGGCGGCGACGTCGAACGGGGACAGCACGCGGTCCGCTGTGCTCGACCCCGTGACCATGCCGCTCATGCCGTGGCCGCCCTGTATGGTGTAGTGCTCCAGCGCCTGGGCGATCCTGCTGCGCAGCTCATTGACATTGAACACGTCGGTCCCGGGCAGGGCGGCGGCTGCGAGCCGGAGCCGGGCGAGGTGGCCGGCGTCGCCATAGGTCTCGCCGTAGCCCGAAACGCCGGCGTCCGTCTGGACTTCCACGATGGCCCGCAGGGCAAACGGTTCGTGAACGCCCACGGTGTTGAGGAGCGGCGGGTCCTTGAACGCCACCGGGGTGATGAAGACGCCGGTGATTTTGGCCTGGTTGAGGTGCTGGGCGGGATCGAATGCCTGGTTCACTGCGCTGTGCTCCTTTTGTCGGCCGAGATTTCGCCAAAGGGGTTGATAAAACCTGCTTTGTTCACGACCATAAGGGGAGCCATCAATTCAAGTCCAAGCCAATTTCTGCACTCGACAATTCAGTAAGGGTATTGATGTTTTCGCTACCTCAGTTAGAAGCATTTGTGGCCGTTGCTGAAGAACTGCATTTCGGTGCTGCAGCGGAGAGGTTGAACATGACGCAGCCGCCGCTGAGCCGCCAGATCCAGATGCTTGAGAAGAAGCTGGGCGCGCAGCTTTTCGGCCGGACCAGCCGGAAGGTGGAGCTCACGGCCGCCGGCGCCACGCTGCTGCCGAGGGCGCGGCAGATCCTGGACATGTGCATCAAGACGGATCTGGACGTCCGCCGGGTCTCGTCCGGCCAGGCGGGCACGATCACCGTAGGCTACACGGCGATAGCCGGGCACAGTGCGCTGCCGCTGATGCTGCGCCGTGCAGCGGAGAACATGCCGAGGGTGTCCTTTGTGCTCCGGGAGCTGGTGTCAACGGACCAGATGGACGGGCTCGTGAAGGGGAACGTGGACATCGGGCTGCTGCGTCCCATCGTCGCCCGGCCGGGGGTGGTGTCCCGGCCGCTGATGCAGGACCGTTTGGTGGTTGCCTTGCCGGAGGGCAGCTCGCTGCTGGGCAACATGGCGGCACGCAACGGCGAGCCGCTGCCGCTGGGATACCTGGACAGGCTGCCGCTGCTCATGTACTCCACGAAGGAGGCCCGCTACTTCCACGACCTGGTGCTGCGGCTGTTCGCCAGTGCGGGAGCGCACGCCAACATCACGCAGTACGCCAGCCAGGTTCCGGCACTCCTTGCCTTCGTCCAGGCGGGATTGGGAGTGACCCTTGTACCGGCGTCGGCCATGGCTTTTGCGCCCGCAGGGGTGGAATTCCACGAGATCGACGGGCGGCACGGCATCCACGAACTGAACCGCGTTGAGCTGGAACTCGCGTGGAACGAGGAGACAGCCAACCCTGCGGTTTTGCGGCTGCTTGGCCTGATCGAGGCCCCTGAAACTGTCGGACCAGCCCGGCCCGGCGGAGTGTGATCCGCGAGCGAAGCTATTCGCGTCCGGCCCGGAGTCGGCGCCGCGAGTTGGCCAGGTGGTTCCGCATGGCAGCGGAGGCCGCGGCTCCGTCGGCGTCCGTGATGGCGGCGAAGATGGAGCCGTGCTCGTGGACCACCTGTTCGAAATGGTCCCGGGCGTAATGCTCGACGCCGGTCATCAGGCGGGTGCGCGGCATGGCGATCATGGTCTGGCCCAGGGAGGTAAGGCAGTCCGAGTAGAAGGGGTTTCCCGAGGCCGCGGCGACGGCTTTGTGGAATTCAAAATCCGCCTTCATGGCGTGTGAAGGGTGCTCGACGCTGTCCGTGAACTCCGCCAGCGCCTGCCGGATGGCGTTCAGCTGCCGCTCTGTCCGGTTTCCGGCGGCAAGCGCTGCCGCCTCGGTTTCCACACCCATCCGGAATTCGAGCAGGTGCAGCCGGTCCTCAGCGGTGACCACAGCCCGGATGGGCTGGCCCGACGTCGGACGTCCCGTGGGCGGGGTCAGCGCAAAGCTGCCCCGCCCGCGTTCGGTTTCCACGAGACCCTCGGCCTGGAGCCGCGTGAGCGCGGACCGGACGACTGTCCGGCTGACGCCGAACTCGCCGATCAGGGTGTTTTCGCTCGGAAGCTTTTCGCCGGGCTGGATGACGCCGTCGACGATGCGGGTGCGAAGGTCGGCGGCGAGGTCCGCGGTCAGGTTCCGGCTCATGGATTCAAGGTTACGCGCCGAATTCCGCGGTTTCGGTGGTCCACGCGCGGGCCTGGTCGCTGAGGCTGACCCCGAGGCCCGGGCGGTCCGGAACGATCATGCGGCCGTCCTTCGTTTCGAGGCGCTCGTTGAACAGCGGGTCCAGCCAGTCGAAGTGCTCCACCCACGGTTCGCGGGGGTAGGCGGCGGCGAGGTGCAGGTGGATTTCCATGGCGAAGTGCGGGGCGAGGCCCAGGCCGCGTTCGTCGGCGAGGGCTGCCAGGCGGAGGAACTGGGTGATGCCGCCGACGCGGGGGGCGTCGGGCTGGATGATGTCGCAGCCGTTGGCGGCGAGGAGTCCCTTGTGCTCGGCGACGGAGGCGAGCATTTCGCCGGTGGCGATGGGGGTGTCCAGGACCTGGGCGAGGTGGGCGTGGCCCTCAAAGTCGTAGGCGTCCAGCGGCTCTTCGATCCAGATGAGGTTGAATTCCTCGAGCTGGCGGCCCATGCGGAGTGCCGTGGCGCGGTCCCACTGCTGGTTGGCGTCCACCATCAGGGGAACGTCCCAGCCGATGTGCTCGCGGATGCCGGCCACGCGGCGCAGGTCTTCCTTGGTGTCCGGGAGGCCCACCTTGATCTTGATGCCGCCGATGCCCTCCTCGACGGACTGCGTGGCGCGGGCCTTGACCTCGTCGAGGGTTGCGTTGAGGAAGCCGCCGGAGGTGTTGTAGGTCTGGACGGAGTCGCGGTAGGAGCCCAGGAGCTTGGCCAGGGGGAGGCCTGCGCGCTTGGCCTTGAGGTCGTAGAGGGCGATGTCGATGGCGGCGAGAGCCTGGGTGGCGACGCCGGAGCGGCCCACGGAGGCGCCGGCCCAGAGAAGTTTGGTGTAGAGCTTGCCGATGTCGTTGGGGTCCTCGCCGATGATTCCTTCGGCGACTTCCTTGGCGTGGGCGTACTGGGCGGGGCCGCCGGCGCGCTTGGAGTAGCTGAAGCCGAGGCCGGTGTGGCCCTGTTCCGTGGTGATCTCTGCGAAGAGGAAGACGACTTCCGTCATCGGCTTCTGGCGGCCGGTGAACACCTTCGCGTCGCTGATCGGGACGGCCAGCGGAAGGCGGGCAGTGGAAAGCTTGACGTGCCGGATGAGGTCGACGGTGCTCATGGATTCTCCTTGGGAAGTAGGGGCAACATCGCCCGTGTACCTAGGATACAAGCGTAGTACTTGTAGTACAAGTAGCTGCCGGCTTCGTGCCAGTAACCGCGCATAGGATGATTGCCGGAATGGCGATGTCGGAGTTGATCGAGTCGGCTCCCTGAGCGGTATCGGCGTTACAAACCCTGCGCTTCAACAATCGCCCAGCGAGCGACGAGAATCGGCGACCGGGTTTGGCCGGGTGATGAGTGCCGACGAGCCCCTGAAATAAGGGAATGTTCCCGGCGCAACCTGTTCTACAGGCGCCGACTCCGCCTGGCGTGGGCCAATTGTGCAACAGCCTGTTGCACGATCTGGTGGTCGCGCCTGCTGATGCACGAACTAGAGACCAGGGGCAATTGTCTTGGTGCCGGCAGCAGCGCTTGAGCACGAATGGTCCCTGAATGCGACCATGAAGAAGACCCTGAAGGGGTGAGGGGCAGCTCCCGGAGACTTTGTCCAACGGCTTGTTGGACGAGATTTCGAACTGGCACCAGCAAATCGTGAAGGACTCCTGAAATTACGAATTCCTCAGTCTCTCCGGGGAGGTGGCCCAACGCGACCTCAGCAACGCCTCAGGACAAGGAAACGCTCCCTTGACGCTCAGTCCCGGTTGCGCCTTCGTCGGACGGCCCTGCATTTTCTATGTCGACGGCCACGGCTTCTAAGCGGACTGGCCGGATCGCAACCTAGACTAAGGACCAGTCGCCCGCACGGATGATATCGCCCTGAACCGTCGAGAACAGCTCGCGCCCAGGCTTACATATGCGCTGTTATCGGCGTTTGGCTGGCTCAATTGAGTTTGGAGCAGCTTGATCGGTAGTGGCCCGGTGTCCGGCAGTGTCCGCACCTTCTTGGCGCCCGCTGAGCGTCGGGGACAGGTGTTACTCGGTCGGCGGCGGACTCCGAACTGGGCGGCACGTCTAACGTGATTCGCAGGTCATAAAAATACGTCGGTGCTCCAAGGACCGATGCAGTCCGATTGAGGTCCGTCAGCTCTGCTGACGTGAGGATCTGGTCCGATAGCGCGGCTTCCCTCATCATCTCTAGGAATCGTTCATTGAGTCCCCGCACCTGAGTTGCTCCCATTCCGCCATGGCCGGCAATCCGCGCAAGTGCTTTTGCTTCCTCACCCACGATTTTGCCGTCCTCTAGCGCGGAAGCGAGTGCATCGAGGTAGGCATTAGCAGCAGCGTCACTGACGTCGCTTGTGCTGATCGGCAGGCGGGACATCAAGGATGACATCCATCCGTCGGTTCCTTTTCGCAGGGTAGCCGCCTGGGTCATCGGTCTGACGGCTCCGAGCTGATGAGATGTGCTCAGGCCGGAGGTAGGAGCGTGACCGAATTCCACTTCTGTGCCGTAGCGTTCCAGCATCATCGGCAACAGTGCCGATGTTGCCCTCACATCACCCAGGGCGGCGTGCGCGTCGACCAAAGGCACGCCAACGTGCTGAGCGAGAGTGGCTAGTTTGTGGTTTGGTGTATCGAACGTTTGCTGTCCTAACCACAGGTGCAGAGCGCCGGGAAAAGCGGTGCTGAGACTCCTGCCCGCTGGAGCTCCGAGGTCAGAAAACGTTCCTCAAATACGGCGTTATGGGCAACTACGACGGTACCTTCCAGTCGCGCAAGGATGTCACCGATGACTTCATGAAAAAACGGGGCGTTCCGTACGGCGTCGTTGCTGATGCCATGAATGAAGAGTGCCCCTGTATCCCTGCCTTCGGGATTGAGCAGGGTTGAGTACTCATCCTCAATGCGGCCATGCCTGTCGACGCGTGCGACCGCTATCTCAATGACGCGATCACCCTGGGCAGGGGAAAAGCCCGTCGTTTCAACATCGACCACCGCAAATGGCCCGTCATGGACATAACCCTGTCCGGTTGAGGGTCCACCGTAGCTGAATAGCTCCCCTGTTCTTCCGGGTTCAGCGAAGCGCATGGGCGCATCCGGGCGTTGCCGATCCGCCTCGGCGCGTGGATGCGTACGAATCGGAGCACGGGTGTTAGCGGCCATGAAAAACTGCCCGTAGATGGCCACGGAATTGCCCGCTGATGGCCACCGGGACTGCCCGCCTGTG
>NZ_JBQCMF010000006.1:0-221825 GCF_051965295.1 Arthrobacter sp. SAFR-023 | reverse complement strand
GGCCGGCCGGCGAGTCCGGTGCGGGGGAGTGTGGCGTCGGCGAGGGCGAGTCGGCGGCGTGCTTCGGAGGAGCTGATCCGTAGCCGGGTGCGGAGGAACTCGGCGGTGTTCCGGGATCCGTCATCGGCCGGGGACCAGGTGGTCGCCGCGCGGACTGGAACCGACTGGGCCGTAATGGAAGCCGCAGCCGGGGTCTTGGCGGGGGCGTCGACGGCAGCACGGGAGAGCTGAGCGTGCGGTGCCGCGGCGGCTTCGGGCGGTTTGCCCCAGCCGGTGGTCCAGCCGGCCGCGCGGCTGGCCGTCTCCGCGGCGGTGATCGCCTCCGTGCGCGTCCGCTCCACGGCCGCGGCCGCCTGCAGCTGAAGGTACTCGACGCGGCGGGACAGTTCCTCCGTCAGCTCTGCGAAATCAGCCGCCTGAAGGAAGTTTGCTCCGGCCAGCTCGTCCGGCGCGGTAGTGATAGCAGTGTCCAGCAGCGCCAGGGCCGCCTTCAAGTCAGGAGTCGCCGGCGCTCGCGACGCCAGCTCAGTGGCTGCCAGGTCAGCTGATACCGGCCCGGGGGTAGCCGAGCCAGGGGCAGCGAAGCCGGCGGCAGCAACGCCGTCGGACGTGTCTTTTATTGGGGCGTCGGAAAGTATAGGAGCGCTGGAAACGGAACCGATGGCGAGAACGCTGCGAAGCCCGGGGCCGCGGATCAGAGCGGCGGCGCTGAAGCCGGAGACGCCAGTCCCGGCTGCGGTATCCGCTCGATCTTCCCCAATGGCTTCCATAGGAAAACTATCTCAACAGGGTCTGACATTTTTGGATGTGACCGGGGACACTGCAGGCCACGAAGCGGGCGGCAGCACCGCCGTCGGACGATGATGTGTCCGCAGCGGCGGTGCCGGACCCGGCAGAAGCCGGTCGCCCGAAAGCGGGCACGCAAGGCGGCCGGGCAGCAGTCAGGCCGGGCACTGCTGCCCGGCCTGGCATACCGTCCACGCCTTCCCCGATGGCTTCCATAGGAAGACACTGTCAGAGGGCTCTGACATTTTTAGTTCTTACCCACACCGCCCAGGGTGCAGGCTCAAGCGGGCAAACCTGAAGCTACCGCTTGTCCGGATTGCCATTCGTGGCAGCCCCGGCGGGAGTCACTCCGCCCCTGTCGGACCAGTCCTAACTCTTGCTGTCGTTTAGTGCCGGATCGGATTCAGCATCGGAGGTTCCGAGGTTGACGGTCTCCGGATGCGTGCTGTGGGCGGGCACGTGCCCGCTGTCTCCGGATGTGCCCGCTGCAGACGCAGTGCCGGCAGAAGCGGTGCCAGCGTCACCCGGCTTCGGTGCATCACGATGCATGGCCGAGCCGAGCACGGTTCCTGCCCGGCGCGCGGCTTCCGCCAGTTGGTCGCCAACTTCAGGAGCCTTTTCCTTGACGGCTTCGGTTGCTGCCGTGACCTTGTCCTGGACCGGCTTGCTGTCCCAGATGCCTGCGGCGCGCGCTTTGAGCTTGTCGTACGCTGCCCGGCCGGACCTGGATCCGAGTACGTAGCCTGCAGCGATTCCGGCGCCGAAGAGAAGTTTGGATTTCATGATGATCTCCTACTCTTGAGGGGGATCTGTACGATTTGGTTCGGCCCGGCAGGGCCTGGGGTAGGAAACCGGCCCCGGGAGTTTTCCCGGAGCCGGTTCCGGCACTGCCCTGTCTAGCGGGCCGTGCGCTTGGTGATCATGCCGTAAACGAGCAGCACGATAAGTGCGCCTCCGATCGCCAGCAGCCAGGTGGACAGCGAGAAGAACTCGTTGATACCGACATTAAAGAGCGCGCTGCCGATGAAGCCGCCGAGAATTGCGCCAACCACACCGAGCAGAAGCGTGATGAAAATGCCGCCGCCCTGCCGGCCGGGGAGGATGGCTTTAGCAATGGCTCCAGCAATGAGGCCAAGAATCAGAAATGCGAAAAAACCCATCTTTTATCGTTCCTTCTTCATCTAGAGGAGTTACCCGGATTGCCGGGTACGCTTCGTCCTTCTGCTCAATACTAATCATGCTTACTATTTTTTTGCCAGTCGCTATCTGGTGAGGGGCTAGGGGCAGCGCGCTCCGGGTGCCGGGGGCTAGTGGCCTTGGACGTCGGAATTTACCCCTGCCTCGGGGCCTTCATCGAGGGTGCTGATGGCAGTCAGGTCCTCCTCATCCAGGGCGAAGTCGAAGACGTCAATGTTCTCTTTCATCCGCTGGGGATCGGAGGACTTGGGGATGGCCACCAACCCCTGCTGGACGTGCCAGCGCAACACCACCTGGCTCGCCGTTTTGCCATGCTTGCCGGCGATTCGTGTCAGGACTGGCGCGGACAGCAGCCCCGACCCGGCACCTAGCGGGCTGTACGATTCTGTGGCGATCCCGTGCCGCTCGTTGTACGCGCAGTCCGCGGAGCGGTTTATGGAGGGGTTGAGTTGGATCTGGTTGACGGCCGGCACCACGTCGGTTTCCCACATGAGCTTTTCAAGATGAGCGGGCTTGAAGTTTGATACGCCGATCGACCGGACTTTCCCTTCGCCCTGCAGCCGCTCAAAGGTCTTCCAGGTGGAGATGAAATCGCCGCGGCGGGGGAGCGGCCAGTGGATCAGCAGTAAGTCCACATAGTCCAGGTTGAGCCGCCTGAGCGAGCCTTCGAGGCCTGCCACAGCCAGATCCCCACCCTGGAATTCGCCGTCCAGCTTGGTGGTGATGAAAAACTCCGTCCGGTCCAGGCCGCTCTCGCGGATCCCGGATCCGACGCCGGTCTCATTCCCGTACCGGACGGCTGTATCGATATGCCGGTACCCGGCTTCCGCAGCCCGTACGACGGCGTCGCTCACCTCCCGGTCGTTCAGTGGCCAGGTGCCAAGGCCGATCTGAGGTATCCGGTTGCCGTCATTCAGCGTGATGACTGGTGCTTGTGCCATGCGGAAGAGTCTTTCCTATCGGCGGCAGTTTGCCCAGACCCCGTTTGCTGCCTCGAGTGTCCTAGTCTTGCTATCTTCCGAGGTCAGCCCTCGAATGCTCGTGGACCTCCTGTTGTTACGATGAGCGCAAGGAGGCATATGCAGGTCTTGCTCGCTAGGCGTGCTCTGGTGGACGTAGCCGTTGCCATGGCTGCTTTCCTTGTGTCCGGCAGCTGGATCCTGACCGCGGCAGGTGCTGAAGTGACGTACTTCCTTGCCGCCATGAGTGCCGGACTGGCGGTGGTGGGAAATGCCGCGGCCTCTGTCCTCAGCCGCAAGCCCCTGCTGACGACGGCCGCGGATCGCGTTACCCTGACTCGCGCTGTGTTGATTTCGTGTTGCGCGGCAATAGCGGTTCCAGCGTTGTTGGGCGGAAGCGGGCCCGGCGTGGCGGTGGTGGTGCTGGGTGCGGCGGCTTTCCTTCTTGATGCGGTGGACGGGGCCGTTGCGCGGCGATTTGCCTGTGAGAGCCCGGCGGGAGGCCGGCTGGACGTCCAGACTGACGCGGCGCTGGTCCTCGTACTGTCGTGCGCGGCAGTACCCATCGTCGGTCCCTGGGTCCTGGCCGTCGGACTCATGTGGTACGCCTTCGTGGCAGCGGGGTGGTTCCGGCCTGAACTGAAACGAACTCTGCCCGTTAAGAGGCTGCGCAAGGTAATAGGTGCCTACCAGCCCTGCGCCTTGCTGCTGGCACTCACGCCGGGGTTGCCAGGTGGAATCACCGCTGCTGCCGTTGTCCTGGCGCTTGTGGCGCTGCTGGCTTCGTTTGGCCGGGACGTCGTCGAGCTCGAGCAAGGCTATCGGAAGTGGACCGGCCGGCACTCCAGCACCGAACTGGTGAACTGATGGTCTCGGCTGAACTGACTCTTCCGCCACTTCTCGCAGGGCTTCGTGCTCTGGACTAACCGAGGTCCCGCTGGTAATCCTTGGAGTGGCCCGGCAGGAGGAAATCCTGGCCCTTCCAGCAGCTAAGGATCCAGACCATGAGCGAGACGCACGCAGATCCGGAGCAGAACCCGACTGACCAGAACGAAGACCAGGACCAGAACGAGGACCAGGACCAGAACGAGAGCGGTTCACCCCAAGGCTTCCCCTTTGACCCCAACCAGGACCCGCCCCAGGAGGAACCCGAAGTTCCCCACCAGGACAACCCGGGGCCACCCACCGGCCCGGACGGCGAGCCTGACGAGCCGGCGCTGGAGGATCCCCAGCGGCCGCCCGCCCGGTAAGAACCCGGTAAGAAGCTGTCGGTTGTCCTAGAAGGGCCGCCGGACCCAGTCGATGAGTTTGTCGCTCATGTCCATGAACCCGTCGTCCACCACCTGCAGCTCCGGCCAGGAGTCGTGCCACTGCACCACTTCCCGCGCACCAAAGGAAAATGGGATGGTTGCCGAGAACTGTGGAACCAGGGCCTTGATCTTGGAATTGTCGAACACCACCGAGTGCGACCGGTCGCCCAGCAGCCAGGGACCGCGGACCGGATCGATGGCCGCGATAGTTTCCGATGGCACATGGACCAGTTCCGGCCCGGCAACCCCGGCCGCCTGCGCGAACTGGCGGTAGATCGCGTCCCACGTGAGGAACTCGTCCGAGGTGATGGTGTAGCTTTCACCCACCGCTTGATAGCGGCCCATGAGCCCCACGAAAGCCTTGGCGAAATCACTGCTGTGCGTAACAGTCCACAGCGAAGCCCCGTCGCCATGCACAACAACTGGCAGGCCCGCCCGCATCCGGTGGATGTCCGTCCAGCCTCCCAGCAGCACGATCTTGGTCCGGTCGTAAGTATGAGACGGCCGCACCACCGTGACCGGAAAGTCCTCCTCGCGGTACGCCTGCAGCAGGACATCCTCGCAGGCAATTTTGTCCCGTGAATACTGCCAGTAGGGATTCCGCAGGGGGGTCGATTCCAGGATGGGGAGCCGGGCCGGCGGCTTTTGGTACGCCGAGGCTGAGCTGATGAACACGAACTGTCCGGTGCGGCCGCGGAACTGCTCCACAGCGGCGACGGCGTGCTCTGGAGTGAAGGAGATGAAGTCCGCGACGGCGTCGAACTCGCGTCCGCCCAGAACGTTCCGGACTGCTGCGGGATCGCGGACGTCTGCCCGCAGGATCTCCGTGCCGGCGGGCGTAGGACGGTCCACCGATCTTCCCCTATTAAGCACGGTGACCCGGTGGCCAAGCTCCGCCGCACGCGCCACCGCCGCAGCGCTGATCGCGCCGGTTCCACCGATGAACAGCAGCTTCAGCCGTGAGCCGTCCGGAAACTGCGGCTGCGGGGGCGCAGCATTGGCCGGGCCGCTCACCAGGCGTAGTCCTCCGGGGCGGTGCGATGTCCCGGGAAGATGGCATCGAGGCGCTTGAGCGCATCCTCATTCAGCGGGACGTCCAGGGCCCGGATGGCTGCATCCAGCTGTTCCTGCGTGCGCGGACCGACGATCGGGGCGGTGACAGCCGGCTGGTGAAGCAGCCACGCGAGGGCGACGTCTCCGGGCTCATGGCCCAGTTCCTCGGCGAAGTCCTCATATTCCCGGATCTGGTCGTGGTGCTTCTTGAGTGTTTCCGCCGCCCGCCCCTCAAGGCGCCGGACGCCGTCGCGCTCCTTTTTCAGTACCCCGCCCAGGAGCCCGCCGTGCAGCGGCGACCACGGGATGATGCCCAGGCCGTACTGCTGGGCGGCGGGGATGACCTCCAGCTCTACGTTCCGGGTCAGCAGGTTGTAGATGGACTGCTCGCTTATGAGGCCCGTGTAGTTCCGGCGGGTGGCGGCTTCCTGCGCCTGCGCTATGTGCCAGCCGGCGAAGTTGCTGCTGCCCGAGTAGAGGATTTTGCCCTGCTGGACGGCCACTTCGATGGCTTGCCAGATCTCATCCCACGGCGTGTTCCGGTCCACGTGATGGAACTGGTAGATGTCGATGTAATCAGTCTGGAGCCGCTTGAGGCTGGCATCGAGTGCCCGCCGGATGTTCAGGGCGGAAAGCTTGGACTCGTTGGGGCGGTCCGTCATACTGCCATAAAGCTTGGTGGCGAGCACGGTGCGCTCGCGGCGCTCGCCGCCCTTGGCGAACCAGCGGCCGATGATTTCCTCGGTCCAGCCGCGGTGCTCGGTTCCGCCATAGACGTTGGCGGTGTCAAAGAAATTGATGCCCGCCCCGTGGGCGGAATCCATGATCGAGTGCGCGGCGGATTCGTCGGTCTGCGGGCCGAAGTTCATGGTGCCCAGGCAAAGCCGGGAAACCTTCAGGCCCGAACGGCCCAGATGCGTGTACTGCATGGATGGTTGTCCTTCGCTTATAGCTGGGAAAAAGCGGCGACGGCGGGATCCGCGCCGATGCGCGACCCGGCCTCCAGCGCGTTGATTGACTCCGCTTCCGCGGCGGTCAGTTGGATCGCCGCTGCCGCCAAATTCTCCCGCATACGGGAGGAGTCGGCGGACTTGGGGATGACGATGTTACCGGCGGCCAGGTGCCACGCGAGGACAATCTGCGCTGGGGTGGCCCCGCGGTCCTCGGCAAGGCCGGTGACGGCAGCCGCGTCCAGGTCCGCGCCCTGCCCCAGCGGGCTATAGGCTTCCACCGCGATTCCGTGGGACCGGCTCTTGGCAGCGAGCGGGGCCTGCTGGAATGTGGGGTGCAGTTCGAACTGGTTAACGGCCGGAACCACCCCGGCGCCTGCCAGGACCGTGTCCAGGTGCTCCTCCAGGAAATTCGAAACGCCGATGGCGCGTGCCTCGCCGGTGGCGTAAATCTTTTCCAGTTCCTTCCACGCCTCGGCATAGAGACCCTGCGACGGCACCGGCCAGTGGATCAGGTAGAGGTCAATGAAGTCCAGCCCGAGGGCCTTCCTGCTGTTCTGGAACGCCTCCTGTGCGTTGCCCTGCTCGCCGTTGCGCAACTTGGTGGTGATGAAGAGTTCCTCGCGGGGTATCCCGGAGGCGGCAATGGCTGCGCCCACTCCCGCCTCATTCCGGTACGCCGCTGCGGTGTCGATGTGGCGATATCCGGCTTCGAGGGCATCCTCGACAATGCGCTGGGTCTCCTCGGGCGGCACCTGGAACACGCCGAATCCCAGCTGGGGGATGGAGACACCGTTGTTGAGGGTGAGGTGCGGGATCTCCAAGCCTTGCGGCGCGGGACCCTGCCCGGAGGCGTGGATGGCGGATTCCGGGGTCTGGGACATGTGAATTCTCCTTGCATCAGGGGCTGGCTCCATACGAGCCTATGCATCCCGAGCTCACGAGTCAGCAGCTGTGGCTGTCCCTGTTTTTCCTAGGATTGCCAGTCCTACCTTCGTTGTAGAAACTGCGCCCTAGGGACGGGCAGAATGGAATTCATGGGTCAGAGCGCCGAGTTCGGCAAATTCCTCAAAGCAATGCGGTCCCGGCTGAAACCGGAAGAAGCCGGCATCACGGACGGCGCCGGTGCCAGGCGGGTCCCGGGGCTGCGGCGGGAGGAAATCGCCCGCCTGGCAGGTGTCAGCACGGACTACTACACCCGGCTGGAACAGGGCCGTAATATCCACCCGTCGCGGGCGGTGCTGGATTCGGTGGCGCGCGCACTCAGGCTCGACGCCGGAGAGCAGGCCCACATGATGAACCTCATGGAACACTGCGCAGAATCGGCGCGGGCCCCGCTTCCGGTCCAGGCGGTCCGGCCCGCACTGCACCAGCTGCTGGAGGCAGTGGGTGACGTGCCTGCGCTGGTCCTGGGACGCCGCACGGACGTCCTGGCGGGTAACCGCATGGCCTTCCTGCTGTTCGCGGACTTCCCCGAGCTGCCGCCCGGGAAGCGGAACCTGACGCGCTGGCTCATCCTCGATTTGCGGGCCCGTGAGCTCTTCCGGGACTGGAAAAGCGTGGCGGCGGAGGCTGCCGGGGCGCTGCGGGTGGACGTGGGGCGGCATCCCAACGATGCGCAGGCCAACCAGCTGGTGGGGGAGCTT
Organism: Arthrobacter sp. SAFR-023; assembly: GCF_051965295.1. Lineage (NCBI taxonomy): Bacteria > Bacillati > Actinomycetota > Actinomycetes > Micrococcales > Micrococcaceae > Arthrobacter > Arthrobacter sp. SAFR-023. Next base: position 213,924 of record NZ_JBQCMF010000006.1, on the reverse strand, counting down.
GCCGTGCACAGTGAGCATTTCCGTCAATGGTGGGCGGGCCACCGGGTGGGCACCCGCTCGTCAGGCGTCGTGCGGCTCCATCACCCCGCCGTGGGCGACCTGGAACTGAACTTTGAAAATCTTGTCCTTCCGGACGACGCCGACCAGATGCTACGGGTCTATTCGGCCCGGCCCGGCTCCCCGTCCGCGGATGCACTCACGCTGCTGGGCAGCCTCGGCGCGGGCACTGCCGCTGGCAGCGGGGCTGGAAGTACGACGACGGAGGGAAAGGCCGCTTCCGGCCCGCCGGACACGGCGGCCAAGGCGGAAGTGAGGCGGAACTCGAACGGCCCCTGACGGCTGCCTGGGCGGCCGGTGCTGCCCGCCGCTGCCGGCAACCCGGCTCGTGGCCGCTTCCTGTGCTGTTGCCCAGCCCGAGGGGCTGATTCTATTCACTCGCACATTGGGCCGGTGTGGTCCGTTTCATAGCCTTGGAGGAGGAACTCCTACCAGCCCTCAGACCCCAAGGATGACATTCAACGATGAAACGCATCGCACTGCTTCGGGAACGCCAGACACCTTCCGCTTCGACCGGAACCCACTGCCCGGCGTCGGGAATGTGGGCCCCTGCCGACTCGCCGGACGAGGCGCATGCTTTCTTTGAAGGGCAGGTATTTCCCGCGTTCCAGGGGATTCCGACAGTGTGGCGCCGGCGAGCAACCGGCCAGGATTAGGCAAGTGATGCGGCGCCGGCTGAACCTCAGCCGGCGCCGCATTACTGGTTCGCTACGCCCGGTGAAACCGGGTATTGCTATGTCAGTCCCGCTCCAGGCGGAACCCGAGCTTGAGGGTGACCTGCCAGTCCGCCACTTGGCCGTTCTCGAGGTGGCCGCGGACCTCCTTGACTTCGAACCAGTCCAGGTTGCGCAGCGTCTTTGCGGCGTCGGAAATGCCGTTGCGGACGGCCGCATCGATGCCTTCAGTCGAGGTTCCGACAATTTCAGAAATGCTGTAGGTGTTATTAGACAACTTCGCTCCTCGTGATCGCCATCGATACCCGGCTGCGGGCCGTTCCTGCAGAGTATCGGACGCGGCGCCCGGGGACTAGGTTTCCAGCACGTAGCTTCTGAGGTCGCTGAGGGTCTGCTGCATGTGGGCGTCCATGGCATCGCGTGCCTGCTGTGGATCGCGGGCAGCCAGAGCCTCGTAGATGCTCTGGTGGTGCCCGATCGCATGCTCCTGGATATCCGGCACCTTCGAGGTTTCGGTCCGTCCCTTTTCGAGAACGCGGTGCAGCGGTTCAAAGAGGACGGCCACAAAGACGTTTTCAGACGCCTGCAGTATCTGGTCATGGAAAGCCAGGTCGGCGGCAACAAAGCTCGCCACATCATTGTTCTGGTGGGCCTTCCGCATGTCCGCCACGCAGTCCCGAAGGCCTTCAAGCTCCGCTTCGGTAATGCGCTGTGCAGCGAGCTCGCAGGCACCCGTTTCCAGCATCCGGCGCAACTCGATCAGCTGAATGGCGGCGGCCGGGCCGTTCTGCCCCTCGGAGGTGGCCCGCAGCACTGCCTCGAGAGACGACCAGCGGTTCAGGGGGTTCACGAACGTGCCGCGGCCCCGTTCCACGCTAAGGATGCGCTGCGCCTCGAGGGTCTTCATCGCCTCCCGCACTGTCATCCGGCTGACGTCGTGCCGTGCGCTGAGTTCCAGTTCTCCTGGCACGCTGCTGCCCGGCGGAAACTCGCCGGAGATGATGCGGTCAAGGAGTTCGTCGGCGACGACGCCCACCAATGATTTGCGTGCCATTTCTTCCGTTCAGCGTCTATGGCCTTTTAGCCGGGGTACCTGCAAAGTGTACTTGCGCACGGGCTGTGCGTTATGCCACACTAGCACCAAACACCAGATGTCTGACATCTGACAAATGACCCCCAAGACAGTCTCGACACAACGGAGTGCACAGTGCCCCTCGAATCAGACGTTCTGGCCGCCTTTCCCGCCGAGCTCCAGATCCCTGCCAGCCAGGTGGCCGACGCTGTCGCGGCGACGGCTGCCACGTCCCCGCGCGTCCTCGTGGTGCTCGACGACGATCCCACCGGCACGCAGTCGGTGGCGGATCTTCCTGTGCTCACCCGCTGGGAAGTCGAGGACTTCCAGTGGGCTCTGCATCAGGGTAAGCCAGCCGTCTACGTGCTGACGAACACCCGCAGTCTTGACCCGGCAGAAGCGGCTGAGCGCAATGAAGAAGTGGTGCGCAACGCCCTCGCTGCTGCCCGCAACGGCGAAGGCGAGGTAAAGCTCGGCTTCGTGAGCCGCAGCGACTCGACCCTCCGCGGACACTTCCCCCTGGAACCGGACGTCATTGCTGCGACGGTGGCAGCCGAAAGCGGCGACTCAACGGACGGCGTCGTGATGGTTCCGGCATTTCCCGACGCCGGCCGCGTCACCATAGGCGGTGTGCACTACACGCGCGGGCCGGAGGCCGGCCAGCTGACGCCTGTTGCGGAGACCGAATTCGCGAAGGACGTCACCTTCGGCTTCGCCAATTCCGAGATGGCCCGGTACGTGGAAGAGAAGTCGCAGGGGCGGTTCGCCGCAGACTCTGTGATCGTGCTGGACCTGAACATCATCCGCGCCGGTTCCGCCACCGGGCAGGCTGAGGTGTCGGCCAAGGCAATCGCTGACGCGATCGAGCCGGCCACGCAGTCCACGCCCATCGTGGTGGACATTGTCACGGAAAACGACATGCGCGCCCTGGCCCTAGGTCTGGAGGAGGCCGAGCGCCGCGGCAAGAAGCTGCTGTACCGGGTTGGCCCGCCGTTCATGCGGGCCCGGATCGGCCAGGACATCAGGCCTGAACTCAGCGGCGAGGAAGCGTACGCGGGCAACACCCCATCCGAAGCCGGCGGCCTGATCGTCGTCGGCTCCCACGTGGGCGTGACCACCCGGCAGCTCAAGGTGCTCACGGACCGGCACGGCAGTGCGCGCATTGTGGAGATCGACGTCGAAAGGCTCCTCGGTGAGGAGGCAGCCGCGTACCTCGACCAGACGGTGGACAGTGTCGTTGAGGCGCTGCGCGGCGGCGACGTCATTGTCCACACGAGCCGCCTGCTGATCAAGACCGACGACCCGGCTGAAAGCCTGCGGATCGCGCGCACCGTCTCCGCCGCCGTCGTCGCCGTGGTGAACCGGACGCTGAAAACCTTCCCGCCGCGGTTTGTCATCGCCAAGGGCGGCATCACGTCTTCGGATGTGGCGGCGCACGGTCTGGAGATCCGGCATGCGATCGTCCGCGGGCCCATGCTGCCTGGCATCGTGAGCCTGTGGGAGCCGGTTGACGGCCCGGCCAAGGGGATCCCGTACATCGTTTTTGCCGGCAACGTCGGTGACGACGAGTCGCTCGCCCAGGTCACAAGCAAGCTCAGCAACACGTTCTAGCATCCGTTGGTCGAGCTTGCCGAGACCGCGATTTCGACGAGCTCAATCACCGATCCCACACCTCGCACATAACGGAGAACACCATGACCTCGAATTACACAGTCACCGTCCTCGGACTGGGCGCCATGGGACTGCCCATGGCTACCCGTCTCGCCAGTCAGCTGACCGTCCACGGCTTCGACATCGCCGAACCGCGCCTGCGCCTCGCCGAGGAATCCGGCGTTAAGACCTTCGCTTCCGCCCGGGACGCAGCCCAGGACACCGACGCCCTGCTGCTCGCCGTGCGCAACAGTGAACAGCTCGACGACGTCCTGTTCGGCGGGAACGGCGTGGCCTCGGTGCTGAAGCCGGGTGCCGTCGTCATCCTGACCAGCACCGTGGGCACGGAGGCCATCCCGTCCACCGTCGCCCGCCTGGCAGAGTTCGGCGTCGGGCTCGTGGATGCGCCTCTCTCCGGCGGCCCCAAGCGTGCCGGCGAAGGCGACCTGCTGATCGTCGTCGGAGCCGAGCCCGCTGCCCTGGAAGGGGCACGTCCAGTCCTGGAACTGCTCGCCTCCACGCTGACCGTCGTCGGCGACAAGCCCGGTGACGGGCAGGCGCTGAAGACCGTCAACCAGCTGCTGTGCGGCATCCACATCGCTGCGGCCGCCGAGGCCATGGCGCTGGCCGACGCCCTGGGCCTGGACCAGGCGAAGACCCTGGCCGCCCTCGAGGCCGGTGCCGCGGGCTCCTTCATGCTGTCCAACCGCGGACCCCGCATCCTGGAGGCCTACACGGAGGAAGGCGCCGAGGTACTCAGCCGCCTGGACATCTTCGTCAAGGACATGGGCATCGTGGGCAAGGCCACGCGCAGTGCTGGCCTGGCGACCCCCGTTGCCGCCGCCGCCGAGCAGCTGTACCTGCTGGGCCAGGCGCACGGGCTCGCCGCCGCCGACGACTCCGCCGTCATCAAGGTGGTTGCCCCCACCAAGCGCACCGCCGGGGAAGGCTGATGCGGGCGCAGCTCGATGAGCTGGTGGTATCCGCCCTCAAGCGGGGGTCGGCCGTGCCGGCTTTCACCTGCTACGACTTCACCACGGCCCTTGCCGTGGTGAGCGCTGCGGAGGAAGCGAAACTCGGCGTCATCCTGCTGGTAGCGCCCAAGACCGCCGCAACGGCCAACGGACTGAGGCTCATCTGTGCGCTCCGGGGCCTGGCAGACGCCGCGTCCGTGCCGGTTGCCGTGCAGCTCGACCACGCCTCAGACATCGGCGTCATCACCGCCGCCGTCGCAGCCGGGGCGGACTCCGTCCTGGCAGACGGCTCGGCCCTGCCGTACGAAGACAACATCGCCTTGGTGAATGCAGTGCGGTCCGCGCTCGAGGCCCAGGGTCACGCCGGCGTGGTCCTGGAGGCTGAACTGGGCGGCCTGGCCGGCGACGAGGACAAGGCCTTCGGCGCAGAGGGCGACGGCGCGGAGGGCGACGGCGCGGGCAACGAGGTTGCCGGGCTCACCGACTCCGCCCAGGTGGAGGACTTTGTGGCTCGGACGGGCGCGCAGCTGCTCGCCGTGGCCGTGGGCAACGTCCACGGAAAGTACAAGGGCGAGCCCCGGCTGCGCTGGGATGTCCTGCAGGACATCGCCGTGCGCACGCACATCCCGCTGGTGCTCCACGGCGCGTCCGGCATTCCGGGGGACGAACTGGCCAAGGCCCCGGCCATGAACGTGGGCAAGGTCAACTTCAACACCGAACTCCGCACCGGCGTCCTCGCCGCGCTCGAGGAACAGCTTCCCGTGCACCGGGCCGACGGCGAAAACCTGCAGGGGCTGCTGGCCCGGTGGAACGCCGCCGCGAAGGACTTCAGCGCCGGAACGCTGGCGGTCCTCAGCCGCTGACGGGAGTTTTCGTCCACGTATCGCGACTTGGGGGGGCCTTTAGCGGCCGATATGTGGACAAAACTCCAGACCTCACATGAGGGCCAAGTTGGCGCACAATGGAAACTACAACGACGTAAGCGAGTTCCAGTGGTGGGGCGCCATGAAGAATTCCACGGAGCCGGCGGCGGGGACGGACATTGCCGAGCCCGCCCGGGACCTGGCCATCGATTTCGCGCGCTTAGTCTGCCTCGCCCTGGTGGTGGTGGGGCACTGCATGATGACCAGCCCGGTGCTGCACCCCGACGGCACCGTCACCACGGAAAACACCCTGGCCGAGCAGGACTGGTTCGAGCCGGTCATCTGGGTCTTCATGGTGATGCCGCTGTTCTTCGTGGCAGGAGGCATCACCGGGGCGCAGTCCTGGCGGCGCATGCAGGCGCGCGGCGGCAGCGGCTTTGAGTTCGTCCAGTCCCGGCTGCTGCGACTGGTCCGTCCGGCGGCAGCACTGCTGGCGGTCATGTTCGTCGGCCTGTGGGGCGCGCTGCTGGCCGGCGTGGATCCGCAGGTGGTGCAGCTGCTGGCCAGCGGGGCCGGCATGCCGCTGTGGTTCCTCGCGGCCTATCTGGCGGCCCAGCTGAATATTCCGCTCCTGGTGGGACTGCACCGGCGTGCCCCGTGGCTGACTCTGCTGGGCCTGGTGGCGCTCGTGGTGACGGTTGACTGCTTCCGTGGGGCTTTCCCGACGCTCGCGTACATCAACATGGTGTTCGTGTGGTGCGCCGTGCAGCAACTCGGGTTCTTTATGGCGGACGGCTGGCTGGACCGGTGCAGCAGGTCGGAGCTGGCAGGGCTGGTCGCCGCGAGCAACGTGCTGATGCTCATTTTGGTGGTGCTGGGCCTGTACCGGGACAACATGCTGGTGAACCTGAATCCGCCCAACCTCAGCCTGTTCCTGCTGGGCATCTCGCAGGCGGCGGTGCTGCAGCTTTCCCGGCCGCAGCTGTTCGCCCTCGCCGGCGTGCGCTGGATCCGCACCGTGATGGCCGTCGTCGGCCGGCATGCCATGACGGTCTACCTTTGGCACCTGCCGCTGCTGGCTGCCATGACCGGGCTGCTCCTGCTGACCGACTTTCCTAAGCCCGCCTCGGGCAGCGCGGAATGGTGGTGGTCACGCCCGCTCGTCTTCCTCGGAGTGCTCCTCCTCCTGCTGCCGGCGGTTCTCCTGTTCGGTCGGCTTGAGGAACGGCCGACGCCGGCCATGCACTCACGGGGCCGGGCGCCGGGGGCTGTGGTGACCGCCGTCGTCGTCGTTTTTGTCCCGGTGGCTGACGCCGCCGTTAATGGCCTGACGCTGGGGCTCCTGGGCGGCGGTGCCGCCTGCTTCCTTCTGGCCGTGCTGTTGCTGGGGCGCGTTCCCGCACGCGGAATTCGACCATTGCCAGCACAGCCATTAAGTGCCAATGTCAAACCATGACCGAGAACACGACAGCCGCCGAGGACCAGTTCACCCCGGACGTCACCACCTTCCGGAACGATGCGCTCCACCGCTACGAACTGCACGTGGGCGGGAAGCTGGCGGTGGAAGTCAGGTTCGAAGACAAGCCTGGGCACGTGGACTTCATCCACACCCAGACGTCCGAGCAGTTCCAGGGCCATGGCCTGGCCAAGGTGCTGATCCACTTTGCCCTAGACGATGTTGTGGCGGCGGGCAAGAGGATCATCCCGCACTGCCCGTTTACGGCCCGTTACCTGCGCAAGCACGAGGTGTACACGCAGTGCATCGACTGGCCTGAGGCGGCCGCGCCCAAGCTTTTGGGTACCTGAAGCGTCCCCGCACGTAGGATCCCCACGGGCCGTTAACCGCGGTACTTGTGACTGCCGGGACATTTCCGTACGATCGGGCAGGGCTATGCAGTTGGCCTTCAGACTCTCTATTTTGGGGACTTCCTTGAACCACAACTGCGCGGGCCGGGGCGATGACTGACGCGGCGATGAACGAAGAAACTATTCCTGAAGACATAGCCGCCGGTCCCATGACGGACGAAGAACTATGCCGTCTTCTGGACGGATGCCTGAACGATGCCGTGGACCCCGGTGCAACGCTCGCCTCGATTCCGGATGCAGGGTTGGCCCGGCTGGCGGACGGGCTGTACCGGCACTTGGACACTCCCAGCCCTGCTTTCGGTGCGCGCTTCTGGTATCTCCAGGTCACCGACGAGCTCCGGCTGCGCCACCTTGGCCCGTCCCACCCGGCCGCCGTTGTTCCGGGCACCATTGCTGCGGCCGCCCCCGTGGCGAGCGAGGTCCCCGCCGGGTAGGCGCGGGAGCCCACGTGTCCGTTCGCGCTGGGTGCGTTCGCGCTGGGTGGGGATTACGACGGCGGGGGTTACCTTGCGCCGTTCCGTAGCCAATGCGTCCGTTGCCATTGCGCCGCGTGCCAGAAAAGCAGGCCGAGGGCCCCGAGGAGCCCGGCGAAAAGGATCTGCGGCGCGAACGTGATCCACATGTAGCTGACGGGCATGACCTGCGGCTCGGTGCCTGAATTCAATGATTCCTGCGCGAGCGTGAAGACCCCGAACGGCGACACCAGCAGGATCGCCACGAGAACCCACAACCCCGCGATGAACGGGTTCACGGCCAGTCGGCTCCGCTGCCCGATGTCCGCCGCCTCGTAGGGTGCGAAACCCGCTGGCCCGGAAGCGGTCGGGCCGGCGCCTTGATACCCCGCGCCCGGTTGTCCCGGCCCGAGGCCCGGCTGCCCAAATTCTTGCCTGCCCTGGCCCGCCGCTGAAGGGCCGAGGCGGCCGTCACCGGAAGGCGTCAAGCGCCCGTATCCGGTGGGGTTTCCCTGTGGATCGACTTCCCGAAAATTTATCGGATCATGCTCACTGCCGGACATGCCCCCCTGCTTCCTGCTGCGGTCTACGCCTCGTGCCAGAAACTCTACTCCGCCCGTCCTGCCCTGTCCCCGGTGGCGACCGCCCCGGCGGCCCGCGCTCTCCCGGCTGGGCATTATGTGCCGTTCGGCCGCGTCGGGAAAGTCAATGACCCCTGATAACGAAGAAGAACCCCCGGATTCGGGTGGCCCGCAGAAATTACATCACGGAAGTTTGACTAAAAGGCTTACCTAAGTAAGGCTGTCCTTGCTTGGTGCCCATTGCTGGTACTTGGTGCTTATCCCACCGATAGAAGGATGACTATGACGCTGCTGCCCGACGTGGAAGAGCCACGCACGGACTTCGATGCCGGAACCGGAGTTGAGGCTCGAAACCCCTACGCCCAAGACGCCGGCCCGGCTGCTTCCAGCCTGGACTTCGGGTCCGGTGTGGAACTCGCCCTCGCCGCCAGCAACCAGCTGTTCAATGCCCGGAATGCGCCGCGCTACGTGGCCCAGGTGCTACAGGGCGTCAACGCCGTGGCCACCAAACTCGAGCGGACCTCGCAGCCGTTCACCGGCGTCGGCCCGGCCGAGATGAAGCGCCGCGTGGACGCCGTAGACCTGGAGCAGCCGCTGCCGGATACCGCGGCTGCCCTCGAGGAGCTGCAGCACACCTACCTGCGCGACGCCGTGTACTTCCATGATGCGAAGTACGCCGCGCACCTGAACTGCCCGGTGGTCATTCCCGCCCTGGTGGGGGAGGCAGTGCTCTCGGCGGTGAACTCGTCGATGGACACGTGGGACCAAAGCGCCGGCGCCACCATGATCGAGCGCCGCCTCATCGACTGGTCGGCAGAGCGGCTCGGGCTGGGAAACGAGGCCGACGGCGTGTTCACGTCCGGCGGCAGCCAGTCCAACCTGCAGGCGCTGCTCATCGCCCGCAACCATGCGGTGGCCCGGCTGCGGCAGGACCCGGCCAACGAGGGGCTGCGTCTCCCGCTGCTGCTCGAGAAGCTGCGGATCTTCACGTCAGTGGACAGCCACTTCAGCATCCAGAAGTCGGCCTCCATGCTGGGACTGGGGTTCGACGCCGTCGTATCCGTCGCCTGCACGGCGGACCACCGGATGGATCCGGCTACTTTGGCCAGCGCGCTGGCCACGGCCCACGACGACGGCCTGGTTCCCATGGCGGTTGTGGGTACGGCCGGGACCACCGACTTCGGCGCCGTGGATCCGCTGACTGACCTCGCCGCCCTGGCCGGAGCCTACGGCGCATGGTTCCACGTTGACGCCGCGTACGGCGGCGGGCTCATGGTCTCCAACCGCCACCGCCATCTCCTGGACGGCATCCGGCTGGCGGACTCCGTCACGGTGGACTTCCACAAGACCTTCTTCCAGCCGGTCAGTTCCAGCGCACTGCTGGTCCGCGAGGGTGCAATGCTGCGCCACGTCACCTACTACGCCGACTACCTCAACCCGGAAACCGCTGCCCGCGCCGAGATCCCCAACCAGGTGGACAAGAGCATCCAGACCACGCGCCGGTTCGACGCCCTCAAGCTGTGGCTGACGCTCCGGATCATGGGTGCCGCCGCCGTGGGCGCACTGCTCGACGAAGCCATCGACCTGGCTTCCCGGGTGGGCTCGGTACTCGCGGCAGACAATGACTTCGAGTTGGCGGCCGAACCACAGCTGAGCACGCTGGTCTTTCGGTACCGTCCGGTCCTGGCAGACGGCACACGGCTTTCGGAGGACGCGGCCGATGAGCTGAATCCGGCTATCCGCTCCGCAGTGTTCGCGTCCGGCCAGGCTGTCGTGGCGGGCACGAAGGTGGCAGGACGGCACTACCTGAAGTTCACGCTCCTCAACGCCGAGGCGACTCTCGAGGACATCGGCGAGATCATCGGCCTGCTTCGAAGCTCCGGCGAAAGCCTGCTCGCAGCCGGTCTCCCGGGTGCCGGCTCCGAGGCAAAGACCGAGGCCCCCGCATGAGCACGCCGTCATTCAGCACCCCTGCATCCAGCACCTCAAACAAAGCCCGCGTTTACGACTTCGCCGGGATCGGCGTCGGGCCCTTCAACCTTGGGCTCGCGGCCCTGAGTGAACCCATTGAAGGCCTCGACGGCGTGTTCCTCGAGCGCCGCGAATCCTTCGACTGGCATCCCGGCATGATGCTGGAGCCGGCCCACCTGCAGGTACCGTTCATGGCGGACCTCGTGACGCTGGCGGATCCGACGTCACCATACTCATTCCTGAACTTCCTCAAGCAGACCGGGCGCCTCTACCGCTTCTACATCCGTGAAAACTTCTACCCCCTGCGGGCGGAGTACAACCAGTACTGCCAGTGGGTTGCCGGGCAGCTGCCTTCGGTCCGGTTTGGCACGCACGTCACCGAGGTGACGTACGACGGCGGCGTGTACACGCTTTCGGTGGACGGCCCGGCCGGGCCGGAGGTGATTCGTGCGCGCCGGCTGGTGCTCGGTACAGGAACATCGCCCTACATCCCGGACGCGTGCCGCGAGATCCTGGGGTCCGGGGGAACGGTTCTCCACAACGCGGACTACCTGGCACGCAAGAGCGAACTCCAGCAGCGGCGCAGCATCACCATCGTGGGCAGCGGGCAGAGCGCGGCGGAGATCTACTACGAACTGCTGCAGGACATCGACGTGCACGGGTACCAGCTCAACTGGGTCACGCGCTCGGGCAGGTTCTTTCCGCTGGAATACACCAAGCTCACGCTGGAGATGACCTCGCCGGAGTACGTTGACTACTTCCACGGGCTCCCGCAGGAGCGGCGCGACTCGCTCATCAAGAACCAGAAGAACCTCTACAAGGGCATCAACTCCGAGCTCATCGATTCGATCTACGACCTCCTGTACACCAAGAGCCTCTCGGGCATGGTGGATACCCGGCTGCTCACGCATTCGACCGTGACAGGTGCCGGCTGGAATGCCTCCGCCGGCTCCCACTCCCTGGAGCTGGCCCACGGGGAGCAGGGCACGGACTACTCCCTGGAGACGGAGGCGGTGGTCCTGGCCACCGGATACGCGTACCGTGAGCCGGCGTTCCTGGCCGGCGTGCAGGAGCGCATTGCCCGGGACGGCGCAGGAAGGTTCGCCGTGCAGCGCAACTACAGCACCGGCGTCGAACCCGGCGAAATCTTCGTGCAGAACGCGGAACTCCACACCCACGGTTTCGTCACACCGGACCTCGGCATGGCCGCCTACCGCAACTCGTGCATCCTCGGGGAAATCCTGGGCCGCGAGGTCTATCCGGTGGAGCGCAGCATCGCTTTCCAGGAGTTCGGCGCACCCGCTGCAGTATCTACGAACATCGAGGTGCCCGCTTGAGCTTCACGTTCCGCTGCGTCGACGCGGCTGCCGACGCCCCACTCATCCACAGCTGGGTCACCCGCCGGTACGCCTCCTTCTGGGGGATGCTGAACGCGACAGTCGAGGACGTCGTGGAGGAGTATTCCAAAATCCAGTCCAGCGGACATCACCACGCACTGCTGGGGATCGACGACGGCGTCCCCGCCTTCCTGATGGAGGAGTACCTGCCGGAGTCATCGCCGCTCTCGGACGTCTACACCGTCCAGCCCGGCGACATCGGCATGCACCTGCTGGTGGCTCCGCCGCAGGGGACGCCGCGCAACGGGTTCACTGCCGGCGTCATGGAGACCGTCCTGGACCGGCTCTTCCAAAAGCCCGGCGTGGAGCGCGTGGTGGTGGAGCCCGACGCCCGCAACACCAAGATCCACGTCCTCAACGCGCGGCTGGGCTTCGAGCCCGCCGGCGAGGTGACCCTTCCGGACAAGCAGGCCCTCCTGAGCTTCTGCACGCGCGAGTCGTTCCACTCCGCCCGTTCTTCTACCCCCGAACGCCAGCCAACCCAGGGAGCATCACTGTGACCACCCTTGAATTCGAATCTGCCCTGACCGCAGGCAACGCGGCAGCCCACCTCACACCCGAACGCTGGGCTGCTGCCAACAGGCACCTGGTCCGCAAGGCGCTCTCCGAGTTCTCACATGAGCGGATCCTGGTTCCGGAGCCGGTGGGTGACAATGAGAGCAACTGTGCCGGCGGGTACCGGGTCCGGAGCGATGACAGCACCGCTGAATACCGCTTCTCGGCCCGGGTCCTGCAGCTGGACCACTGGTCCATCGACGCTTCCTCCATCACCTGCAGCCGCAACGGCGAGGACGCCCCGCTGGACGCGCTGCGCTTCATCACCGAGTTCTCCGGCACCCTCGGCATCCGCCAGGAGATGCTCCCGGTCTACCTTGAGGAGATCAGCAGCACGCTCTCCAGCCATGCGTTCAAGCAATGGGTGGGCCAACCGTCGTCGGCCGAACTGGCGGCCGGCGTGACCCGCGGCGCGGATGCAGCCACGGACTTCCAGGCGATTGAACGCAGCATGACCGAGGGGCATCCGTGCTTTGTGGCCAACAACGGCCGGTTGGGCTTCGGAATCGGTGACTACTGTGCCTTCGCCCCCGAGGCCGGAGCCCCGGTGCAGCTGGAGTGGATCGCGGTGCACCGCGGCAAAGCGGTCTTCACCTCCAGTGTAGGCCTGAGTTACACCGCCCACCTTGAAGCCGAACTGGGGACGGGCGCTTTGGTGTTCTTCGACGCCGAGCTCGGTGCCCTGGGCCTCGACCCGGCCGAGTACTTCCTGATGCCGGTGCATCCGTGGCAGTGGGAGAACAAGCTGACGGTCACATTCGCGGCCGAGATCGCGCAACGGCGCATCGTCCACCTCGGGATCGGGGCCGACAGCTATCAGGCGCAGCAGTCCATCCGCACGTTTTTCAACACCGCGGCGCCGGAGAAGACGTACGTGAAGACAGCCATGTCGGTCCTCAACATGGGGTTCATGCGCGGGCTGTCGCCGCAGTACATGAAGGCCACGCCGGCGATCAATGACTGGCTCCAGGACCTGATCGCCGGTGACGGGGCGCTCCAGGGCCGGGGGCTCGCCATGATCCGCGAAGTGGCGGCCATTGGTTATCACAACGGCTATTACGAGGCAGCCGCTGCGAAGGGATCGCCCTACCGCAAGATGCTGTCCGCGCTGTGGCGGGAGAGCCCGCTGCCGCTGCTCAAGGACGGGCAGCAGCTGGCCACCATGGCCTCGCTCCTGCACGTTGACGCCGCCGGCAAACCCATGGTGTCCGCGCTGATCGAGCAGTCGGGGCTGGAGCCTGCCGCGTGGCTGCGGCAGTACTTCGAGGCGTACCTCGTGCCGCTGGTGCACTGCCTGTACCGCTACGAGCTCGCGTTCATGCCCCACGGCGAAAACGTGATCCTGGTCCTTGAGAACGGCGTGCCGGTCCGCGCCGTCATGAAGGACATCGCCGAGGAGATTGTGGTGATGGGGGACAGGCTTGACCTGCCCGAAGCGGTGTCCCGGATCAAGGTGGACATTCCTGACGGGGACAAGGTCTTGTCCATCTTCACCGATGTGTTCGACTGTATCTTCCGTTTCCTTGCGGCCCTTCTGGAGGAAGACGGCGTGCTCAGCGGCGAGGAGTTCTGGCGCACGGCGGCGGCGGCGGTTCGCGACTACCAGGGTGAGCACCCGGAACTGGCGGATCAGTTTGTCCGCCATGATCTGTTTGCCCCGGACTTCGAGCTGTCCTGCCTGAACCGGCTGCAGCTGCGCAACAACCAGCAGATGCTCGATCTTGCCGACCCGTCCGGTGGCCTGCAGAAGGCGGGAAGGCTCGCGAATCCGCTGGCCAACTTCGCCTGAACTCGGCCGCCCGGCGGGGCTGATCTCAGCGGTGCCGCGGGGCTGTTTTCAGCGTGCCGCGGGCTTAGGCTGTTGCCATGACGCCCAACACCGCCAGACCCACCGCCCTCGTCACCGGCGCCACCGCGGGACTGGGTGCAGAATTCGCCCGCCAGCTTGGCGAACAGGGGAACAACCTCGTGCTCGTGGCCCGCGACACGGCACGGCTGCAGGCCACCGCGGAGGAGCTGCAGCGGCGGTACGGAACAACGGCTGAGGTGCTGACCGCGGACCTGACCGACGACGGCGGCGTGGCCGCCGTCGTCGGGCGCCTTTCCGACCCCGCACGGCCGGTGGACGTACTGGTGAACAACGCCGGAATCGGGCTGCTGCACAACTTCGACGAGAACTCGATCGAGGACGAGAAGAAGCACCTGAAGCTGCACGTGGAGACGTCCATGGAACTCTGCCACGCCGCCCTTCAGGGCATGCTGGCGCGCGGTTCCGGCCGCATCATCAACGTGGCCAGCGTGGCGGCCTTCCTGCCCCGCGGCTCCTACTCGGCGGCGAAGGCGTGGCTGCTCAGCTTCAGCCGCTGGGCGAACCTCGCCTACTCGCCCCGCGGCGTGAAGGTGACCGCCGTCTGCCCCGGCTTTGTCCACACCGAGTTCCACGACCGGATGGGCATGGACAAATCCGTGGCCCCAGGCTGGACCTGGTTGCGGCCAGGCCGTGTGGTCCGCGAAGCACTGGCGGACAATGAGCGGGGGAAGGCTGTTTCCATCCCGACCAAGCGCTACAAGGTGCTGGCCGCCGTCGTCCGCGTGGTGCCGGACAGGTTTACGGCCGGACCGCCGCGCCGGCCGCAGGAGCCTGGCGCCGGTTCCGCCGCGAGCGGATAAGCACCACCACCAGAATTCCGGTGCCGGCCCCCACCACGGTTTCAACGGCGCGTTCGACAATGAGCACCTGCGGGTCCGCCGGCGCCGCGAGTTGGGTCATCAGCAGGATGACCGGAGTGAACCAGACCATCGCCAGCCCGTAGTGCCGGGTCATGAAGAGTTCGGTGCCGAACTGGAAGACGATCACCAGTAGTGCCAGCACCGCGGCCTCCGCTCCCGGGAAAAAGTGCAGCGGGGCCCAGGGGCCCGGCAGAAGTACGACGGCGACCAGCACCAGCCCGAGGAACGTCCCCATGATTCTGTGGATGCCGCGGTGGACACTGCTGGGCAGGTCCGCGCCGGCGAGTGGTACCGCGGCGGCGGCCATCGCCCAGTGCGGGTGGCCGCTTCCGGTCAGGACGCCAACGGTGCCGGCGGCCCCGACGGCCAGCACGTAGCGGGCCGCGTGGATTGCGGCGTGGCGCCGGAAGGTTCCGTGGAGGCGGACTGCAGGACGGACCGCGCCGGGATGCCAGGCCCTGCCGCGGACCCAGCCGCCGAATCCCACGAGCAGGGAGAAAGCGGCGGAACCGGCAGCAATGAGCAGCGCAGCATACCAGGGCACGGCGGTGGGAACGGATGCGCAGGCGCCCAGGGCGAGGATCCCGAAGAAGGGGCCGTTGGGCCGCAGCCGCACTTTGTCGGAATAGACAGACCCCGCGCCGGCCAGCAGGGCTTCGATGCCCACGAGCCACCAGGAGTGCAGGCCGTTGACCGACAGGACCACGCCAACGGTCACGCCGGACAGCAGAACCAGTGCCGCCTGCAGCTGATGTGTGAGCCGGAGCTGGTGCGGCTCGGAGCGGCCGTACATGCCGGTGAGCGCGCCGAACACGGCATAGATGGTGAGCTCGGGCCGGCCAAGGAGCAGCAGGACGAGGGAGGGGACGGCCACGCTGATGGCCACCCGCCACGCCGAGAGATAGTCATTGTTGGCGGGGCCAAAGCTGTGCAGCTGCCGCAGGTGGCGCACTAAAGACTGCACCGGCAGGACCCCCTTCATCCTTCGAAATTAGCACTCCAGCAAAGATCTCACCGCGCGCTGCGTCACAAAGTGAGGCAGGCAACAGAGCTGCCTCGACTGGGCAAAATTTGGCAGCACGGCAGCGCGGCAGCGCGGGCGGCGCGGGCGGCGCGAAGGCCCGCCGGGCGTGCCCCGTGGAAGGGGCATACCGGGGACGGGCCTTCAGTCGCGCCAGCCTTTAGCCGCAGCAGGCTGTGCCAGCAGGTTTCGCCAGCATCAGGAGCGGGCGGGCACCTTTTTCAGTTCGTCGTCAACGTTCAGTTCGTCGTCAAGATCCTTATCCAGTGCACTTTCCTTTTCCAGGGCACTGTTGAGTTCATCAACGGTCTCGAACGGCAGTTCGTCGAGGTTGATCAGCGGGTTCTCGTCCTGGGTGGCCACCAGTTCACGGGCCTCGGCCTGGGTGTCCACGCTGGGCATGGAGCCGGGCAGCGGGCGCTGGGCGGATTCCTTGAGGAAGTAGATGGCCACGGCACCAACAGCCGAGGTGGCCATCAGGTAGTAGGCAGGCATCATGTCGTTGCCGGTGGCGTTGATGAGGGCATCCACAATGAACGGCGTGGTGCCGCCGAAGATCGCCACGGCGAAGTTGTAGGCAATGCCCATGGCACCGTAGCGGCTGGCCGTGGGGAACTGCGCCGGCAGCGCCGAGGCGAGGTTCGCAACGTAGAAGGTCACGGGGAACGCGATCAGCGACAGGCCGGCGAGCGTGGACCAGATGCTGCCGATGCCGATCAGGGCGAAGGCCGGGGCAGCCAGGACCACGGTGCTGACGGCGCCGATCCAGAGCACAGGACGGCGGCCGATGCGGTCGGAAAGCTTGCCCGTCAGCGGAATGCAAAGGCTCATGACCACGAGTACCGGGATCGTGAGCAGCGTGCCGTGGACAGGGTCATAGCCCTTGGACTCGGTGAGGTACGTAGGCATGTAGGACGTCAGCGCGTAGCCGGCCGTGTTTGCCGCAGCCACGAGGATCATGGCAATGATGATCGAGCGCCAGTAGGCCTTGACGATGCCCACAGGACCCTTTGCCGCAGCCTCATCACCGGCCGCCGCGTCCTTTGCGAGCTCCTCCTGGGCGTCCAGGGTGGCCTGGAACTGCGGGGACTCCTCAATCTTGCTTCGGAAGTACACGGCGATCAGGCCCAGGGGACCGGCGATCAGGAACGGCAGGCGCCAGCCCCAGTCTTCCATGGCGGCCTGGCCCAGCGTCAGCTGCAGCACGGACACCAGCGCGGCGCCCAGGGCGAAGCCGAGGTAGCTGCCCATGTCCAGGAAGCTGGCGAAGAAGCCGCGCCGCTTGTCCGGCGAGTACTCGCTCACAAAGGTGGTGGCACCGGCGTATTCGCCCCCGGTGGAGAAGCCCTGCACGAGTTTGAGGACCACCAGGAGGGCGGCTGCCCACATGCCGATCTGCGCGTAGCCGGGCAGCAGGCCGACGGCGAAGGTGCTCGCCGCCATCAGCATCAGCGTGGCCGCGAGGACCTTCTGGCGGCCGATCTTGTCGCCGAGCCAGCCGAAGACGACGCCACCCAGTGGGCGGGCAATGAAGGTGGCAGCGAACGTGCCCAGGAGGAACAGCGTCTGCACGCTCTTGTCGGCTTCCGGCAGGAACACCGGACCCATGGTGGTGATGAGGTAGCCGAAGACGCCGACGTCGTACCACTCCATAGTGTTGCCCACGATGGTGCCGCCGAGGGCCTTCTTGAGCATGGGCTGGTCTACGACGTTCACGTCGGATACCTTGAGCCGGCGCCGCGCGAGCAGCTTTGGTTTCTTCGCACTCTGGGGTGCGGCCTGGTCAGTTCCGCTGGCGTTCCTGGCGCCTGCTGAAGAGTCGGTCGTGCTTCGGTCTGTGGGCATTTGGGCAACTCCTGTGGAGGTCATTTGCTTGCGACTTATAGCTGCCCCGCTCCGGGCAGGCCTTCAATTTTACGTGATTTCCATGGATTTCGAGACTTCGGTGCCGTATGATCACCCGGTTTTGGGGTCCAACCGGGCTGAAATCAGATTTATTTTGGCCGATCTGGGCCCGCTATGCTGCGGATTTTCCGCGACCCGGGCGATCGTTATCAAAAGTTTTTCTGGAACGGGGCTCTTCGGGCCGGATTCCGCTCCTAATCCGGCCTTCCAGGCGCCTCGATTCTGGCCGCTGGCGGGGTGTACACGGCGGCGGAGGGGCGGGGATTGAACCGAACAGCGGCGCTACTCGTCTGATTGGTTAGGTCCAGGTTCAGGGCCCGGGACGGTGGACCGGGAGGCCGGGACTGAGCGTTCATAACTTCCATACGGTTTATATGACTTCCAGACAGGGTGTTCGCCATGGACTACGAGATCAGCGGTTTGCCGATGCATGTATTGCTCGTTCACGCCACGGTGGTCTTCGTTCCGTTGGCGGCCCTTTGCACGCTGCTCAGCCTTCTCTGGCCCGCCGCCCGACGGCGTTTGGGGATCGTCACGCCGCTGGTCGCCCTGTTGGCGCTTGTCCTGGTGCCGCTCACGGCGGCGGCCGGAGCCTGGCTGCTGGACAGGGTGGATTCCACCCCACGGATCAGTGACCACATGCAGCTTGCCGGGATGCTCCTGCCGTGGGTGGTAGGTGTGTTCCTTGTGGCCCTCGCCCAGTGGCTGTGGTTCCGCTACGGCGCCACACAGGCAGAGGGGATGAGCTGGCGCATGGGCGCCACCGGATCCCGCATCGCGGGGATTGTCGCCGTCGTTGTCGCCGTGGTGCTCTGCGGCGGTGCGGTAGCCGCCGTGGCGATCATCGGGGAATCAGGGTCCAGGGCGGTTTGGGAAGGATCCTTCCGGACCGGGGCCGAGGACTAAGAAAGATCTCTTCCCGGGCGGAATGTTTCTGCCTAAGGTGGACCCATGGGAACACTGATCTTTGAGTAATGGACGCGCCATGGCGGCCGCAGTTCGCTGTTGACCAGTACACTGTTGGCCGCCTTGCCCGGCATTCACCGCCGCAACCAACTCCGCCTGTTCAGTTCTGCCTTCGCAATGCCTCTTCGCTGAAGCAGGGCTTACTAGCTGTCCGGTAGGCGGATTCACGGATCCAATATGGGGAACACTTCATTTCATCGCGGAAAGGAAGAACAAATGGCCGACTCCTACAACGGAAGCAGCATCAAGCCGGATGTCGCTGCGCATCTGGCGGAATCGATGGAAAGGCCCGCGCTGCCCACTCCCGAGACCCTGGCCGTGACCGCGGCCATGGGCGGGGCAATGCAGTGGCCGGATGGCAACGGCAAACGGCGCCACCCCAAGGAACACGGCGCAAGCCCCGGACGCGCGGGACAGGGCGCCGCTGTGACGGCAATCCACCGGACCGGCCGCCCGCAGATGCCTCACTCGTCCTGACCAACTGACAATACGAAACAGCCTGGCGACACACTTTATTCGGGTGACGCCAGGCTGTTTCATTCCAGCACCACTTCCGCCGGTTCCTTGTCCAGCCGCCAGCCGCGCCATACCGGGTGGCGAAGCTTGCCGCTCCCGGTCCACTCACCGAAGGTCACCTCACCCACCAGGGCGGGGTTCACCCAGCGCGCGTCCGCCGCGTCCGCCGACGGAACATCATCGAATGGCGACGTCTTCTGCGCCAGCCCCTCCATCTTTTTCCGCAGCTCCTCCAGTTCACGCATGCTGAAGCCACTTCCCACGCGGCCCACATACCGCAGCGTCTTGCCCTCAGGAATGCCCACCAGCAGGGACCCCACGGTGTTGGACCGGTCGCCCTTGCCCGGACGCCAGCCGCCCACCACCACTTCCTGCGTCTGTTCGATCTTGAGCTTGATCCACGTGTGGGTTCGTTGCCCGCTCACATAGCGGCTGTCCGCGCGCTTGGCCATCACGCCTTCCAAGCCCAGCTCGCGGGCGCTTTCCAGGATGTGCTCCACCTTCTCGTCGAGGGTCTCCGACAGTTCCACCGGGCATCCGCCAGGTTCGAAGAAGGCGGCGAGACGATCCCGGCGCTTCCTCAGGGGCAGCCTTCGCAGGTCATCGCCGTCGTCGGCCAGGAGGTCGAAGAGCATCATCCGCACCGGGATGGTGGTGCGCGCCCGTTTCACGTCGCCCGGCCTGGTCAGCTTCATTCTTCCCTGCAGGAGCCCGAAGTCGGGCCGACCGGAAGGCCCGACGGCGAAGATCTCGCCGTCCGCGATGAAGTCCTGCGGGGGCCAGCAGCTCCTGTCCGTGAATTCGGGATAGCTGGCCGACATGTCGTTGCCGTTCCGGCTCAGGAGCCTGATTCGATCGCCGTCCGCCACCACGAGCGCACGGATTCCGTCCCACTTCAGTTCGAAGAGCCACTCGCTGCCGTGCAGGTCAGCCGGGGTGCCGGCCGAGGCGAGCATGGGGACCGGATCCTCCTGGAGGGTGTCATCTCGGGGAGCTGCCCGCCTCGAAGCGGCCGTGCGGGCGGGGCTCGCTGGTTCTCTGGCGGCAGGCGGTTCCTTGGGGCTCACCGCCGCTTTGGTGCCGACTGGCTTTTTCCGTTTTCCCGGACCCCGGTCCATCAGATGGATGAGCCATTGTGACTCCTCGCCGTGGCCCTTCCCGGTATGGATCAGGGCGAACGTCCTGGTGCCGCCAAGCCCGCCGCCCTCGCGGCCCGTGAGTGTGGCAATGACTTCTTTGCCGTTGACCCATTTTTCGAGCTCGTATACACCTTTGTCCCAGATGCTGACGCTGCCCGCCCCGTACTCGCCCTTGGGGATGTCGCCCTCAAAATCGGCGTAGTCCATGGGGTGGTCTTCGGTCTGTACCGCCAGGTGGTTCTTGTCCCCTGATTCCGGCACGCCCTTCGGAAGTGCCCAGGAGACAAGTACGCCCTCGTGTTCCAACCGGAAGTCGTAGTGGAGCCGGCTGGCATGGTGTTCCTGGATGACGAAGATCTCCTTGCCCGCCTGCGCCGCAACGCCGTTGGCCTTTGCCGCGTGGTGCTCTTCCGCGGTGAACGGCTCCGGTGTCTTGCCCTGGTCGCGCAGGGAGCGGTACTTGTTCAGCCGGGCATCCGCATGCCCGCCGCCGTTCGCCTCTGCTGTTTTCGGAGGTGCGGGGGCGGCGTGGCTGGTGTCCGCGTGGCCGGCGCCTGGGTGCCCGGAGGCCGAACTGACCGGGGCGAAGGGATCCTTGCCGGCCGCCACCCGGCGCATGACCTCCTGATAGTCCAGGTGTTTCAGCGACGGCGAACTCAACTCCCGCCAGGTCCGCGGAGCCGCCACAGTGGGGTGCAGGCGGCCGCGGAGCGAATACGGAACGATGGTGGTCTTCGCTGCGTTGTTCTGGCTCCAGTCCACCAGGACCTTTCCCGTCCTGAGGGTCTTCTTCATGTCGCTGACCGCCAGGTCCGGATGGTCGGCCTCCAGGGCACGGGCCAGTTCACGGGCGAAGGCGGAGACCTCATCGGAGGTTTGTGTACCGTCCAGGACGGCGTACAGATGGATCCCCTTGCTGCCGCTGGTGACCGGAAGGGGATCAAGCCCCACGTCCTGCAGGATGGTCCGCGCCAGCTTGGCCACCTCCACGCATTCGGGCAGTCCCGCCCCTTCCCCGGGATCGAGGTCCAGGACCAGCCGGTCGGGAGGCAGGGCGCTGCCGTGGGAGTCCACCGTCCACTGCGGCACGTGGATCTCCAGCGAGGCGATCTGCGCCAGCCAGGTGAGGGTGGCCGGATCGTTGACCAGCGGATAGTAGTTGGTGTTGGTCTTGTGCGTGATGGCGGCGCGGGGCACCCAGCCCGGGGCCGAGTCGTCCAGGTTCTTCTGGAAAAACATCTCGCCGGGCTGGGTTTCGGTTCCCACCCCGTGCACCCACCTCTTGCGGGTTGCCGGGCGGTTCCTGGCAGCCGGGATCAGCACCGGGGCCACAGCAGCGTAATAGGCGATCACGTCCGCCTTGGTGGTGCCGGTGGCGGGATACATCACCTTGTCGAGGTTGGTGAGGGTCAGTTCTCGGCCGCCGACCCGCACGCGTTCCTTACCTCCGGCCATGGGGCTTCACCTCCGGCCCTGTGTGCTGTTGACTAGTCCCATGAGAGCCATCTGGAAAGGCGCCATCGCGTTCGGGCTGGTCAACGTCCCGGTGAAGGTCTACAGCGCCACCGAGGACCATGACATCAGCCTCCATCAGGTGCACAACGCCGATGGCGGCCGGATCCGCTACCAGCGCCGCTGTGAGGTCTGCAGCGAGGTGGTTGACTACTCCGACATCGAGAAGGCTTACGAGGACGACGGCCGGACAGTGATCCTCACCAAGGAGGAGCTCAAGGCCATTCCCGCAGAGAACAGCCACGAGATCGAAGTGGTGCAGTTCGTGCCCTCGGACCAGCTTGACCCGATCATGTTCGAGAAGAGCTATTACCTGGAGCCGGACTCCAAGTCGCCCAAGGCCTACATGCTGCTGCGCAGGGCACTGGAGGATACGGAGCGCGTGGCCGTGGTGCAGTTCGCACTGCGGGACAAGACCCGGCTGGGTGCCTTGCGGATTCGCGACGACGTCCTGATGCTCCAGGCCCTGCTGTGGGCCGACGAAGTCCGCGAGGCAGCGTTCCCCGCCCTGGACGCATCCATCCGCATCTCGGCGCAGGAACGTGAGATGTCCGCCGCGCTGGTGGAGTCCATGGCCTCGGACTTCGAACCCGAGCAGTTCACCGACGACTACCAGGCACAGCTTCGTCAGCTCATCGAGGCGAAGCTGGAAAAGGGCGACGCGCTGGACACGGAAGAGACGTTCGGTGCCGAGGCCGAGGGTGGCAACGGCGAAGTGATCGACCTGATGGAAGCCCTGAAGCGCAGCCTCGACAAGAAGCGCGGGGGAGGGGCGGCCGCGCAAGAGTCGAGTGAGGACGAGTCGGCTGACGACGAGCCGGCCAAACCGGCCAAGCGCAGCAGCCGGAGCAGCGCCGCCAAAAAGGACACTGAGGATTCCGACGCCGAAACAGCCAAGAGCGCTCCTGCCAGGAAGGCTGCTGCAACCGCCCGGAACAAGACCGCCGGCGCTGCCAAGACGAGTGCTGCTTCCAAAACCGGCAGCGCGTCCAAGACCGGTACGGCGTCGAAGACAAGCACTGCGTCGAAGACCGGCACTGCGTCCAAGACGGGCACTGCGTCGAAGACCGGTACCGCTGCCAAGTCCACCGCCAAGACCGTGCGGAAGGGCGCCTGAAGCGGCGGGTGCCCCGCCGCGCGGCTGCACGTGCACCCGCTTAGGAATTCCTGAGCGCGGAGATGAGTTCGCTCTTTTTCTTGCCTGAATACCCTTTCAGGCCGACTTCCTTGGCTTTGGCCTTGAGCTTATCCACGGTCCAGTCCTCATAGTCGCCGGACTTGCCGCCCTTCCGGCCCACTTCGGAGCGTCCCTTATTGGCTGCCGCGTTGGAGACGCGCGCCGCCTTCTGTTTCGATGCACCCTCGTCGCGGAGCTCTTCGTAGAGCTTGGGATCTTTCAGGCTGGGATTCTTCTTCTCTGGCATGGCTACCTCCCACTGTCCACTTCGCCCCGGGCCACAGCGGCACGCCAGGCGCCCGTCTCGATCCCCCGGGTTTCGATGAACTCCTTGAACCGCGCCAAGTCGGAGGACACCTGCTGTTCATCAACGTGGGCGGCGGCCCCGGCCCTCTCCAGCAGGCTCTCCGGCTCCCATTCGAGTTCCACGTTCACCCGGCAGAGGTTCTCGTCCAGGCTCTCGAAGGTGACCCGGCCGGCGTTGCGGGGCTTGTCCTTGCTGACCCAGGCGATGCACCGGTCCGGCGTCTGTTCCAGGATCTGCGCATCGTATTCGCGCTTGACGCCCGCCACGCTGGTGCGGAAATGGAGCGAGGTTTCGTCGATCTGCTCGACGGACTCGACCCCCTTCATGAAGTGCGGGAACGATTCGAACTGTGTCCACTGGTTGTAGGCGGTGCTGACTGGTACCTCGACGTCCACGCTTTCCTGCAAGGTTTCCACTCTGTCATCCTCCTTCAGCCCGGCAGTTCCGCCGGTCTTTCAATGGCTGGCCACAGTTCCAAGCTAGTAGGGCGCAGAATCAAAAACAAGAAATTACTAAGGTTGCTTAGTTAGTCGTAATCGCCCGCTGATCAGGCCCGATGTCCCCCCGGTCGCTCACAGGAGCAAAATCCATTCGGAAACGGCTACGGCCGGCCTCCGCCGGCCGTCCCCTGAGGGGACTGCGGCGGAAACCGGCCGTAAAGCGCGCGGTGCCTATTCGGCGTCGTGGTCCGTTTCCAGGATCTGGACCAGGCGCTCGAGGGCGGCGTCGGCGCCGTCGCCCTCGGCCCGCAGCACCACAACGTCGCCGTGCGATGCGCCAAGGCTCATCAGGGAGAGGATGCTGGCGGCGTCCATAGCCTCGTCGGCCGGCTCCCCTTCCCGCGCGATGGTGATGTCGAGGTCAAACTCGCCCGCGGCCTCGGCGAAGATCGCGGCGGGACGGGCGTGCAGGCCTACGCGGCTGGCGACGGTTGCGTTACGTTCGGACATTTCTGCTCCTTGCAATTGCAGTGTGGTTGGAATGCTGAAGGACAGCTGGGGTCAGACAGTTACAGGGACGGACTCCACCGTATCAACGGCCTTGCGGGCGGCCCAGCGTTTGAGCGCCACCACGATGACGGCTGTGACCACCATTCCGGCCAGGATGGAGACGGTGAACATCAGGAGGTTGCCGATGGCGAAGAATACGAAGAAGCCGCCGTGGGGTGCCTGTGACGTCACGCCGAAGGCCATGCTGATCGCTCCGGTGACGGCACCCCCGGCCATGCTGGCCGGGATGACGCGCAGCGGATCTGCCGCCGCGAACGGAATGGCGCCCTCGGAGATGAAGGAGGCACCCAGCAGCCAGGCCGCCTTGCCGTTTTCGCGCTCGGCCAGGCTGAAGACCTTCTTGTCCAGGACGGTGGCCAAGGCCATCGCCAGCGGCGGCACCATGCCGGCGGCCATCACGGTGGCCATGATCTGCCAGGGGGCCTGGTTGGTGGCGCTGCCGGCGCTCAGGCCGGCAACCGCGAAGGCATAGGCCACTTTGTTAACCGGGCCGCCGAGGTCAAAGCACATCATGAGGCCGAGGATGATTCCGAGGACAACGGCGGAGGCGCCGGTCATGCCTGAGAGCCAGGCGTTAAGTCCGGCGGTGAGGCCAGCGATCGGGCCGCCCAGCACCATGAACATGAGGCCGGAAGCGACAATGGACGCAAGAAGGGGAATGATGACGACGGGCATCAGGCCACGGAGCCAGCGCGGCACTGCCCATGTTCCGATCAGGTGGGCGATGTAGCCGGCGAGGAGGCCGCCGACGATGCCGCCGAGGAAGCCCGCACCCATGAATCCGGCCACGGCACCGGAAACGAAGCCCGGCGCGATGCCCGGGCGGTCAGCTATCGCGTAGGCGATGTAACCCGCCAGTGCCGGTACCAGGAAGCCCATGGACAGGGCTCCGATCTTGAACATCACGGCGCCCAGGTAGATGGCGAGGCCGCCTTCGGGAAGGTTGCCGAAGTTGTTCTCAACAACAACCTTGTCGGCGACTCCGGTGATGTCGTATCCGCCGAGCAGGAAGCCCAGCGCGATCAGCAGGCCGCCGCCGGCCACGAACGGGATCATGTAGCTGACGCCGGTGAGCAGTGCCCTCTTCAGCTTCTGGCCGATGTGCTCGCCCTTTTCGGCGGCTTCCTTTTCGGCCTGCTCCTCGGCGCCAAAGTGCGGAACGCGGCGGGCGTGCGGGTTGTCCGCAGCGTCCAGTGCTTCCTGGACCATCTTGGCGGGCTCGTCGATGCCGCGCTTGACCGGTGCGTTGATGACCGGCTTGCCGGCGAAGCGCTCCTTGCCGCGAACGTCCACGTCGACGGCGAAGATCACGGCGTCAGCAGCGGCGATGACTGCGGGGTCCAGCGGCTTGGCGCCCGAGGAGCCCTGCGTTTCGACCTGCAGGTCCACGCCCACTTCCTTGGCTGCTGCCACGAGGGAGTCAGCGGCCATGTAGGTGTGCGCGATGCCGGTGGGGCAGGCGGTTACGGCGACGAGGCGCCGCGGTCCGCCGGATACGCCGCCGCCGGCAGCAGCGCCGGCCGCCGCGGAGGTGGAAGCCGTAGCAGTTGCCGTTTCCGGTGCGGCGGCGGCAGCAGGCTTGTCCGCCAGTGCATTGTCCACGAGCTCCACGATTTCTTCCCGGGAGGTGGCTGCGCGCAGCGAACCGGTGAAGTCCTTCTTGATGAGCGAGCGGGCGAGCTTGGACAGCAGCTTCAGGTGCTCCTGGTCAGCGCCGGCCGGTGCAGCGATGAAGAAGATGAGGTCGGCGGGGCCGTCCTTGGCGCCGAAGTCGACGGGCTGGGACAGCCGTGCCATGGCAAGGGTGGGTTCGGTCACGGCGGCCGAGCGGCAGTGCGGGATGGCGATGCCGCCGGGCACGCCGGTGGCCGTCTTCTGCTCGCGGGCGAAGGCATCGGTGAAGAGGCCTTCAACTTCGCTCGCACGTCCGTTGGCGGCAACACGGCCGGCCAGGTGCCGGATCACGTCCTCGGGCGAATTGCCCAGGTTCTGGTCAAGCTCGACCAGGTCCGCGGTGATGAGCTGAGTCACTGTCAATCCTTCCGGAGGGCCGTGATGGTTACGGCGTCGGGGGTTGTTTGGTGGACTGCCGGAACGGTGGAGCCCGGCAGGGAAGCGGCGGCGGCGCCATGCGCCACAGCCTGGCGGAGGCAGTCAGCCGGGGCGGCGCCCTGGCTGGCGGCCAGCAGGTAGCCGGCCAGCGACGAGTCACCCGCGCCGACCGTACTGACTGCGGTGACCGGCGGGTGCGTGGCCAGCCACGCGCCGTCGGCCGTCACGAGGACAGCGCCCTTTGAACCGAGCGTTGCCAACACGGCCCCCACACCGGAACGCACGACGGCGGCAGCTGCCGCGGCGGCAGCGTACGGATCCGCTTCGAGTTCCTCAGCCGTGCTTGCCGAGGAAAAACCTGCTGCTGCGGCCAGTTCCGCCAGCTCCTCGGCATTGGGTTTGAGCAGGTCCGGTTTTCCGGAAACTGTTGCTGTTGCCGGTGCGTCGCCGGCGACGGCCGCTGCCAGGGGAGCACCGGAGGAGTCCACAGCGATCTTCGGAACGCCCGCCCCGGCGTCGGCATTGCGCAGCCGCCGGGTGACTGTGGCGTAGAAATCAGCGGGAACCCCGGGCGGAAGCGAACCCGCCAGGACCACCCAGCTGGCTCCCCGCGAACGTTCCAGGAGCAGGCTGATCAGCGCCTCCTGGGCGTCCTCACCGAGGACCGGGCCGGGCTCGTTGATCTTGGTGGTCACACCGCCCGGCTCGGTCAGGGCCACGTTGGTGCGCAGCGCTTCGTGGATGGCGAGCGACGCGAAAGGCACGCCTTCTTCCCGCAGGCCAGCGAGCACGGGATCGGATTCCGCGCCGGGCAGTACCGCCAGAGTCTCGAGGCCGGAGGTCACGAGGGCGCGGGACACATTGACTCCCTTGCCGCCGGACTCCTGGCGGACGGAGACTGCGCGCTGGACTTCGCCCCGCTCGAGCGGGCCGGGCAGCGCCACCGTCCGGTCCAGGCTGGGGTTGGCTGTGAGGGTGACAATCATGCGACTACCACCTCCACGCCGGCCTCGGCGAGGGCCGCTGCTAGTTCGGAGCCGGGCTTGCGGTCAGTGATCACGGTATCCAGATCTTTCAACGAGGCGAACTGGACGAGCGTTTCCGCGTCCAGCTTGGACGAATCGGCCAGGACCACGATGCGGCGTGCCGAATGGACGAAAGCAGCCTTGACTGCGGCTTCTTCGGAATCTGGAGTGCTGAGGCCGAAGCTGGCGTGGATGCCGTTGGTCCCCACGAAAGCGATGTCCGGCCGCAGCTTGCCGGCCGCTTCCACCGTGCCTTGGCCTACCGCAGCCTGCGTGAGACCGCGGACCCGGCCGCCCAAAAGCTGGAGGGCGATGCCGGGGGTGCTGGCAAGCTTGGCGGCGATGGGAACGGCGTGGGTGATGACCAGGAGCTCCTGGGCGGGATCGGCCGGCTTGGCCGGACTTGCCGCGCCGCCTCGGGCGAGGAGGTCAGCGAGGACTTCGGTGGTGGAACCGGCGTCCAGGAGGATGCTGCTCGAGGGCCCCTTTGGGAGGAAGCTGAGCGCGGCCTCGGCGATGCGCAGCTTCTGCGCCTGCCGCTGGATGGTCCGCTCGAGGATGCTCTCCTCCGTGGTGCTGAAGCGGTCTGCGGAGACGGCGCCACCGTGGACGCGGCGCACCGTGCCGGCCGATTCCAGGGCAGCCAGGTCCCGGCGGACGGTTTCGGTGGTGATGCGGAAGCGCTCGGCGAGGTCGGTCACGCTGGCGCGGCCGCTGGCTGCAACAAGCCCGGCGATCTGCTGCTGGCGCTCCTCGGCAAACACATACCCTCCATTGCGTACTGACTGCCCTGCATTTCCCGCAGCGCGTCTTTCCTGCATCCGTTGATTGCTTGGATCTGGTCCACCGTGACCGCTGTCACAGATCTGCAAGTACTTGACTTTATCTTCGTTCATGTTGGTTTGTCAACGAAAACCACAGAAAACCAAAAGCGCCGGACCCGACCCGAAGGTCCGGTCCGGCGCTGCCTGGTGCGTCCACTGCTGTCCGTTCGTTTCCGCGCGGCGCTAAAGGCCGTTGTCGCGGCTTTCGTTCCTGGTGATTCTCTCGCCCGTGTTGGGGTCCACCACTGAGCGTGTCTCACTGACGCGGCGGCTCCTGCCGGGGGAAGCAATGACCAGCGAGGCGATGAGGCCGATGACGCCGACGGCCATCAGGATGTAGCCGATCAGTGTCAGATCCACATTGGGGATAAGGCCCGGCGTGATGGCCCAGGCGAGGATGGCGCCGAGGGCAATAAGGAAGATGGAGGAACCGATTCTCATGACTTGCTCCTTGCGTTCGCGGACTCCTCGCAACCTTGGTTCGTGCGGTTGGCGGGCCTCATTTGCTAAGCATGCTGTCAAGCGTCAGGCTACATCCCGGTAAGTCCGGTTTCAATCAAATCCGCAGGTCAGCGGCGGGCGGGCTTTCCGGGGGACTCGGTAGGCTGATCGGATGGAGACGGTTGTATGGTCGAAGCCGGAAGAGGAGCGTGCCGGCACCCCGCTGCTGGTAATGATGCACGGCTACGGCACCGACGAATCCCGGATGGTCAATCTCTTCGACTATCTGCCCAGGGAATTCACCTGCGCCGCGCTGCGGGCGCCCATGCCGATCGCGAACGGCTACGGCTGGTTCCTGCTGGACTATTTCCTGACCAACGATTTTGCCGACGTCATCGCGGCCGCCAATTCCGTGTTCTCCTGGATCGACTCAGCCAGGCGACACCACACTAGCGTGAGCCTGCTGGGCTATTCCCAGGGGATGGCCATGGCGAGCACACTCCTGCGCCTGCGGCCACGGGATTTTCCGGCGGTGGTGGGACTTTCCGGGTTCGTCCTGGACAACGACCTGCTGGCGCTCAGCGAGTCTTTTGATGAGCGGCCCCCATTCTTCTGGGGGAGGGATAAGGCGGACCTCGTGATCAACGGGGACGCAACGGCCTTCACGGAGGAATGGCTGAACACGCACACCCGGCTCACGGCACGCACTTATCCCGGCATGGGCCACGCCATGTCTAAAGCGGAGATGGTGGATGTCAGTGCGTTCCTGCGGCATTACGTCCTGGGTTGAGTCTGGGCTCCGGCTAGGGAGGCTCCCCACGGAATCAGCAGCGGAAATAAAAACAGTTGCAGGTTAAATCTGTAAGCGCTTACACTCTTCTTCGGCCGGGACCCGGCCATCAGTCGTCCGCCCGGCGGTGGGCGGCTGGCAGTGCACGACCAAAGAGTGTTCGAAAGGGCAGGACCGCGCCATGCATCCTTGCGCCACCCATCCCGCGGGGACGTTCCGCTGGCTTGCCCTGAACCGCCTCCGCCCTCATCATGGACGTAGGCAAAAAATCCTACGCCCGCGCATGGAAGCGTTCTGCCTGGCCCGCAACGATGCGGTGCAAGTGGCGGAACCGCGCGAATTCACGCGCCGGACATAACCCGGCCGGCCCCTAAACAGACCGGGCCGCGCAAAGCAGCGGGACGTCGCCGTTAGCGGCCAGCGCAATGCAGCCCGGTCCGCGCGAAACGCCGGCCTGTCCTTCAAACTGCAGAATCACCCGAAAACGGAACCTTCCGGGCCGGCGGCGCCCTGAATGAAAGGGTTCCGGGCGCTGGTCCTGCAGGCACACCCCTTCTGGTCACTGGCGACCACGTTCCTGGTAATCCCCAACATATTGCTGTCCCACCCCCGAAAGGACACGGAACTAAGCATGACCGAAACCCTGAATACCAGCGCTGGCAGCCGGCCGAACAGCTGGACCGGTGCCGCCGCCATCCTCTTCGACCTGGACGGCGTGCTTACGCCGACGGCCGTGGTCCACGAGCGCGCCTGGCAGGAGCTGTTCGACGGGTACCTCGAAACCGTTCCCGAAAAGGACGGGTACCGGGAGAGCGACTACTTCGACCACATTGACGGCAAGCCAAGGTTCGACGGCGTCCGGGACTTTCTGACGTCCCGCGGCATCACCCTGCCCGAGGGCCCTGCCGATGACGATCCGGAGAACATCACGGTCCAGGGCCTCGGCAACCGGAAGAACAAAATCTTCAACGACATAGTCAGCGCCGGGGTGGAGCCCTACGCGGGGTCGGTGCGTTTCCTGGAAGCCGCACTCGACCACGGACTGAAGGTCGCGGTCGTCTCCTCCTCGAGGAACGCCCCTTCGGTGCTGCGTTCGGCAGGGCTGGCGGACCGGTTCCGGGTGGTCGTGGACGGCGTCGTGGCTGCTGAGGAAGGGCTGCCCGGCAAGCCGGACCCCGCAACCTACGAGTACGCCGCCCGGCTCCTGGGGCTGCCCAGTGAGCAGTGCGTCGTCGTCGAGGACGCCGTGTCCGGCGTGCAGGCGGGCAGTGCCGGCAGTTTCCATTCGGTCATCGGCGTGGACCGTGGTGCCGGGCGGCAGACGCTGCTCGACGCCGGCGCCACCCTTGTGGTCAGCGACCTCGAGGAACTTCTCTAGTCCCGCAGCCCCAGGGCCGCAACCGGGGTACCGCCCGCCCCGACAGAACTTCCAGCACCGTTTTCGACCGTCTAAGGAACGCCTCTCATGGCACTCATCAACGCTGACCGCGTCCGCTTCCCCAATGATCCCTGGAAGCTCGTGGAAACGAGCCACGCACCCGGCGACGCCGGGACGCTCGAAACGCTTTTTGCGCTCGGCAACGGCCACCTCGGTGTCCGGGGTGCCCACTGGGCCCCGTCGGATGCCGCGCTGCCCGGCAGCTTCATCAACGGGTTCCACGAGATCTGGGACATCAAGCACGCCGAGAATGCCTTTGGTTTCGCGCGTACGGGCCAGCGCATCCTCTACATTCCGGATGCCAACAACTTCACCGTGGTCATCGACGGCGAAATGCTCAGCCTTTCCGAATCCACCGTCGTGGACTACCGCAGGTCCGTGGACTTCGCCACCGGCATCTACGAGTGCGCCATCGTGTGGCAGTGCCGTTCCGGCGCCACGGTGACCACCGTGGAGCGCCGGGCCGTGGGCTTCGAAGCGCGCGGCAGCCTGGGCATCTCCCTGGACGTTTCGGCCGACCGGGCAGTATCAGCGGACGTCACCTCGTCCGTCATCAACCGGCAGGATCAACCCGTGGAGGACCACTCCACCCATGACCCGCGCCGCGCGGGCCGGCACGCAGGCCGGGTCCTGCTGCCCCTCAGGATGGAGGGCGGGGACGGTTCGCTTCGCCTGTCGTGGGAGGCCGCGGAGTCAAAGCAGCGCGTGGGGATCGCCGTGGACCACTGGACGTCCGCCGGCCACCAGCCGTTCGACACCCTTGTGGACCAGGATGACAGCAGCGTCCGTTATGTGCTGGCGATTGCCGCCGAGGAGCCGTTCCGGCTCGAAAAGAGCGTCAGCTACGCCGTGGCCCGAGGTGCCCGGACGGGCCTGCCTGGAGCGGCCGACGCGGAAGCGGGGGAGGACCCGGCGGACGCGGCTGAAGCAGGGCTGAAGCCGGTCGGCGACGTCTTCGCCGAGAGCGAGGCGCACTACCGCAGCTACTGGGCCGACGCCGACATCCAGGTGGGCGGGCAGCCCGAACTCCAGCAGGCCATCCGCTGGAACCTCTTCCAGCTTGCGCAGGCCACCGCAAGGGCCGGCGTCGCCGGCATACCGGCCAAGGGGGTCACCGGCTCCGGCTACGACGGGCACTACTTTTGGGACCAGGAGGTTTACCTCCTGCCGTACCTGACGTACTCGAACCCCGACGGCGCGCGCCAGGTTCTGGAGTTCCGCCACGAGATGCTCCCGGACGCCAAGATCCGCGCCAAGGAGCTAAGCGTGGACGGCGCGCTTTTCCCCTGGCGCACCATTAACGGCCTGGAAGCGAGCGCGTACTACGCTGCCGGCACCGCGCAGTTCCACATCGCCGCAGCCGTTGCTTTCGCCGCCAACAGGTACGTCTGGGCCAGCGGTGATTCCGAGTTCCGTGCCGGGATGGGCGCCGACCTGCTGATCGAAACCGCCCGCATGTGGGTATCGCTGGGCTTCTTCGGCAAGGACGGCGCGTTCCACATCCACGGCGTGACGGGGCCGGACGAGTACACCGCGGTGGTGAACGACAACCTCTACACGAACGTCATGGCCCGGTTTAACCTGCGGGCCGCCGCGGCGCTGGACCACCCGGCAGTGGACGACGCCGAACGGGAGCTGTGGGAGGCGGCTGCGGAGCGGATCCAGCTGCCCTTCGATGAGCACTTCCAGGTGTACTCGCAGGACAACGACTTCATGACCCTTGAGCCGTGGGACTGGACGACGCCGCGCTCCAAGTACCCGCTGCTGCTGAACTTCCATCCGCTGGTGATCTACCGCCACCAGGTGCTGAAGCAGGCGGACACGGTGCTGGCCATGTTCCTGCAGTGGCAGGAGTTCACCGCCGAGGAAAAGCGCCGGGCCTTCGATTTCTACGATCCCATCACCACGGGGGACTCCACGCTCTCGGCGTGCGTCCAGGGAATCATGGCCGCCGAGGTGGGTTACCGCAAGGCCGCTCTGGAACACTTCACGAATGCCGCGTTCATCGACCTGGACAATACGCACGGGAACACGATTGATGGTGTCCACATCGCGTCCACCGGCGGAGTGTGGAGCTCGCTGGTGTGCGGCTTCGCAGGGCTCCGTGACCAGGGGCCCGTGCCGTTCTTTGATCCGCGGCTGCCCGAGGAATGGGACACCCTGCGCTTCCGGCTGAGGCTGCAGGGCCGCCCGCTCCTGGTGGAACTCGATCAGGACGCCATCACTCTGACGGTCCTCGAGGGCGAAGCGCTGGACGTCGACGTGCGCGGGGTCCGGTTCGTGGTGGCTTCCCAGCCAATGCGCGTTCCCCTGGATCCTGTGCACGTCCCCGAGCCCTCGGTATTCCCGAGCGGGCCGCCGACCGCGAGCCTCCCGGTGGTGCGCGCACGGGAGTGACGCCGGGCCTGTGACGCGTGGCCTGCAACGCGGGGCCTGTAACGCGCGAGCTAGGTGGTGGCCTCGGCTTCGGTGGGCAGGGGGCCCAGGCGGTTGAGCGGATGGGCGATTTCGTCCGCTGACATCCGGGCCACCAGCAGGGCCGCCACCGCCATGACCGGGCATACCCCGCCGGCCACCAGGAAGATGAGCCAGATCGGGAGCACGGCGGCGGCGGGGCCGGCCAGCGCCATGGACACCGGCATCAGCGCCAGGGACACAAAGAAGTCCAGGCTGGAAACCCGCCCCAGCAGGTGCGGGGGGACGCGGCGCTGCAGCAGGGTTCCCCAGATGACCATGCCCACGCTGCCGGTGGCCCCGAAAATAAAGACCGCCAGGGCGAGCAGCCAGAAGTTGTCCATGAGCCCCACCGCGGCCAGTGGCAGCGTGCCAGCTCCCCAGCACACCATCATGACGGTCAGGTACCGCCTCGGCAGCCGGACGGATGCCGTGACCAGTGAGGCCGCGGCGCTGCCCACTCCCATGACGGCCAGCAGGAAACCGAACATCCGGCTGTCGCCGCCCAACTGGTCCCGGATCACGAAGGGCAGGAGCACTTCAATGGGCCCGATCAGGAACAGCACGGAAATGCAGGCCCAGAGCAGCGTCCAGAGGAGCCACGGCGTCCGGACCGTGTAGCTGACGCCCTCGCGGAGGTCGGAGAAAAAAGAGGTCTTGGCTGGTGCCTTGGCGGCGCCGTCCTCCGGCGCCTCCCTGTCCGCATGCTCCGAACCGTTCCCGGGGGCATACAGGGCGTGCTGGCCGAGGAAGTTCAGGATGACGAACGCCAACAGGTGGCACACGGCCACGCCGGTCACGGCGTGCGACGGCGACAGTGCGGCCACGACGACGCCTGCCGCAGCAGGACCCGCCGCCTGCTGAAGCGTGGGACGCAGG
This sequence comes from Arthrobacter sp. SAFR-023, assembly GCF_051965295.1. Taxonomy (NCBI): domain Bacteria; kingdom Bacillati; phylum Actinomycetota; class Actinomycetes; order Micrococcales; family Micrococcaceae; genus Arthrobacter; species Arthrobacter sp. SAFR-023. The sequence goes on along the minus strand of NZ_JBQCMF010000006.1, from coordinate 179,626 downwards.
GTCCCTTCCATGCCGTTGGCCGCCAGCAGGTCCTCCGGCGGCAGGATCCGCGGCAGAATCGCGGAGTAGGCCGGGAAGAAAAACGCGGCCCCCACGCCAAGAATGAAGGCACCGGCAACCAGATGCCAGAGCTGAAGCCAGCCTGCCATCGCCAGCCCGCTGACGGTTGCGATTACGGCAAGGTTGGTTCCCTCGACGGCGATGATCAGCAGCCGCTGCGGAACACGGTCCGCCGCGATGCCGCCGGCAAGAACGAACGCCACGAGCCCCACGCTGCCTGCGGCGGCCACGAGGGACAGTTCAAGCGGACCGCCGCCGATGTGGATGACCTGGTAGACCATGGCCACGGCCCACATGCCCGAGCCGAAGATGGATACGGCCAGGGCGCCGATCAGCACACGGTATTCGCGGTGGGAAAAGGGTCGAAGCGCGCGGGGGAGGGGCACACGGCAATCTTAGGCCGAGCCTCTGCCGGGTGGAACGTACCCGGCGGGATAGGCTCGAGCCATGGGGAACACACCGGCCAGGCCGGGGCGGCGCAATGTGGCGCTCATCGGCGCAAACTTTGGCCTTGCCCTGCATCCGGTGGACCGGAACGGCGTCCATATTGCAGGCGAGCCCGCCAGTTGCTTTGCTTCGTTCTGGGTGGCTGACTGGTCCCGGTGGGGAACCGGGACAGTCCTCATGGTGGCCACGCTCCAGGGTTGGCGAAGCTACGGCTCCAACGAATTCTTCGCCTCGTCCCTCGCCACCGAACTGACGCGCTTCTTTCCGGAAGCCGCGCGATTTCCGCTCGCCGGGGTCAGCCACACCCAGGACGAGTTCGACGTCGAACTGGACCTCGAACGCGGGTTCCGGGCCACCGGGCGGCAGGCCGCCCTCGAAATCTCCGGAGTGCTGGACCGGCGCCAGTTCTCCGCGCCCGACTTCCAGCTGGGGCCCTCCAGCGCCTCGATGAGCAACATCTACCATCCGTGCAGCACGGGAAAACTCTCCGAGTTCGGCGTCGAATGGCCCGGCGCCCCCACTGTCTACCCCGGCCCGCGCGGGCCCTCCTCCTCCGCGTACATGGCGGTGGCTGAGTCCTGGGCGATGTGACCGCCCGGTTCAGCGACGGGGGGTGATCAGCATGCTTGGTATGTTGGTGTGTGGCCTAGTGTTAAGGCTAGACGGCGGTATCCGCTGCCGGTTGTTCCGAGGTAGAGGTGATGATGGCCACGCGACGTAACCCCGCGATGAGAATCGCGCAGGAAACAGCCCACAACGCCGTGTTCGACGCTCACGGCAATCCCAAGCCCGGCGTTCATAACGTGCTGCTGCGGGCCGTGGAGATCCAACGCCCGCTGGTGGTCGCGTATATCCGCCGGCTCCAGCGCCGCAATCCGAGGGCATCCGCCGCCCAACTCGCGGACATCCTTGAACGTGACTACCTCCGGGCCGTGACCGGCGGGGGAGCGCTGGTGGGGGCCACCGCCGTCGTTCCCGGAGTCGGCACTGTGGCGTCTCTGGGCCTCTCCGCCGCCGCCACGGTTGGCTTCCTCGAGGCGACAGCCCTCTACGCCACCTCGCTGGCCGAACTTCACGGGATCCGGATGGCCGACCCGGAGAAGGCCAGCACCCTGGTGATGGCCGTGATGCTCGGCGAGGAGGGAACCGCTCTGCTTGGTTCGCTCAGCGGCCAGGCCATGGGTCGGGGCAAGGGTGCCAGCCAGGCCTGGGGAAACGTGTTGGCGGGCCGGATGTCGCAGTCCGGAGCCGGCTTTATCCGCGAGCGTATCCAGAAGGCCTTCCTGCGGAACCTGCTCAGGAGGCAGGGAACCGCCCTGTTCGGACGTGCGCTGCCGTTCGGCATCGGGGCGGTGGTCGGCGGTGCCGGTAACCTCATGATGGGCCGCACCGTCGTCGCTAACGCAAAAGAGGCCTTCGGGCCGATGCCGGACACGGTGCCGGGGGAGCTCAAGCCTGCGGAAACGGCTGGCCCCTCCCTGGAATCCGGTAAAACGGAACCTGGGACAACGGAAGGTGGTACCGGTGGATCTGAACGCTGACCTTGGGGAGTCCTTCGGCTCCTGGACCATGGGTGATGACGCGGCCATGTTCGAGCTCATCACAAGTGCCAACGTAGCTTGCGGCTTCCATGCCGGGGACCCTGTGACAATGCTGGACAGCTGCCGCGCCGCCTATGAACTGGACGTCACGGTCGGCGCCCACGTGGGCTACCGGGACCTCGCCGGTTTTGGACGCCGCTCCCTGGACATGTCCTTCGACGAGCTGTTCGGCGACGTCCTGTACCAGCTCGGTGCGCTGGACGGGGTTGCGCACGCGGTGGGCGCCACGGTGGACTACGTCAAGCCGCACGGCGCCCTTTACAACCGGGCGTTCCACGACGCCGAGCAGGCTGCCGCGCTGGTGGCAGCCATTCAGGCCTACGATCCCGGCCTGCCCATACTGGGGCTTCCGGGGTCCGAGCTGCTGAAGCAGGCCCAGGACGCGGGGCATCCTGTTTTCCGGGAGGCGTTTGTGGACCGCGCCTATCTGCCGGACGGCACACTGGTGCCGCGCTCGCAGGAAGGTGCCGTGCTGCACGACGTCGGCCCGATCGTTGAGCGGGCAGTTCGCCTGGCGCTCAAGGGCGAGGTGGTGGCGGTGGACGGGACGGTGGTCCGGGTCGACCCCGATTCACTGTGCATCCATGGTGACACCCCCGGCGCCGTCGAAATGGCTGCCGCCGTCCGGGCAGGTCTTCAGGAAAACGGGGTCGAACTGGCGCCGTTCGCCTAAGGGCACGCCCGTGAACTAGCGCGCTTCCCGGCGTGCTTCAATCAGCCGCTCGAGGAGCCGTGCTGTTACCGGCGGATCCAAGGCCGGTGGCACAACGCTGCGTAGGGTGGGCACCAGCCCCGCCGGCTTGGCGGGGGTGAAGAGCCAGGCGTTGAAGAAGCTCCCCAGGTCCTGGCCGGATAGCTCCTGTGCCAGGCCAATAAAGTCTGCGCTGGAGACATTGCCGCCGGTATGGGCATGCGTCCACTCGCGGAGGATGCCGAAAAACACGTCATCGCCCACGAGGACACGCAATGCCTGAAGGGTCATCGCGCCGCGGACGTACACCGGGGGCGCGAACAATGCCGCCGTGCCGGGATCGCCGATCTTCACGGCCCAGAACGGTGCGTCGGCGGGGATCGTTGCCGCGTAGAAGTCAAACAGCTGCTGCGGGGTTTCCCGGCCCTCGTGTTCACTCCACAGCCACTCGGTGTAGCTCGCAAATCCCTCATTCAGCCAGATGTCCCGCCAGCCCTTGACCGCCATGTCATCGCCGACCCACTGGTGCGCCAGTTCATGGACTACCACTGAGTCACCTCCCTGCCGGTCCTTGAAGAAGTTCTTGGAGTAGATGGGCCGGGTCTGGTTCTCCAACGCGAAGCCAAGGTTATTCAGGTCATCCACAACTCCGCCGGACGCGTTAAAGGGATACCGGCCGAAGTATCCCGACAGGAAGTCGATGATCTCGGGCTGCCTCTTGAAGGACGCCTCGACACGCTCCCCCAGCGGCGGAGGACCGTCCGCGCCAGCTGTCCACCGGACCGTGTTGGGCGGACTTCCCGCGGGCGGCGCCGCAGCAGCCCACCCATCCAGTGTGTTGCCGTCATCCTCGAAGGATGTGCTGCCCTCCCCGGTCGAAACTGTGATGTCGTCGACGAACACGCCGTCGAACGGCACCACGTTGTCGCTCATGTAGGTGATGGCTACGTCCACGCTCTTCCCGGCGAAGCGGCCCAAATCGAACACCCACGGTTCCCAGCCTGGACTAGGCCCGGAAGCGGCCCACCACTGTCCTGTACTGCCGGATGATGTGCACGTCCCGTCACCCTTGTCGGTCAGATAGTGTTTCAGGAACGGGTGGAGCGCCAACCTGCTGGGACATGCAATTCCCGGGCTGTCCGTGGTGTGTCCGTTGCTGTCCGGCAGCGTGGTCCAGCTTGCGGCGCCAGTCAGCCGTGCTTCCACGAAGGCGAAGTCGAACTGCGGTTCTATATCCCGTTGCAGCCCGAACGAGAGCGTGGCGCCAGACTGCGGCACGTTGATGGTTCTCGTAAGGCGCGTGTAGGAGTTCAGGCTGCTGTGGGACCAGGCGAAGTTTCGACCCATTTGGGCCGTCACCACCGGATTGAAGAGGTCGGGATCGATCGCATCAACATAGCTGATCCGGTCTTGTCTGTACCGGTTCAGCTGGAACTTGCCGACGCTCGCGGTGGCCAGGTAGGTGGCCATCGGTTCTGCCGCACGCCAGGTCCACGTCGTTTTGCCATCCTCGGACTCCTCGTCGCGCAGCACACCGTTGGCAACCACTTCCAGCCCGTCCGGAACAGTGATTTTGAAGGTAAAGGACGCTTTGTCCAGGGGATGGTCATTGGCGGGGAACCAGGTGGCCGCCACGTGTGGCTGCCCGATCACCAGGGCGCCGTCGTCGGTCCGGAGGAATCCAGAAACCCCGAACTGGTCAATGATCGGTTTCGGCATGCCGTCGTAGTGCACCACCGCCTCGAACTCCCGGCCGTCCCTGATTCCCTTCCGGGGCGTCACCGTGAGCTCCGCGCCGCTGCGGCTGAAGGCGGCGCTCCGGTGGTTGACTTGGATTCCGCGGACAGTCAGCCCCTCCAGGTCCAGGTTGAACGACGAAAGGTTCTGGGTGGCACGGGCGCGTATGGTGGCAGAGCCTGCGAGGAGCCCGCTGGCAGGGTCGTAGCTGAGCTCCAGCAGGTAGTGCTCGACGTCGTAGCCGCCGTTGCCGTCCCGCGGATAGTACGGATCGCCCAAGCCGGGCGAACCCGGTTCAAAACCCGTGCCGCCGGTTTCTGCAATGACCGACCTCGCTCCGCCAGTTGCCGCGCCGGAAGGCGCAGGTAGGGCAAGTTGCGACGGGAGGAGGACGGTGAGGGCGAGGGCCCAAGGAAAAAGGGCGGAGCGGAAACGACGGGCGGTTAACAGGCTCATGGCGCCTCATCCGGATATCCCCAACAATCGCCGCGATGCCGGATCCGTGGGCTTCATCAGGTGGACCGAACGGATGGGACGGGCAGGAGACCCGGCGGCGCGATTGACACCAAAGGTGGCCCGGCGGGATCGGCCCTGTCAAGAGCCTTTTGGTGCACCGGAGGGTGTGTGTTGGGCGCAGCCCGTCAGCCGAACGCCAGGTGGGCCACCGTGAAGATGGCGAGCCCTGCGAGCGAGCCCACCACTGTGCCGTTGATCCGGATGAACTGCAGGTCCTTGCCCACCTGGAGTTCGATCTTCTGCGACGTTTCCTCGGCGTCCCAGCGCGCCACCGTATCCGTGATCACCCCGGCAATGTCTGACCGATAGGTGCGGACCAAATAGCCGGCCGCATCGCCGATCCAGGCGTTGACCTTTCCTGCCAGCTCGTCGTCGTTGACCAGGCGGGTGCCGAAATCGCGGACGGCCGCCTTGAACTTCACCGTCAGTTCGCTGTCCGGATCGTCGACGGCGGAAAGCAGCGCGCCCTTGATGGTCGCCCAGGTCCGGGACGCCAGTTCCCGGACCTCCGGGTCGCCGAGCACCTGCGCCTTGATGCCCTCTGCCCGGGCGATCATGGCGGGGTCGTGCTGCAGATCCTGGGCCAGGTCCGTCAGGTACTTGTCGATGGACAGCCGGACCTGGTGCTGCTGGTCATCCTGGACCGCACGGGTGAATTTCAGCAGTTCGATGTAGACCTTGTCGCCCACGAGGCCGTCCACGAAGCTGGGCACCCACTGCGGGGAGCGCTCCGTGACGAGCCGGCTGACCATCTGGTGGTTGGCGGCCACCCAGTCCGCTGCCCGGTCCACGAGGAGGTCCACCAGCTTGTGGTGGTGCCCGTCGGCGAAGATCCGCTCGGCCATGCGCCCCACCGGCGGTCCCCACGGCGGAGCCAGGAGGTGCTTGCGGACCATGCCCTCGATGACGGCCTGGACGTCGTCGTCGTTCAACACTTTGAACGTGCCGCGGATGACGGCGGCACCTTCCTTGGCCACGCGCTCTGCGCCGCCCGCCCCTGACAGCCAGCTGCCAACCTTGCCGGAGATGTTGATGCTGGCCAGCTTGTCCTGGACCACCTGTTCGGAGAGGAAGTTGGTCTCCACGAACTCGCCCAGGGACGCGCCGATCTGGTCCTTGCGGCGCGGAATGATCGCGGTATGCGGGATTTTCAGCCCCATGGGATAGCGGAACAGGGCCGTCACTGCGAACCAGTCGGCCAGGGCGCCCACCATGCCGCCTTCCGCCGCGGCCCGGACGTACTGCAACCACGGGTACTGCTTTTGCAGCGCGAACGCGACGACGAACACCACGGCCATGGCAATGAGGAGGCACAACGCCACCAGTTTCATCTTCCGGAGGGCTGCCGCCTTTTCGGCGTCGCCCGCTGTGAGCTGCCGTACGACGGCGGAGCGCGCCGTAGCGCGCCCGTCCTCTCCCGGACGATCACGGGTGGCCTCGCCCGGGGGAGACGCCAGCTGGGTGGTTGGCTCAGAGTTCACCTGCATGTGCCAAGCCTAGCCCCGCTTTGGCGGCCGCGGTCGGCTAACGTGTGACCATGACAGCCGACGAGTCAGCCCCAACCCGTCCCCTGGTCTACGCCCACCGGGGTTCCAGCGCGGATTTCGCGGAGCACACCCGGGCGGCGTATCTCCGGGCGCTCGCCGACGGCGCGGACGGTGTGGAGTGCGACGTGCACCTCACCCGCGACCAGCACGTTGTCCTGCTGCATGATTCCAACCTGGACCGGACCTCGGACGGCACCGGTCCTGTGGCCGAACGGACCGTGGACCAGCTGCGGCTGCTCGATTTTTCGGCCTGGAAGGGCGTGCGGATCCCCGAGGCCTACGGGCCGAGGTCGGAACAGTTCCTCACCCTGCCGGACCTGCTGGACCTGCTCCGGGCTGCCGGGCGGGACGTCGGGCTGGCCATCGAGCTGAAGCATCCCAGCCCCTACCAGCTGAAGCTGGAGGACAGGGTGCTGCAGGTGCTGCGGGCAGAGGGATGGGACGCCGCGACATCCCGGCTGGGCAACATCCGGGTGACCTTCATGAGCTTCAGCCCCGACTCAGTCAGGCACCTGCGCAAGGCAGTCCCGGCGGAGTTTATCTGCCAGCTCGTGGACGACGTGAACGTCACCGGAATCCGCGAGGAACTGGGCCTGGGGCCTTTCACCGGCAGTGCCGTGGCCAACGTGATGAAGGCCGCGCAGCTGGAGGGGGAACGGATCCTTGACGGCGGCGAAGCGGGCATGGCCGGGCCGGGCATCGACTACGTGCGCCGGCATCCGGACACCGTGCGGCGCTGGCGGGATGCCGGCCGCCGCTTCCGGGTCTGGACGGTGGACGCCGAGGCTGACGTGGCGCTGTGCCGGGGGATGGGCATCCAGGAGATCACCACCAACCGGCCGGCGCAGGTGCTGGCCCAGCTCCAGCAGCCAGCCCTGGCAGCAAGCTCCGGCGCGACTCAATCACAGCCACCGCTGTGATTGAGTGGTGGCATGCCCATCACCTGGCCCCCGAAACTCCTGCGTTCTCCTGCGGTCCGTGTTGGCCTGTCCATCAGCATCGCGACCGGCCTGTACGGGGTGTCCTTCGGTGCGCTCTCCGTGACCTCGGGCCTGGACTTCTGGCAGACCATGGCACTGAGCTTCCTGCTTTTTAGCGGCGGCTCCCAGTTTGCGTTCATCGGGGTGGTCGCCGGCGGCGGCTCGGGGCTGGCGGCCATGGGAGCGGCCACCCTGCTGGGAATGCGCAACGGCATCTACGGCATGCAGCTCAACGTGCTGCTCCAGCCGCGGGGGTGGCGCCGGTATGCGGCCGCCCAGTTGACCATCGACGAGTCCACGGCCACAAGCACGGGGCAGACTGATCCTGCTGAGCAGCAAAGAGGCTTTTGGTCGGCGGGCATCGGGATCTTCGTACTTTGGAACCTTTTCACCGCGGTGGGTGCCCTGGCCGGAAGCGCGCTGGGAGATCCGAAGCAGTGGGGGCTCGACGGCGCAGCTGTCGCAGCGTTCCTCGGCCTGCTGTGGCCGCGGCTGAAGGGCAGGGAACCGGTGGCGATCGCCGTCGTCTGCGCCTTGGCAACCGTGCTGGCCGTACCCTTCGTCCCCGCGGGCGTCCCGATCCTGATTGCCGCAGTGGTGGCCGCCCTTATCGGCTGGCTCAGCCACGGCCGCAAGGACGAAGGGCTTGAACCGGACATCGACCCCTACGCGGAGTGGCATCCCAGCCATCACCCGCGCGACCGGCATGACGACGGGCATTCCAAAGGCGACGGGACGAACCCCGGAGGTGCCAAATGAGTCTGTGGGTGTGGCTGCTGCTGGCCTGTCTCTTCGCCTATGCATGGAAGCTGGTGGGCTACCTTCTGCCGGCCAGCCTGCTGCAGAACCCGAGAATGTCCCGGATCGCAGGGACCATGACCATCGGGCTGCTGGCGTCCCTGACGATTGTCAACACCCTGGCTACCGGGCAGGCCCTGGTGCTCGATGCCCGCCTGGGCGCCCTGGCAGCCGCCGCTGCGGCCCTGTTCCTGCGGGCGCCCTTCCTGGTTGTTGTGCTGGCGGGGGCCGGAGCCGCCGCATTGCTCCGGCTGGCCGGCTGGAACTGAAACAGCGAGTAACTCCCTGCAGGCAGCGGCAGCAGTTCTGAGTGATGTGCGTCACAACCGTTGTATGCTCTAAAGGTAGAGGGGTTGTGAAAATGAAGGCCGTCAGCAGACTGTCCCGCACCCGTGCCACGGACGCGCCGTTCGAAATGAAAGCGCCGGTGGACGTCGTCCTCGAGCACCTGCGGCAGGTGGGGCCCGCCGTGGCCTGCCTGCGGAACGAATCCTCGCGGCTGGCCGGCTGGGGCGAGGAGCTTGCCCGCCGCCTGGTTTCCGGGAACCGTCTGGTCACGGCGGGAAGTGCCGGTTCGGCGGCCGAAGTGCAGCAATTCACCGCGGAACTGCTGGGGCGCCACGCCGGCGACCGCCAGCCGTTTTCCGTCATTGCCCTGCGGCCAGGTGCGGCAGCAGCAGGCGCTGCGCCCGTCAGTGCCGTGGAGATTGCACAGGGGCACGCGGAAGAGGTTGCCAGCCAGGTGCGGGCCCACATCCGTTCCGACGACGTTCTCCTGGCGGTCTCGGCCAGTGGGCACCGGCATGCACTGCTGGAGGCGACAGCGGCGGCGCGGGCCGCCGGAGCCACGGTTTGGGCTGTCACGGGCGCGGCCCCGAACCCGCTGGCCCAGGCCGCCGATGAAGCAATTTGCATCAACGCTCCCAAACCCCAGGTGCGGGAAGCGCAGCTGATTGCGCTGCAGGCGATGAGCGAATGCCTGGCCGCCGCCCTGCACGCGTTGTCCGTCCGGCCTGAATCCCGCCGGTGACCCCGAAGTCCGGGTGAGCCCGGGGCAGCGCCTTTAGCAGGGGCGGGCTCAGGTAACGGGTTTGGGCTTAGGCAACACCGCGGGCGTCAGGGGAAGCAGGCACGGACCGCCTGGCGAGCTCTTCGGTGGCGAGGTCATACCAGTCCTGTGCGCCATACACGGGAGTCGGCGTATCGAGGTTGCGGTAGAGCGCGTCCACGAGAATGCCGAGTTCGTCCGTGGTGGCAGCCAACAGAGTTGTTTCAGGATCCGTCGAGTGGTTCATGAAGTGTGCGAGCTGCGAGCGGTTCATGGTGAAACTGCCGGCCCGAGTTGACCACATGCAAGGAATGACATGGTGTGCTCCGTATATGAAGATGCCCGAGGCTGACTTCCTAACCCACCGGTGTGCATAGCTTACTGTGCTGGCCCGGTGTACGGAACATGACCGTTCTTCTTCCAGCGAAGATCCTCCGCGCCTGCTCGAACCTGCCAGCTACTCGAACTGCTCGAATTGCGACGCCGCGAGCGGCACCTGCGGAGGCAGCGACCTTGTGGGACGTTCCGCGCGGATGGCGTCCTCGACGAGGGCAGCCGGCCGGCGCCAGGCGTCGGAGCCGGGTTCCATGGTGTCGACGACTCCGATCAGCATTGCCAGGAGCCGCACCATGTCCGTCAGTGAGATGTCCACCCTCAGGGTGCCCTGGTCCTGGCCGCGGCCAAGGAGGACCCCAACGGACTCAATCAGGCTGCCGGTAATGCCGGTGAGCAAATCCCGCCGCCCGGCCACGGCGCCCAGCAGGTTGGCGTTGTCACTGGCAGCGGTCATCACGGCGTCGATGACCCGGAACAGGCCCTCGGCCGCATCAGTGCCCGCAAGGGCGACGTCGATAACCGGGTCCACGTTGAGCCTCAGCTGGCGGTTGAGGGCCGCCAAAACCAACTGCTCCTTGTCCGAGAAATTCCGGAACAGCGTCGCCGGACCCACTCCCGCTGTGGCAGCAATGGTCTGCAGCGGAACATCGGGGCCGTACTGCCGGAAACACTCGCGGGCGGCATTTATGATCTTGTCCACATTGCGTGCAGCGTCAGCACGAAGGGGCTTGCGCTCTACTGCGAGGTTCATGGAATCAAGGTTAGCAACGCAGTGTCAGCCTGACTCCGTTACCCGTTGGTAGCGCCGAATATGACGCAGCACACGATGCGGGCGGCAGATTCCGCCGTGACAGACTGGACGCATGTTGCTTGCATTTTCAGTCGCCCCTTCCGGAATTCCTGCTGATCCCGCCTACGCCGCTGCGGGTGCCGGCGACGCCTCCGTGCACGACGCCGTGGCTGCCGCCGTCAAGATTGTCAGGGAATCCGGGCTGCCGAATAAGACGGACTCCATGTTCACCACTGTCGAGGGTGAATGGGACGAGGTGTTCGACGTGGTCAGGCGCGCCACCGAGGCCGTGGGGAAATTCGGCAGCAGGGTGTCCCTGGTGATCAAGGCCGACATCCGGCCCGGTTACTCCGGCGAGCTCACCGCGAAGGTGGAGCGCCTGGAGGGCGCCCTGGTCCAGGGCGACTGACGGCCAGGACGATTGGCCGCGGCAGCCTAGCCCGGCCTGGCGCTTGCTGGAAGACTGTGCCCATGTTTGAGCACAAGCCGCGGCCCGAGTGGACGGCCGTAGAAGAGTACCTGTCAGACGTCGTCGTCCACCCCGACGATGCCGTCCAGCGCGCCGTCAGGTCCGCCGAGGAGGCCGGGATGCCGCCGATCGAGGTGACACCTAACGCCGGAAAGCTGCTAAAGCTGCTGGTGACGGCGTCCGGTGCCCGCAGGGTGCTGGAGATCGGCACGCTGGCCGGCTTCAGCACCATCTGGATGGCCCAGGGCATGCCCGACGACGGCCGGCTGGTGACGTGCGAATACCTCCCGAAACACGCCGAAGTGGCCCGCACCAACGTGGACGCGGCCGGGGTGGGCCACAAGGTGGACATCCGGATAGGCGCGGCGCTGGACACGCTCGCGGCCCTCGAAGCTGAAGGAGACGATCCGTTCGACTTCGTCTTCATCGATGCGGACAAGGAGAATAACCCCCAGTACCTGGAGTGGGCAGTGCGGCTGGGCAGGTCCGGAACCAGCATCGTGATGGACAACGTCGTGTGGGAGGGCGTGGCGCTGGATCCGTCCCTGGACGAAGTCAATGCCCCCGGAATCATCGGCGCGCTGAAGATGATGGGGGAGGACAGCCGGCTGGACGCCACTGTCATCCAGACCGTGGGGTCAAAGGGCTGGGACGGCTTCGCGCTGGCTGTGGTGCGTTAGGGCGTACACAAATAGGCACCGCCCTCGCACTGGATGTACGAGGGCGGTGCCTGTTTTTGGTGGCGGTGCTTCAGCGGTTAGCTGAGTGCGGTCATGGTGTTCCAGCCACCGCCGACCCTGACCCGGTTCGGGAACGCGCCGGCGCCGTTACCCATGTAGGACCAGAGAACTCCGCTGGTGTCGCGGGCGACGAGGTCGTCGCGTCCGTCTCCGTTGAGGTCAGCGGCGCCGCTGATCGCGTTCATGGCGTTCCAGCCTGCACCGGCGCTGACCCGCGTCGGGAATGCGCCAGCAGCGTTGCCCAGGTAGGACCACAGAGTCCCCCCGGAGTCCCGGGCAACCAGATCAGCTTTGCCGTCACGGTTGAGGTCGCCGGCGGCGCTGATGGCCCGGCCGTTCCAACCCGCGCCGGCGCTGATACGGGTCGGGAATGCGCCAGCATTGTTGCCGGCGTAGCTCCAGAGGACGCCGCCGGCGTCGACTGCCAGCAGGTCATTCCGCCCGTCGCCGGTGAGGTCAGCGGCGGCGCTGATGTTCTTCATGGAGTTCCAGCCTGCTCCGGCCCGAATCCGCGTCGGGAAAGTGCCGGAGCCGCTTCCGCGGTAGGTCCAGAGGACTCCGCTGGAGTCGCGGGCCACCAGGTCGGCACGCCCGTCGCCGGTGAGGTCTCCGGTGGCGCTGATGGAGTTCATGGAGTTCCAGCCTCCCCCGACCCTGGTGCGGGTCGGGAAGGTACCCGAGCCGCTGCCCAGGTAGGTCCAGAGGACGCCGCTGGAATCCCGGGTAACGAGATCGGCCCGGCCGTCGCCGTTGAAGTCCTGCGGGACGCTTGTGACACCGGTGCCCGTACCGATGCGCACGTTACGGCTGGTAAATGCCACGTTGCCGGCGGCGTCGCTGGCGCGGACGCCGAAGGTGTAGAACCCGTTGACCTGTGCGTCCCAGGTCTTCGGGGAGGCACAGGTGTTGTCCCAGGCCTGGTTGGTGGGCTGCAGCCGGCACTCGAAGCTGGCGCCTGTTTCTCCCGAGAAGCTCAGCGACGGCGTGTTGTCCAGGCTGGGCGTGGACGGGAAGGGTGCCGTTACCGCAACGGCCGGAGCCGTGGTGTCCACCGTGAAGTTGAGCGTTCCGGAATTCAGTCCGCCGGCAACAGCCTGCACAGTGTGGGGGCCCTGGGCCAGCGGGGCCAGCTTCACGGAGTAGGTGGAACCGGTGAGCGTGGTAGCCAGCGGGGCGCCATTGTCCACGATCAGCTGAACGGGGCCCGCGGTGCCGGCGGGAAGGCTGCCGGTAATCGTAGGCGCGGTTACGTTAGTGATGTTGTCGGAGTTGGAGCGGCCGCTGTCGCTGGCTGCCGCCAGGTCCGGTGTATTGGGACCTCCGACGGAGTCGGTTGCGATGAGGCCCTGGACGGTGAAGTTGCTCTGGGTGATGGTGTTGATGCCCGGCCCGCCCGCGTTGGGGCCGGTGACCGTTACGGAGTTGATACCCGAGGGGGCTCCGGTGACTGGCCGCGCGGTGTTGATGTCGCCAAGTGTTCCTGCCGGGGCGCCAACCTGCGTGAGGAACGTTGCCGTGGTCCCCCTGTCAAAGTCGCCGAGGAAGGCTGCGCCGACGCCCGCCCAGTCGCAAGCAACTGTGTCATTGGGTGCGCAAGCGCCGGCGTCGGTCGTCTCGTTGATGCTGCCGTCAACGTCAGCGGTGAACGTCGCAACGCCATAGGGGTGGGTGATGGTGTACTGCGCGTTGGGCTGCAGGCCATCAAAACGGAACCGCAGGCGGGCAAAACCCATCTGCTCGCCAGGCACCACGGGGCCGTTGACATGTGCCGCTTCCAAGGCCGCCTCGTAGCTGCCGATCGTTCCGACATCCGCGGACGCGGAAAACCAAAAAGCTTCCTCGGGGAAGTTGCCCGGGTAGGACGCCGGGGAATTGGGATCCGGAGGTTCGGAGAGGCAGCCCTTGCCGGCCTCGTAGCAGAGCTGCAGCCGGACTGTGCCGTCCGAATACCACGTCGGGAAGCCATTCGCGGCGTCAACCGGGCCCATCCCGGCGGTTTCCGCGTTCGCCGGCATAGCGCCGAGGGGTGACAGGGCGGCGGCGAGCAGGGCGCCGGCAACAGCAGGGGCCATGCGGCTGAGAGTGGTGGTGGGCTTGCGGTGCGCTGCCCCGGAGCGGTTGGCTCCATCAGGCATTTTGGGCCGTACAGATTGCGAGAACATTGAGACTCCTTGTGGACACTCGATTTGTGGCCCCCAGTACCTTCAAGGCCAGGTCGGAAAGTCGATTCCCAACCACGACAACAGTGGACGCCGCACCTTGGATAAAAGTCGGATAAAGCCGGTGGGATGCCGGGGGTCTGCGCGAGCCAAAGCTCGCATGCAGCCCTGGGTGCGGCCCTCATGGAGCGGACTACCGCTGGAGCAACCGAATTAGACCATCGATTTGAGGGGGCCCAATTGGGGGTGCCCCCTTAGAACCCCCACCCTTCCCAGTTCGGTCCGGTTTTTTCCAACCACGCCGGGACATCCTCGAAGCATCCCAACCGGTCTCGAACCCAATCGGAAGGAGGCCCGGTTATGACCGTGTCCAGACGAGATGTCCTGCTGCTGGGCGGCCTCGGTGCCGTCGGAGCGGGTGTGCTTTCACTCCCGCGGGGCGAGGTGGAGGCCAAGTCCGCCAGCCGGCTGAGCAGCGCGGAGATGCCCAAGCCGTTCCAGTCGGCTTTCGTGAAACCTCCGGAGCTGGCGCCGGACCGGACGGGGGTGGACCCCGCGGACGGCAAACCTGTCAACTACTACACGGTGACCGAGATGGCCGCTATGGCGTCCATCCTGCCGCGGCTCAAGACTCCGATCCTGGGCTACAACGGGATTTTCCCCGGCCCCACGATCAGCCTGGACCAAGGCACCAAGGCAGTGGTGCGGGTCCGGAACAAGCTTCCCGCAACCCACCCGAACGATGGCCACGTGCTCGCCACGTCCGTGCACCTGCACGGGTCAGCCTCGCTGCCACAGTTCGACGGGTACGCCAGCGACGTCACGCATCCCGGATTCTTCAAGGACTACCACTACCCGAACTTCCAGCCCGCCCGCACGCTCTGGTACCACGACCACGGGGTGCACTTCACGGCGCAGAACGCGTACTCCGGCCTGGCGGGGCAGTACCACATGCACGACCCGATGGAGCGGCAGCTGCTCCCGCAGGGCGACTTCGACGTGCCGCTCATCATTTCCGACGCGATGTTCGCGGCAAACGGCGCCTTGGGGTATGACGACAACACCCACTCAGGCCTGTGGGGGGACGTCATCCTGGTCAACGGCAAGCCGTGGCCGGTCATGAAGGTCCAGAAGCGCATCTACCGGTTCCGGGTGCTGAACTGCAGCATTTCCCGCTCAGTACGGCTGACGCTGAGCACCGGCGATCCCCTGATTATCGTGGGCACCGACGGCGGCCTGGTCCCCACGCCGCAGCGAGTGGCCAATTACCGCCATGCCGGGGCAGAGCGTTACGAGGTGCTCATCGATTTCCGCAAGTACAAGACCGGCCAGCGGGTCGAGCTGCGCAACCTGTCCAACCCGAACAACGTTGACTACGACTTCACGAACAAGGTGATGGCCTTCGACGTCACTGATGACGCGGTCAACACCAGCGACCCGACCTGGAACACCGTACCCGCGCAGCTGGCACCCGCCAACGAGATCATGGCGATGACCGAGAAGCAGGCCACCAAGGTCCGGAAGTTCCGGGTCAAGCGGAACGACGTCACCAACATGTGGACCATCGACGACGGCAACTGGCAGGACGTCATAGCCAGCGGCTACAAGAAGGTCGCTGCGGACGTCGACCTAGACGCCGTCGAGGTGTGGGAGTTCGAAAACAGGTCCGGCGGCTGGTTCCACCCGATTCACATTCACTTGGTGGATTTCAAGATCCTCAGCCGCAATGGCCGGGCACCGTTTCCACAGGAGCTCGGACCCAAGGACGTTGTCTATGTGGGTGAGGGCGAGACGGTCCGCCTGCTGATGAAGTTCGGTCCGCACCAGGGCCGCTACATGGTGCACTGCCACAACCTGCCTCATGAGGACCACGACATGATGGTGCAGTTCCGGGTGGGCCTGAAGGAAGATGACAACGATCCCAACGATCCCATGACAGCGGCGCTGCCCCAATGGGACGGCTAGCGGCGCACAGGGCCAGCCCGAAGTCCGGGGCGGCCCCCGAAAGGGTAGCCGTCACCGAGAGGCCTGCCGGATCCCCCCGGCAGGGCTTTCGGGGGAGGACAATCACGACGGCGGTGCTGCTCGCCGCTGTCCTTCTGGCCTCGCGCCTGTGGCTGGTGGAGCCCGTGACGGTCAGCTCGGAAAGCATGGAGCCGGCACTGCCCAAGGGCAGCACGGTGCTGATGTTCAAACCCGGGCCCGCGCTCGGTGCGCCCAAGGCCGGAGACCTGGTGGTGTTCACGAGTCCGGAGGACGGGAGCCCTGCTGTCAAACGGGCCATTGCCTTGGGGGGCCAGACCGTTGCCATCGAGGACTCTGTGCTGGTGGTGGACGGGGTTCCGCAGGCCGAGCCGGGCATCGACCACAGCCGCATCGATGGCACCTACTTTGGTCCGGTCACGGTGCCGGCCGGGCACGTCTTTGTCCTGGGTGACAACCGTGCGGGCTCCATCGATTCACGGGCCTACGGAAGCGTGCCGTTGGAAGCGCTACAGGCAACGGTTCTCTGGCCCGCCGGCCGCTAGGCACATGCACGCGCCGCGAAGACCCCTGCCCGAAAGGTAAGTATGCTGGGAATCATCCTGGCCAGCTGCCCAGCCGGCCAGGCCCGGACATGCATCGGTGACGGCAGCGGAGGAAGACATGAAAGCATCCGAGACTCTGGCCAGCAATCTTCAGAAGGTCCTCACTGACCTGATCGAGCTGCACGTTCAGGGCAAGCAGGCGCACTGGAACCTGGTGGGCACCAACTTCCGTGATCTGCATCTGCAGCTAGATGAAATTGTTGACAGCGCCCGGCTGCTTGCCGATCAGACGGCCGAACGCATGCGTTCGCTGCATGCACTTCCGGACGGCCGGAGCGCCACCGTTTCCTCGGGCACTAGGCTGGAGCAGTTTCCTGCCGGCCTGACCGTCACCAAAGACACCGCCAAGCTCATTACCGCGAGGCTGGAACAAACGGTGAAGACCATCCGCGATGTCCACGATGACGTGAATGAAGAAGATCCCACGAGCGCGGACCTCCTGCACGTGGCCATCACCCGGCTTGAGCAACTGGCCTGGATGGTGAACGCGGAAGTGATGCCGGCTTCTGCGTCGGTGACTGCACCGGCACAGGATTAGCAGCGCCATGACCCGGTGCACTCAGCCGGCAGCGGACGCTGCATGAACGCACAGCACCGCCAGTGGCAGCCTGTCCGATTCAGCCCGGCGCCGTCCCGGGAGATGGCCGCCGAAGCTGCGCCGGAAGCCCAACCTGCGCCTGGAGCGGGACGTCTACCGGAAGGCGAACCTGTACTGGATGTTGAGCGATTGCTGGACAGGGTCGCTTCGGCTGTGGGGGATGTCCCTGCCCTGCTGGCCATCGCCCAGCAGGCCGGCCGTTCCGCGCCGAAGCCCGGTGACGGGCGGACAGCCCGGCTCTGGGAACTGCTGGCTTCCGTGGCCGCGGTGGACGTGGCCGCCGCGCGGGTTCTGGAGCCGCACCTGGACGCCGGTGCCATCCTGTCCCAGGCGGGAGCGCCGGGATCCTTCACCGGATCGTGGGGTGTCTACGCAGCCGAGGCCCCTGGTACCCGGCTGACGGCCGCGGCGGCATCGGTCGCGGCTGACGGGCGGCCCCCCGCCGGGGCTGAAACTGCTGAGACAGAATCCGCCGGGGCAGAACCCGCCGGGGCAGAACCCGCCGCGGCTGAACGCGCCGGGTCAGAACCTGCCGGGGCAGAACCCCACGAGTCAGAACTAAGCGGGACATCCGGCAGCGTGCAGCTGACCGGCTCCAAGCCCTGGTGCTCGCTGGCACAGTTCGTGGACCACGCGGTGGTGACCGCGCACACCACCACCGGCGGCCGGGCGGCGTTCGCCGTTGATCTTAGGGCCGCCGGCGTCACGTGCGATGTGCCGGAATGGACAAGCCGCGGACTGCGCGAAATCCCCAGCGGAACTGTCCACTTTGACGGGGTGCCGGCCGTGCCGCTCGGCGGTGACGGCTGGTACTTCCAGCGCCCCGGCTTTGCGTGGGGCGGCATGGGCGTTGCAGCGTGCTGGCTGGGCGGCGCGGTGGCGCTCGGCCGGCACTTCGAGGCCGCGCTCCAGCGGGGAGCCAGGTCCCAGCGCGAGCCCGACCAGGTGGCACTAGCCGCCCTGGGCGAAGTGGACCGGATCCTGACCTCAACCGTCCAGTACCTCGCCCGGGCAGCAGAGGCCGTGGATGCCGAGGCCACTGGCGCCGCCCAGACAGACCCGGATTCCGCCGCGGAAGCGGCCGGCGCCGGCACTGTTGGCGGGTGGAGCGAGGCGCTCCGTGTCCGGGGAACGGTTGCCGCCGCCGTCGAACGCGTCCAGCTCCTGGTGAGCCAGAACCTGGGGCCCGGCCCCCTTGCCTTCGATGAACGGTACGGCAAATGCATGGCGGACCTGTCCCTGTACGTGCGGCAGCACCACGCAATGCGTGACGACGCCCAGCTGGGCGCACTCACCCTCCAAGGGGAACATGCATGGTGACGTTCTCGCACGCGGATGCGGGCACCGATGAAGCGGCCTGGGAAGGCAGCGGGCTGGACACGATCGGCGAGCTCCCGCTGGATGCCGCCGAGTTGGCTCGGATGGAGTTCGTCGTCCTCGTTGCGCATCCGGATGACGAGTCCCTCGGCGCCGGAGGGCTGCTGGCCTGGCTTACGGCCGCCGGTGCGCATGTTGAGGTACTGCTGTGTTCGGCGGGGGAGGCGTCCCACCCGGGTTCGCCCACCACCACGCCGGAGCAGCTGGCTGCGGTCCGTCGTGAAGAGTTCGCGGCTGCCATGGGCGCGTTCGGGCTGGCGGAACACTGGGAGTTCCTGAACCTCCCGGACAGCGGGCTGGCTCAACACCGGCATGTCATCGCCGAACGCCTGGCGGACGTTGTTGGGCGCCGCGCTGGTGGAAGGCCCGACGCCGACGGAGGGCTGGTCATTGTTGCCCCGTACCGCGGCGACGGGCACATCGACCACGACACCTTGGGGGCCCTCGCGGCGGAGACCGCCGAAGCCGGAGGCCACGGGCTGCTGGAGTACCCCATCTGGTACTGGCTGTGGGCCACCCCTGAGGACACCGCCTGGCGGAACTGGGTGAGGCTGCTGCTGAGCCCTGCCGAGCAGCGGGCCAAACGCGAGGCCCTGAACACTCATGCCTCCCAGCTTCAGCCGCTCTCTGACCGGCCGGGCGACGAGGTCCTGCTGTCCGAGCAGTTCCTTGCGCATTTCTCCCGGCCCTTCGAGGTGTTCGCCTGGCGGGCGCCGGTCACCGGCCGGCGGAGCGCCCGGGACGCCGAAGCCGTCTTTGACACCCTGCACCACAGCGCCGAGGACCCGTGGAGGTACCAGGACAGCTGGTACGAGCAGCGTAAGCGCAGCCTGACGCTCGCCGCGCTGCCTGAGCAGAAGTACGACGCCGGCCTGGAGGCCGGCTGCTCGATCGGCACCCTGAGTGAGGAGCTGGCCAAACGGTGCGGGCGGCTCCTGGCCGTGGATGCCAGCGGCACCGCCGTGGGGCGGGCCGCCAAACGGCTAGCCCGGTATCCGGAAGCTGAAGCCCGGCAGCTGACCCTCCCGGAGCAGTGGCCGGAGGGCAGCTTCGACCTGATCGTGGTCTCGGAGATGGGCTACTACCTCGCGTCGACGGAATTGACGGAGCTGTTCACCAGGATCTCCGCCTCCCTGGCCCCGGGCGGAACGCTGCTGCTCTGCCATTGGCGGCATCCGGTTTCCGGCTGGGAGCTCGACGGCGACGCCGTCCACTCGCAGGCCCGGAGCCAGCTGCAGTGGCCGTCTGCCGCCATATACCGGGAGCGGGACTTTGTGCTCGAAACTTTCATCGCGCCGGAGTCCGCCGGTGACCCACGGCCGGAGACCGCGCATGACGCCGGATAGTTCCCGGCCGGTCATCAGCCGGGTGGAGGTGGTGATGCCGATCCATGACGAGGAGCACCACCTTGGCCGCGCGCTTGCCGCGCTCCTGGCCGCGGCCGAAACTCTGGTGCAACAGCGCCCGTGGGCAGCTGTGGGAATCACTGTAGTCCTGGACCACTGCACCGACCGTTCAGCGGAGATCGCCGCACGCTTCGCCGAGTCAGCCGCCGGATCAAACACCGGCGTGCGGGTATTGCAGCGGCGGTTCCGCAACGCGGGTGCCAGCAGGGCGGCAGGAGTGGCCGCGGCGTTGCTGGACGCTGGCAATTCGGATAGCACCTGGCTGGCAAATACCGACGCCGATTCCCGCGTTCCGACGGACTGGCTCGTGCGCCAGTTGGGGTTTGCGGACGCTGGTTGGGACGTGGTGCTGGGTTCCGTGGAGCCGGACTCCGCGGGGATGGATCCGGAGCTCCTGCGCAGCTGGCGGTTGCGGCACCCCCTGGAGGAAAGGCACGGCAATGTCTATGGCGCCAACCTCGGCGTGCGCGCCTCGGCTTACCGCCGGGCTGGCGGATTTCCGCCGCTGCGCACCTCCGAGGACAGCGCCCTGGTCGCCCAGCTGCGGCGGAGGGGCTTCGCCGTCATGGCCACGGACACCACACGCGTGCTGACTTCCGGCCGGACCGCCGCCCGGGCGCCGCACGGTTTTGGTGCCTACCTCCGTGCCCTGGGCGTGGAGACGGCTGCCGCGCTCCGAAGCAGCTAAAAGCTGCGCCGCACCTCCCGGGCAGCAGCCTGTGGCGGCAGCTGCCCGGGGTTCACGTCAGATCGCTCAGTGGCTGCTGCCATTGCCCCGGCTGGCGGTGGCTCCGCCATGGCCGTTCCGGCGGTCGCCGTCCCGGCCGCTGCCGTCTTTGCCGTTGCCCTGCTCGCTGTACTTCTCGCGCAGTTCGCGTCCCAAGCGGATGTCTTCCTCTTCCTTCTCCTGGAGCTTGTCGCTTTTCTTCGTATCGCGGGGAGGGAGCTGGAGCGTGTCCTCAGCCTCAATGCCGGCCTGCAGCTGCCGGCCGCGCTCCATCTCGGCGTCGAACTCGGCGCCAAAAAGCAGGGACATGTTGAGGATCCAGAGCCACAGCAGCATGACGATCACGCCGCCGATGGCGCCGTACGTCTTGTTGTAGTTGCTGAAGTTACCCACGTAGAAGCCAAAACCCACCGAGGCCAGCACGAAGATCACCAGGGCGATGAGGGAGCCAAGGCTCATCCAGCGGAACTTTGGCTGGCGGACGTTCGGAGTGAAGTAATAGAGGATGGCGATGACGACGATCACGAGCGCGACGATGACGGGCCACTTCGCGATGTTCCACACGGTCAGGAACACTCCGCCCAGCCCCAGGACATTGCCGATGGCCTCAGCCACCGGGCCGCTGATGACCAGCATTGCAGCGAGCAGCGCAACGATGATCAGAGAGACCACCGTGACGCCGAGCATGGTGCCGCGAAGCTTTACGAATCCGCGGCCCTCATCTATTTCATAAATCCGGTTCATCGCCCGGCCGAACGCGGTCACATACCCAGACGCGGACCAGATGGCTGTCGCGAGACCGATAACCAGGGTGAAGCCGGCCGCCGGTGAGGTGGTCAGCTCCTGGATAGGCTCGCGGATCATCTCCACCGCCTGCCCGGGCGCGACGCCCTGGACGATTTCCAGGAGTGCCGACGTCGTCTTTTCCGCCTGTCCAAAGATGCCGAGCAGCGAAACGAGGGCGAGCAGGGCGGGGAAGAGCGAGAAGATGGCGTAGTAGGTAAGTCCGGCCGCGAGGTCGGGGCACTGGTCCGCAGTAAATTCACGCAGGGTCTTGCGGGCAATGTACTTCCACGATGGCTTGTCCACATCGGTGGGGCTGTCCGGCTTTCGCGTGTCATCCGGGGCAGGTGCGCTTCCCGCCTTTGCTGTGCTGGTTTCCGGGGCTTCTTTCGTAGCCATTGGGGATCCTTTCGTTCGCAGGCGGGGCCATGTTCCGCAAGTCACGGAACGTTCCCTGCCCGCTGTCAGGCGTTGGGGCTCGTGGGTCGTGCAACAGCTCGCATAGTGCGTCAGTCGCTACTGTCCGGGGGCTCTAGGTGGGTTGCGGCGGTCCAGGGTTAGCGGGTCGCTGCCCAGCGGATCATCGGCCGGTTGCTTTCCGTTCAGCGGATCGTCCGCCATTCGGGTGTTCGACTGCGGAGTCTCGGCCAGCTGGCCAGAGGCGAGCGGATTGGCATCTTGGCCTGGGCCACCGCTGCGTGGGCCGCCGCCAGCCAGCTCGGGATCTGTGCTTTCCTCATCATCGGGTGGTCGGGCCCCCGCGGCCTGCGGCCATTGGTTCTCGGTCATAGTTGGTACCTCTCCCGCATCTCGGGTTGCTGAGTACAACCGGCAATCACTCGCCATAAAATAGTAAGCATGATTACTATTAGATAGTAAGTACCCTGATGGCCGCTAGTTCAACCGGCCGCCCGTTCCGGCAGTGTTTGGTCGGGGCAGGTGGGCGGGCCCCTGCCGGATAGCTGCGTACTGGAAAAAGAGAGAGGTGGATCCACAGTGGACCCGAGTGCCTGGATTTGGATCGTCGTTGTAATTGTCGTCATCGCACTCGTTGTGGTGCTTCTGATGTCCAGCCGCAAACGCAGGGAGGCATTCCGGCAAAAGCGCGATGAGCAGAATCGCCAGCACGCAGCCGAGATCCGCAGGAAAGCGGAGAACGCCGACCTTGAGGCGCGGGAAAACGAGGCTCGGGCCATGCATGCCAAGGCTGACGCCGAGAAAGCGCAGGTTGAGGCGGCCCGGCTTCGCCAGGAGGCCGAGCAAAAGCAGTCGGCCGCCCAGGACCTCCGGACGGATGCCGAGAAGCACCAGTACAAGGCGAACGCGCTTGACCCGGACGTGGACGAGGATGGCAACCGGCGCGACGATGCACGGACGCATGCCGGAACTGATGATGATCGGGCCGCCGATGCGCGGAACGCCGATGCGCGGAACGCTGGCGGGCGGGCCGCTGACGCCGGAGCCGACGGGCGCGACCCGGATGCCGGTGCCACGACGGACGCTGCCCGGCGGAACACGCCGCGCGAGTGAGTCGCCGTCAGCCGTTGACGCCCGCCGTCACCAGCGTCCGGAACCAATGCCCGGAAGCTAGCGACGGCGGGTGAGGCCGAGGAGGCTACGCCGCGGTTTGAGCGGCGGAGACGCCGGCACGCCGGCACCTTTGCCCATGCCGTCAATCACCTCTTGGATGGCCTCCAGCGACGGCGTTTGCGGCTCCCAGCCGAGCTCGTTACGGATCCGCTGGGTGTCCATGATCGGCGCACCCGCCGCCATCTCCACCCACCCCGAGTCCGTCTGCTGAAGCCGGAGCCGCCAGGTGGCGCCAACGAAGGCGTGCAGCGCGCTGATCGGGACGGGGAGGATCCTCTTGGCGGAAAAGAGCCTGGCCAGGTTTTGCGGCGTGACCACCGGCTCGGCCGCCACATTGAACGCCCCGCTGGCCCTGCGCTCGAGCACGCGCCAGTACGCGTCCGCTACGTCGTCGGCATGCACCGCCTGGAAGACCAGTTCGTCGGGAATTGGCAATAAGGGCAATGCCGGCCGGCGCGGGACGAACCTCGGGTGGACCCACCCCAGGAAGTACCTGCCGATTTCGCTTCCGGCCTCCGCCTGGAAAATGAGTCCGGGGCGCAGCTTGGCCACGGCAACGGAGGGATTGTCCGCCGCGAACCTATCCAGCAGTTTTTCCTGCTCTGCCTTGTGCCGGCTGTAATGTGAGCCCTCCATGCCGCCCGCAGGCCAGGATTCGTCCACGCGGTGGTCCTTGGGTGACTTGCTGTAGGCGCCCACCGAGGAGGCGCAAACCACGTGCCCCACCCCTGCTTCCCGGGCAGCCGCCAGCACGTTCGCCGTGCCGGTGACATTGGTGCGGTGCAGTTGGGGGAGATCCCGGTTCGGTTGGATCTGCCAGGCCAGGTGCACCACAGCGTCTGCTCCGGCAAAGGCCTTGGCCAGCTTCTGCACCGCACCGTCACCGCCCACGTCCAGGGTGTGCCACTCCACGCCCGCGTAAGGTGACCGTAAAGTGTCCGGTGTACGGCGGCTGATGCCCACCAGTTCCAAGCCGCCGGGGTGTTCCTGCCGCGCATTCTGAAGCCTGCGCAGGAGTGCTGTCCCGGCATTGCCGCTGGCACCTGTAATCACGATACGCATGAAATCCGCTCCGTCCATTGCCGTGGAATGTGATGGCCAGGCCGTCTGGTAACGGTGCCGTGGCCTTGGTGCTTCTTTTGAGCCTAGCGCCTCGGACCATTGTGTAATAAGCACGCTTATGATTTCCTTCTTCTAAGTCTTGCCGCAGGCTTTCTCGAGCTCCCGATCGAAGGAACCCACGACAATGCCAGAAACTCCACCTTCTTTTTCCCCGCCCGGCCCGCCCCATGCAGCACCCCAACCTGCGACCCAGGCGGGGCGCCTGCATGATGCCTTCCAGAACCAGCTGGTGCTCAATTACCTGGACCTGGCGGAGTCGCTCGCCTCCCGGTTCGCCACCCGCGGACGTGAGCGCTCAGACCTGGTCCAGGTGGCCTACTTGGGCCTCGTCAAGGCTGCCCGGGGCTTCGATGCCGAGAAAGGCGAAAGTTTCCCCGCCTACGCGGCGCCCACCATCAGCGGTGAACTCAAGCGCTTCTTGCGCGACCGGTGCTGGACAGTGCGGCCGCCGCGGCATGTCCAGGACGTGCGGACGCAGGTACTGCACACCACACCGGACCTGGCCCAATCGCTGGGGCGGACACCGTCCGCACAAGAACTCGCCAGCGAACTGGGCGTCAGCCCCGCCGACGTTCGGGAAGCCCAGGCAGCAGGCAGCAGCATGCATCCGGACTCGCTGGACAGTCCCGATCCGTGGGGTGGACCAACGATGGGCGAGGGGCTTGTCTCGGCGGACCAGCCGATCGAACACCTCGAGGAACTCGTATGCCTCAATGAGGCCATCCAGGAGCTGGACCCTGACGACCGGGAGATGCTGTACCGGAGGTACTTCCGGGAGGAGACCCAGACGGAACTGGGCAAACGGTTCGGTATCTCCCAGATGCAGGTGTCCCGGCGCCTGTCCCGCATCCTGGTCTGGCTTCAGCGCCGGTTGCTCGACGAGGAGGACCGGAGCTCGGGCACGGACGGTGGCGGAACCGGCACCGGCAGGACCGGCAGCTACAGAACCAGCGCAGATCAGGCGAGCGGAAGCTGCCCGACAGCGGCCAGGACGTCCTCCACCGAAACCGCAAGGAGGGCCGGGTCAGGGGTGGCCGCGAAGGTGTCGCCTCGGCGCGCCTGAGCGTCAGTCAGCACAACGTGGGGCCCAGGGGGTGGGCCCCACACCTCGGCCGGTGCCGGACCGAAAAGCACCACCGAAGGCCGGGCATACGCAGAGGCCAAGTGCGCCGCACCCGTGTCCGCGGAGACCACCAGCCGAGCCTCCGTGATGGCAGCCATGAATTCGGCCAGCCGCAGCTTTCCCGCCAGGACCTGGTCCTCCGGCAGCCCGGCGAGCCGCGCAACGTCCAGTGCCCGTGGCCGTTCCGCTGAGCTGCCGGTGAATATCACCTGGTGACCATCCTCTGAGAGGGCACGGGCCACTTCTGCAAAGCGGTCCTCCGGCCACAGCCGGCTGCCATAGGCGGCCCCCACGTGTAGCACCGTGGCGCCCGGGCAGGGGCTGGGAACGGCAGGCGGGAGGAGACGGTAATCGTCCGGCCGGGCTTCGATGCCGTGCCACTGGAGCAGCCTGGTCCAGCGTTCGCGCTCGTGGATGTCGTCGACCCACCACGGGCCGGGCCGTGCCGGCGTCCGGTGGCCTACGACGGTCCTGGGCCGGATCGCGGCCAGCCGCTCCTCGCTTTCGGGTCCACTGCCATGCAGATTGACCGCAACGTCCACTAGGCCGGCTTCAATGGGAATCGGAACATCCAGGCCGTGGGTGGGAAGCAGTTCGTAGCCGCCTACCAGCTCCAGGGCGTCCTCCAGCCAGCCCTGCGCGGCGTACAGCAGGCGGTGGTTCGGATAGGCGCGGCGCAGGGCTCGCAGTGCCGGCACAGCAACCAGCAGGTCCCCGAGCTTCAGGGCCCGCAGGACCAGCAGGACAGGTTGATCGTGCTTGCCGTTTGATGCTTCCACAGCCGTATCCCTCCTCTCTTCAGCCGCCCTGCTCGGACGTCTGTCGAGGAGTCTAGCCGAGAAGAAGTAGGCGGTCTGTTGTTTAGGTTTCCGCTGGTCGGGGAACGAGGTGGGTATGGCAAGTAACGCTTCTACGCTCAAGGCTGTGCTGTTCGACCGCGACGGAACGCTTGTGGTTGACGTGCCCTACAACGGAGATCCGCAGCTGGTCAAGCCTTTTCCGCATGCACGGAAAGTCCTCGACGAAGTGCGCAGCCGGGGACTCGCCACCGGCGTGCTGAGCAACCAGTCGGGCATTGCCCGCGGCCTCCTGACGGCGCAGGAGGTTGATGGCGTGAACGCACGGGTTGAGGACCTGTTGGGCCCCTTTGACGTCTGGGAGGTCTGCCCGCACGGGAGCGGGGACGCGTGTCTGTGCCGGAAACCGGCGCCGGGCATGGTCCGCAGCGCCTGCCGGCGTCTTGGCATCGATCCCTCGGAGGCGGCGTTCATAGGTGACATCGGCAGCGACGTGGAGGCGGCCGCGGCCGCCGGCGCACGCGGTGTCCTTGTTCCTACCCCGCAGACCCGGGCTGAGGAAGTCGCAGCGGCCCCCGAGGTTGCCGCTGACCTCGAACAGGCCGTCGCGCTGCTGTTCGGGGAGCCGCTGTTTCGGGGACCTGCGCCCCTGGGGCCGCTGCTGAAAGGGCCCGCATGAGCAGGGTCCTCGTGGCACGGCTGGACAGCGTCGGTGACGTCCTCTTGGCGGGCCCGGCAGTCCGGGCAGTGGCGAACGGACGCCGGGCCGACGGCGGCAGCCCCAACGACGTCGTCGTGCTTTGCGGACCGCAAGGCCAGTCGGCAGCGTCACTGCTGCCCAACGTCGCCGACGTGTATTCCTGGGATTCCCCGTGGATCAGCAACCCCGCCCCCGCGGTCACCGGACCTCATCTGGACTCGCTGGTGGGCTATGTCCGCAATTCCCGCATCACCGAAGCGGTCATCCTCACCTCCTTCCACCAGTCGCCTCTTCCGCTGGCACTCTTGCTGCGGCTGGCCGGTGTGGAGCGCATCACCGGCGCGTCCACTGATTACCCGGGCTCCCTTCTCGACGTCAGGCTGAGACCCGGCGAGGACATTCCCGAGGACCAGCCAGAGTCCGTGCGGGCGCTCGGGATCGCCCGCGCGGCGGGCTTCCAGCTCAAGGCGGGTGACGAAGGAAAACTCATGGTCAAGGACCCTCCCGGCGTCCGGCACCTGGTAGGCGAGGGCCCGTACGTGGTGGTCCACCCGGGGGCAACGGTCCCGGCCCGGGCCTGGCCGCCGCTGCACCATGCGGCGGCCGTGGAGCTGTTGGAGGGCGCCGGCCACCGGGTGGTGGTGACCGGCGGCCCGGGGGAAACCGCCCTCACCGCTACCGTGGCCGGACCCTCCGCCATCGATCTCGGCGGCCGGACGGATCTTTCTACGCTGTCCGGGGTCCTGGCCAACGCCGACGTCGTGGTCACCGGAAACACCGGTCCCGCCCACCTGGCGGCCGCCGTCGGAACCCCGGTGGTGAGCCTGTTTTCCCCGGTCGTGCCGGCCGTCCGCTGGGCGCCGTACGGCGTTCCGCTGGAACTGCTGGGAGACCAGAACGCGCCGTGCCGGCTCAGCCGTGCACGAGATTGTCCGGTACCGGGCCATCCCTGCCTCAGCTCTGTTCCGCCGGAGCAGGTGGTGGACGCGGTCGAACGCCTGCTGAGCGGGGTCTCGTCGCTCAGCACACGGAGAAAGGTCCGGAAACAATGAGAATCCTGCTCTGGCACGTGCACGGGTCGTGGACGGACGCCTTTGTCCGCGGCCGGCACGAGTACCTGCTGCCTGTCCTGCCCGGCGGCGGTCCCTGGGGGCTGGGCCGGGCCGGCCGGCCCTGGCCCGCTTCTGCGCGGGAGGTCGCGCTCGCGGAGCTGGACGCCGGCAGCATCGACGCCGTCGTGCTTCAACGTCCGGAGGAAGCCGCGGAGGTGACGCGCATCCTGGGCCGCCGGGCCGGCGTCGACCTTCCCGCCGTGTACGTGGAACACAACACCCCCAAAGGTAATGTTCCCTTCACGGTCCATCCCCTCGGGGACCAGAACGGCATTCCGATCGTCCACGTGACCCATTTCAACGAACTGTTCTGGGACAGCGGCCGGGCACGGACCAAGGTCATTGAGCATGGCATCGCGGACCCCGGCTACCTTTACACGGGCGAGGTCCCGGAGCTGGGCGTGGTGGTCAACGAACCGGTACGCCGCGGCCGCGTGACGGGCACGGACCTGCTGCCACGCTTCGCCACGGCAGCCCCGCTCCAGGTCTTCGGCATGGGCGGCGACGGGCTGGCGGAGGCCACGGGAATCCCTTCGGCGCAGCTCACCGTCCGGGGTGACCTGAAAACCGCGGAGCTGCACCGTGAACTGGCGCGCTGCCGGGCATACCTGCACCCGCTGCGCTGGACTTCCCTTGGGCTCGCGCTGCTGGAGGCGATGCATCTTGGCATGCCGGTTCTGGCGCTGGCCACCACCGAGGCGGCACGGGCCGTCCCGCCGGAGGCAGGCGGCATTTCCACTGAGGTAGAGGAGCTGAGCCGGATCGCCCGGCAGCTGGTCAATGATCCGGAGGAGGCCCGACGCCGGGGCAAAGTTGCCCGGGAGGCGGCGCTGGAGCGCTATGGGCTGGAACGTTTTCTGGCTGACTGGGACGAGCTGCTGGCGGAGCTGGTGCCGGCCGGCGGCGGGGGGAAAGTGCAGGGGGAGGAGCGGCAGCATGGGTCTTTGGAGGGGTCACCCTCCGGCGATGCAGCTTTGAAGGGCTCCGGACCGGACGCCCCCACCGCGGCGCGAGAAGGGAACATCCATTGAAGATCTCAATGATTTCGGAACACGCCAGTCCTTTGGCAGCGCTTGGCGGCGTGGATGCCGGCGGCCAGAACGTTCATGTGGCGGCCCTTTCGTCGGCACTGGCCCGTCGGGGCCATCGGGTAACTGTCTACACGAGGCGCGACTCGCCGGATTTGCCCGCGAAGGTGCGGGTGCATCCCCGGCTCGAGGTGGTACACGTGGACGCAGGGCCGGCCGAACATGTGCCCAAGGACGAGCTGCTGCCCTTCATGGGCGCCCTGGCGGATGGCGTGGTCCAGGACTGGGGCGACTCACCGCCGCACGTGGTGCACGGCCACTTCTGGATGTCTGGCGTCGCCGCGCTGGACGCCGCACGCCGCGAGCCGGGCGGATTCCGGGTTCCCGTGGTCCAGACCTTCCACGCACTGGGCACGGTTAAGCGGCGCCACCAGGGCGCCGCGGACACCAGCCCGGCCGAGAGGCGTTTCCTTGAACCGTCCGTGGGCCGGTCGGCTGACCGCATCGTGGCCACGTGTTCTGACGAGGTCTTCGAACTGCGGGCAATGGGAATTGATACCCGCAGGGTTTCCATCGCCCCCTGCGGGGTGGATCTGGACCTCTTCTCCAGTGACGGGCTGGCCGACGCTCCGGCCCGTTCGCATCGGATCCTTTCCGTGGGGCGGCTTGTTCCGCGCAAGGGCGTTGATCTGGTGATCCGTGCGCTGCCGTACCTGCTCAAGGAAGGGTTCGACGACGTCGAGCTGCTGATCGTGGGCGGCGGGGAGGACGCGGGCGGGCAGGATCCGGAGGCGCGCAGGCTGCTGGACCTTGCCCGGGACCTCGGCGTGGCGGACCATGTTGAGCTCCGGGGCCAGGTGGCCCGGGAGGCCATGCCCGGTATCTTCCGGAGTGCGGACGCTGTGGTCTGCACTCCTTGGTACGAGCCCTTCGGCATTGTTCCCCTTGAGGCCATGGCCTGCGGTGTTCCGGTAGTCGCCGCTGCGGTGGGAGGCCTGACAGACAGTGTGGTGGACCGCGGAACCGGCCTGCATGTACCGCCGAAGGATCCCGAAGCCATCGCAGAGGCCGTCGGCACCCTGCTGGCCAACCCCGAACTGAGGGCCAAGCTCGGACGGGCCGGCGAGCGGCGCGCGAAGGCCCGCTACTCCTGGAGCAGGGTCGCTGCCGAAACCGAAAAGGCCTACCAGCTGGCCATCGCAGGCACTGCGGACGCGGGCCGGCTGGAACCAATGGAAGGAGCGGCTCTGTGACTGCGGAATCCCTGCGGGAGGCCGAACTTCCGGCCATGAACCAGGTTGGCATCTCTCCGGACCTCCCCCCCTCCCAGGACCAGTTCTCCTCCCAGGAGACGGGCAGGCAGAACGCCGGAGCGGGCTCGCGGGAGGCGGTGCGGACCCATCTGGAAAACGTCCTGCCTGCCCTGCGGTCCCTGGAACGCCAGGCCGACCGGCTGGCCGAATGGGGCGTGGAGCTGGCCCAGCGTTTGCTCAGCGGGCAGAAGCTGCTTGCTGCCGGGAACGGCGGGTCCGCTGCCGAAGCGCAGCACTTGACCGCGGAGCTCGTGGGCCGGTTTGATGGCGAACGGATGCCTTTTTCCGCGATCTCCCTGCACGCGGAAAGTTCGGCCGTCACGGCGATTGCCAACGACTACGGCTATGAGGAACTCTTCGCCCGGCAAGTCCGCGCCCACGGCAGGTCGGGGGACATCCTCGTGCTGCTGTCCACGAGCGGCCAGAGCCCCAACCTGCTCCGTGCAGCCGAGGCGGCGGCCAGACTGAACGTGACCACGTGGGCCCTGACCGGGCCGGCGCCCAATCCCTTGGCGTCCTGCTGCGATGAGGCTGTGGCCATCGATGCCATCTCCGCCAATGCTCAGGAAGGGCACCTGATCGCCCTCCATGCCATTTGCCGGGCCTTTGAAGCCGAGGTGGCCCGCAAAGGCCAGGTCAATGCCGGTCTGGAGGCTGATCGCGCATGAGGATCACTGTGGTGGGCGACGTTTTGCTGGACGTGGACCTTTCGGGTGAGGCAACACGGTTGTGCCCCGACGCGCCGGTGCCGGTGGTGGACGTCTCCGAGGTCCGGCGCCGGGCCGGCGGCGCCGGGCTCGTGGCCCGCATGCTGGCCCAGGACGGCCATCCGGTCACGTTGGTGACGGTGCTTTCCGACGACGACGCCTCCCTGGCACTGGAGGGCGCGCTCGCCGGCGTGCGGGTTGTCTCCGGGCCCTCCGGCGCCAGAACCCCTGTTAAGACCCGGATCCGCGCGGGTCGCCAGCCGGTGGTGCGGGTGGATGAGGGATGCGGGCGGCCGGAAGTGCCGGCGGCCACCGCGGGTATGCTCAGGGCGCTGGACCAGGCCGAGGTCATCATCGTGGCCGACTACGGCAGGGGCCTTGCCGCAAACCCGGAGATCCGCGAGCTGCTCGAGGCCCGCGCGGGCGACATCCCGATCGTATGGGATCCGCACCCGTCCGGCGCCGTCCCGGTGCGCGGCGTGGCCGTGGTGACGCCGAATCTTTCCGAGGCGGCCAAGGCTGCGGAATCCGGCACGGGAACGCCTGCGGCGATTGCCGCCGTCGGCAGCGCCCTCGGCAAAACACTGCTGGACCGCTGGCAAAGCCAGGCGGTCCTCGTGACCATGGGGGAGCAAGGTGGACTGCTGTCCCGGAACGACACAGCACCCGTGACCATACCGGCCCCTCCCACCGAGGTCACGGATCCCTGCGGCGCCGGCGACCGGCTCGCGGCCAGCCTTGCCGTGCACCTGGCCGAGGGACGCAGCCTCAGCGACGCCGCAGAACTCGCGATCAATGAAGCGGCTGCCTTCCTCGGCGCCGGCGGAGTAGCCTCCCTGCCCGACCGCCACCGGCCGGTCTGGCACCACAGCCGCGAGGAAGACGCCCTGGACCTTGCCCGGCGGGTGCGCGCCAACGGAGGAACGGTCGTGGCCACGGGAGGCTGCTTCGACCTGCTGCATGCCGGCCATGCCCGCACGCTGGCGGCTGCGAGGGACCTTGGTGACTGCCTGATCGTGTGCCTGAACTCGGACGAGTCGGTGCGCCGGATCAAGGGTGAGCAGCGGCCGATTGTGAGCCAGCAGGACCGGGCGGAGCTTTTGCTGGCACTTGAGTGCGTGGACGCTGTCCTGGTTTTCGGGGAGGACACCCCGGAGGCATGCTTGGAGACACTGCGGCCGGACCTCTGGGTGAAGGGCGGCGATTACCGCGCATCGGAGCTGCCCGAGGCAGGCCTGGTCGCGGGCTGGGGCGGGCGCTGTGTGACGGTGCCGTTCCACCAGGCCCGGTCCACGTCAGTCCTCGCGGATGCACTGGCGAAGGTCAGTTGAACTGTGTCACCTGAACTGCAACACGATCTTGTTAAGACCCAACCGAAAGGAACACCATGACTGAATCGACTTTCCGGCCCGGCCGGGTCCTGGTAACCGGCGGCGCCTCCGGTCTGGGGGCCGCCGTCGTTGATGCCGTGCTGAAAGCCGGGGGAACACCGGTGGTGCTGGACCGGGACATCCGGAACGTTGCGGCTGCGAAGGCTTTCGAGGTGGACGTCTCAGACCGCGTTGCCGTGACTGAAGCTGTCCGGCAGGCAGCCGAGACACTGGACGGGCTGGATGCCGTCGTCACCGCGGCGGGCATCGACCGGTGCGGCAAGCTGGAGGACGTGGCGGCGGAGGAATGGGAACGCGTCATCGGCGTCAACCTGATGGGCACAGTGTCCGTTGTGCGGGCGGCGCTTCCGTATCTGAAGGAGTCCCGGGGGCGGGTGGTCACCATTGCGTCCACGCTGGGCAAGCGGGCATTGCCGGAGGCCACCGCCTATTGCGCCTCAAAATTTGGGGTAGTGGGCTTCAGCCATTCGCTGGCGGCTGAGACGGGCGGTCAGATCGGCGTGACCACCATGATTCCCGGCGGTATGAAGACCCGCTTCTTTGATGACCGGGCAGAGCAGTACAAGCCGCAGGACGACTCACGCCTGAACGACCCCGGCAACGTGGCCCAGGCGATTCTGTTCGCACTGTCCCAGCCCACCGGCTGCGAGGTCCGGGAAATGCTTATCTGCCACGAAGAAGAGGGCTCGTGGCCGTGAGCTGGAGCACGTCCTCGTAGACCTCGGCGGGTTCGACGGCCTTCACGGTGGACTCGTCATGAGGACACCGTGGGGCCGTCCATCCGACCTGCGTAATATCCACGCCGCACACCTCGCAACGCGTGGCCCAGCCCAGGTGGATCCGGTGCAGGCTGCGCCCCAGCGGTGCGGCATTGATGGCGTTGCCCGTCCAGTAGATGCCCACAGTGGGTGTGCCCAGGGCCTGGGCCAGGTGGCGGGGTCCGCTGTCGTTGGCCAGCACGACGTCGCTGCCCGCGAGGAGTGCCGCGAGCTCGCCCAGGCTGAGCTTGCCGGCGAGTGACTCTACGGCCGGTCGGGCAGCGTTGGAGCGGTCTGTGCGGGCATCTTCGACGGCGAGTTCCACCACCGTTTCGGCCAGTTCCTTTTCACTGCTGTCGCCGACCACAAGAACCCGGAAGCCGTCGTCGGCGGCCTTCCGCGCCACCGCGGCGAAGCGTTCGGCGGGCCAGCGCCGGCGCGGATCCGTCGCGCCCGGATGGATCACGAGTGTCGGGTGGTCTCCGGGCCCGCCGTTCCCCAAGGGCAGGTCCTGCTCGAGTTGCTGGCCGAACTCCGGCAGCGCCTGGAGTCTGGCTTCGAGCTCGCGGGGAGGGGCGCCGGCAAATCCTGCCACCTCGAGGGCCCGGAGGGGTTCGTGCTGGTAGTACAGGTACGGCACGGTACGCTCCAGCGGCTCCGCATCCGGGGTCCTGGTGCCCACGGTGTGCCGGGCTCCGAGCCGGAGCAGGAAGGGATTTGAGTAGCGCCCGCCGCCGTGCAGTTGGACGGCGAGGTCGAAGTTCCTGGCGCGCATTTCGGTGAAGAACTTTTCCAGTTCGTCGTCGTCCTCCAGCCCTGGGCGGACACCTTCGGAAAAAGGCAGGATCACGGTCTCATCCACCGGTCCCATGGTCTGGGACAGCAGCTCAGCATGAATTGGCGTGCCGAGCAGGGTGACTCGGGCGTCCGGATAAGCGGCCTTTAGGGCAGCCACCGCGGGAATGGCAAACATCAGGTCACCCAGTCCGCCGCCACGGAGAACGGCGATGCGGGAGATACCGCTGAAGGCTTCCAAAACCGGGCCGATTCCTTGGCCCGTGATGCGCGCTCCGCCGAAGTCGGCGTTGATGAGTTCCATGGTGTCAGCCCTCTCGGCTCCGTCGTTGAGGTCGGGATGCATTCAGGTCAGGATGGGTTATGTGGAGCCACCCTACGGTGCATCGGCACCGTATTGCCAGCCCGGGATACCCTGCCCGCCACCCCGCCCGGACCCGGCCCGCCATCTCTGGAAACTCCTGCCGCAGCCGCGTGTAAACCTTTCGACGCCGGGGTACGGTCACCTCAGAGAGGGCAGGAATCGACGCCCGGCAGGCACAGGCCAACCCAGTGAGGAGCCACATGCAATCGACCATCACCAGCAAGCTGGCCAATGCGGAAGACATGCTCACCATCCTCAACCCGCGAACAGGGGAAACCGTCGGCAGCCTTTCCGTCGCCGGCGCAGATGACGTGGCGGGAGCCGTGGCAGCTGCCCGCGCGGCCCAGCCCGGCTGGGCTGCCACGCCGCCAGGGGAGCGGGGAAAGCTGTTGCGCGAGGCTGCCAGGGCCTTGGAGGCCGCCGCCGCCGAGCTTGCGGAACTAAATGCCCAGGAGACCGGCCGTCCGTTGGAGGAGGCCCTTGCCGGCATTGCCGCCGGTGTTTCCACACTGGAGCAGTACGCGGAACTAGGTCCGGTCCACCGGGGCCGCAGCCTTCGCGGCAACGTGCTGGCGGCGGATTACACCGTCGCCGAGCCGCGCGGCGTGGCCGTCTTGCTGACACCGTGGAACGACCCCGTCGCCGTGGCCTGCGGGCTCATCGGCGCCGCCCTGGTTACCGGGAACACCGCCATTCACAAGCCGAGCGAGCGCTGCCCCCACCTGGGAAAGCTGCTGGGGGAGGCGCTGGCGCCGGTCTTTCCGCCCAACGTGCTGGTCACGCTGACCGGAGGGGCCGACGTCGGGACCCTCCTCACGCAGCAGCCGGACGTTGATATGTTCGCCCACGTCGGGTCCAGCGCGACCGGAGACCGGATTGCACGGGCGGCGGTACTGACGGGTGCCTATGTCATCAGGGAAAACGGCGGGAACGATCCGCTGCTGGTGGACGCGGACGTGGATCCCGGCTGGGCCGCGGAGCAGGCAGCGATCGGGGCCTTCAGCAACAGCGGGCAGATCTGCACGTCGGTGGAGCGGATCTACGTCCACGCGTCCATCGCCGAACCGTTCTGCCAGGCTCTCGTGGAGCAGGCCAGGGACCGCAACCGGGAGAACCGGCTGGCGCCGCTCGTAGACACGAGGATGCGGGACGCCGTGCATGGGCACGTGACCGAGGCACTGCAGCTGGGCGCGCGGGCAATGGAGGGCGGCACTGTCCCGGACGGGCCTGGTGCGTTCTACCCGGCCACGGTCCTCGTGGATTGCATAGAGGCCATGGACGCCATGTCCGAGGAGACGTTCGGCCCCGTGGCGCCGGTGCGCGTGGTGAAAAGCTTCGAGGAAGGGCTCACGCTCGCCGCGGCCGGCCGGTACGGCCTTGCCGCCACCGTCCTGACGGGCAGCATCGCCCACGCCCAGCAGGCGGTCGCCGCGCTGCCGGTGGGGACTGTCAAGGTCAACGAGGTGTTCGGTGGCGCACCCGGCGGGGCCGCCCAGCCCCGGGGCGAAAGCGGGCACGGGTTTGGCTACGGACCCGAACTCCTGGACGAATTCAGCCGGGTCAAGGTGGTGCACATCGCTGCGCCGCCTGCGCCGGCAGCTCGTGACGTCAATGGGGCAGCGTCATGACCGCCGAACCGGTGCTTTCGGAGCAGCGCGGCCTTGCGGCGTGGCTTCCCCGGAGGCTGGCCCAGGAACATCCTGCCGTCACCGTGGTGGGCGACTTCATGCTCGACGGCTGGTGGAGCGGCACGATCGACAGGATGTGCCGCGAGGCCCCGGCTCCCGTGGTGGACATCGCCCGGCGTGACTTTGCCCCCGGCGGTGCCGCCAACACCGCTATGAACCTGGCCGCACTCGGCGCCCGCGTCAGCGTAGCCGGAATCATCGGAGCGGACGACGCCGGCGCGGAACTTCGGCGCCAACTGGTCGCCGCGGGGGTGGACACCACGCTGCTCACCGAACACCCGGACATGGCCACCCCTACCAAAATCCGGATCAGCAGCGGCGGGCAGGTCCTCTTGCGCTTCGACGACACCGCGGCAACCGTCCCGCCCGACGCCCTGGCGACGTTCGAGGCCGCGGTTCCTGCCGCCGTCGGACGCCAGAACGCGGTGGTGATCTGCGACTACGGAACGGGCGTCCTCGCAGAACCGGTCCGCGCCCGGCTCATCGAGTCCCTGGCCGGGCGCGGGCAGGGAACGCTTGTGGTGGTGGACGCGCACGATCCGCGCCCGTGGGCCGGACTGGAGCCGGACCTGGCCACGCCCAACGCGCAGGAGGCCGCCCGGATGCTTGACCTCCGGCTGGGCAGCGGGCCCGAGCGCGCGGCCGTGGTGACCGAGCACGCCGGCGAGCTGCTGCAGGCGACGGGAGCACGCGCCGTCGTGGTCACGCTGGACCGGGACGGGACGGTCCTCATTCCAGCCGCCGGAAACCAGCACCGGACGTGGGCACGGCCTGCCACCGAGAAGCAGGCCTCCGGTGCAGGCGACACGTTCGTGGCTGCCTTGACCCTGGCGCGTGCGGCGTCACTGCCGCTGTCGGCCAGCCTGGACCTGGCACAGGCCGCTGCGGATGTGGTGGTCCACCATCCCGGGACGTCGGTGTGCGGCACGGACGAGCTGGGCCGCTACCTGGAAAGCTTCGGGGACGCCGCCCTGACCGCTGACGAACTGGAGCGGCACATCCGTGCCCACCGCAACGACGGCCAGCGCGTGGTGCTGACCAACGGGTGTTTCGACGTCCTGCACCGCGGACATACCCGTTACCTGAACCAGGCCAAGCAGCTCGGCGACGTCCTGGTGGTCGCTCTCAACAGTGACGACTCCGTCCGGAAGCTCAAGGGGCCGGGCCGTCCCATCAACAGCGTGGCGGACCGGGCGGCCGTGATCGCCGCCCTGAGCTGCGTGGACTACGTGACTGTCTTCGACACCGCAACGCCCATTCCCCTGATCGAACAGCTGCGTCCGGAAATCTACGCCAAGGGCGGGGACTACACGCCGGAGATGCTGGCCGAAACCGAGGCCGTGGAGGCGTACGGCGGCACGGTCACCATCCTCGACTATGTGGCTGAGCGTTCCACCACGGCGATGGTCCAGCGCATCCGCAACGGCGAGGGCGCCCCTGTCCCGGAGGGGTAAACCGGCGGCGTGGCCTGCCGCCGCCCGCCGGAGGGCAAGCTCTGGCCGGCGGGCCCCTTCACCCCGGTCAACTAGGCTTGAAGCATGACGGAAGCGGCGGGGAACTGATGGGACGGCGCACCAAGTCAGGCGGGAAGCCGGGTTCCCACGCAGGCAGCAAAACAGGCGGCAGAAGAGGCACAGCAGCGGCCTCCGA
This sequence comes from Arthrobacter sp. SAFR-023, assembly GCF_051965295.1. Classification (NCBI taxonomy): domain Bacteria; kingdom Bacillati; phylum Actinomycetota; class Actinomycetes; order Micrococcales; family Micrococcaceae; genus Arthrobacter; species Arthrobacter sp. SAFR-023. Next base: position 142,090 of record NZ_JBQCMF010000006.1, on the reverse strand, counting down.
CGTGCTGGAAGTCGCCAAAGGAGCACGTTCAGACGGCCCCGTTGCGGGCGTCTACTACATCGACACTGGCGACTGCGAGCTCATCGCCGACCAGGACAACTCCACGGGCTGGCTCCTGCGCATCAACGGCGTGATGAGTTCCCACATTGACCTTGCCGATCCGCTGTTCCTCGATTTCGAGTACATGCGCTGGATGTCCGCCCTCATCGAATCCCGCTGGCAGCCTGAGACCAAGCCCAGGCTGCGGGGCCTGCACCTGGGCGGCGGAGCGTGCTCGCTGGCCCGCTACTTCCACGCGGCCTACCCGGACGCCCGCCAGGTGGTGGTGGAGCTGGACGGAAAGCTCGCCGAGTACGTCCGCGGCTGGTTCGACCTTCCCAAGGCCCCGCTGTTGCGGCTTCGCGTCGGCGAGGCCCGTGCCGTGACCGAGACCCTCACCCCGGACACCCGCGACTTCATCATCCGGGACGTCTTCGCCGGCGCGGTGACCCCGGTTGCGCTGACCACGGCCGAGTTCAACGAACATGTCCGCCGGGTGCTCGCCCCCGGCGGAATTTACGTGGTCAATTCTGGCGACGGTCCCGACCTGAAGAATGCCCGGGAGGACGCGGCCACCATCGCGGCCGCCTTCGAACACACCATCATCATCGCGGACCCGGCCATGCTGAAGGGGCGCCGCTACGGCAACATGGTGATGGCCGGCAGCGACCAGCCTTTCGACGACGATCCGCAGCTCGCGCGGCGCCTCCTGGGCGGGGCGGTGCCGGCGCATATCTGGGACGACGAGAAGGTTCGGGCCTTCGCCGCCGGAGCCCCGGTGCGCCACGATCCTGCGCCACCGTCGACTCCTGAGTAACTGCCCTTCTGCGCGCTCAAAACGGCACCTACTCAGCAGCGGCTGAACCGCCGCGTCCCTGCCCCAGCAGCCACTCCCGGTGCGCGGTCGTTTGTTCGCGCAGCGCCGTCACCACGGCAGCGACCGCAGGCCGGCGCATCGACTCCGGACGCAGGACCATCCAGTAGGGCAGCCGTTCGGCGATGTCCCGGGACAGCAGGCGCACCAGGTCCTCGTGCCTGTCGGCCATGAAACAGGGGAGGAACCCCACCCCGGCTCCTGCCCGGGTGGCCTCGACGTGCACAAACACGTTGGTGGAGCTGACGCCGTCACGCATTGCCGGCACCAGGCGCCGCGGTGCATCAAGATCGTCCACCTGCAGCATGGAGTCCACGAAGTACACGAGCGGATGGGTGGTCAGGGCCTCCACCGACTCCGGCGTTCCGTTCGCCTCGATGTACGAGCGGGACGCGTACATTCCGAGCTCGTACTCGCCGAGCCGGAACGCTTCGGCCCGGTGCACCTGCGGCTCGCCGACCACCACCTCGATGTCCAGTCCCGAGCGTTGCTGGAGCGCCCGGCGGGTGACGGTGACGATCTCCACGCTGAGCCCCGGGTGGTCCCTCCTCAGCCGGGCAACCGCGGGAGCGGCGATATATGCGCTGAAGCCGTCGGTCGCCGTCATGCGTACGACGCCGGTAACCGGGTCAGGCGCGCGGCCTGACGGTCCCAGCGCACGCACCGCCGTTTCCACCTGCTCAGCAACCAGCACGGCCTGGGCTCCGAGTGCTGTCAGCTCCCAGCCCCCTGAGGCCCGGGCGAGAACACGGCCGCCCAGGGCCTTCTCCAGCGCGGCGATCCGGCGTGAAACCGTGGTGTGGTTCAGGCCCAGGACCTGGGCCGCCGTCGTGAATTTTGCCGAGCGGGAGACGGCGAGCAGCACCAGCAGGTCGTCGGGGTTGGCATCCATATCTGCAATTTTGCACGAATCCAGTGCCTGATTAGTCATTGAACCGCGTTCCGTCTGCAGGAATACTCGGGTGAATCGGAAGTGCTGCACGAATTGGAAGTGAACGGCGTGCGGCACGTGTCAACGTGGACACTTGGAGGAGCAGACTGTGGACGCACAAGGTCCGGACGTGGAAAAAAACCTGAACGGCCGCAAGGCCCTGGTCACCGGCGGGGCCAGCGGGATCGGCGCGGCGTGCGTACGGGAACTGGCCGCCAGGGGAGCCAAGGTGGTGGTGGCCGACGTCGACGAAGCCGGCGCCGCGGCCCTCGCCGATGAGGTGGGCGGCACATCCTGGGCTGTCGACCTCCTGGACGTCGAGGCGCTTGCCGCACTGAGCCTGGACTGCGACATCCTGGTGAACAACGCCGGCATCCAGCGCATCAGCCCCATCGAGGACTTCGATCCCGTGGCGTTCCGGCGGATCCTGGCACTCATGCTCGAAGCGCCCTTCCTGCTGATCCGGGCCGCGTTGCCGCACATGTACGCCAATGGCTTTGGGCGCGTCATCAACCTGTCGTCAGTGCACGGTCTCCGGGCCTCCCCGTTCAAGAGCGCCTACGTCTCGGCGAAGCACGGGCTTGAGGGGCTGAGCAAGGTAACGGCACTTGAAGGCGGGGAGCACGGGGTCACGTCCAACTGCATCAACCCCGGGTATGTGCGCACGCCGCTGGTGGAGAAGCAGATCGCGGACCAGGCGCGTGTCCACGGGATTCCGGAGTCGGAGGTCCTGGCGAAGGTGATGCTCACCGAATCCGCTGTGAAACGGCTGGTGGAACCCGAGGAGGTGGCGTCCCTGGTCGCATGGCTGTCCTCCGACGCCGCCGGAATGGTCACCGGGGCCAGCTACACGATGGACGGGGGTTGGTCCGCCCGGTAGTCCCCACCGTCCGCTAGCTCTTGGTCCCCGTCAGGGCGAGGGTTCCGCCGAGCCCGATCATCATCACCCCGCCGGTTGTCGTGACGGCTGCCACCCGGCGGGGTGAGCGGGCGAACCATTGCCGTGCAGTTCCCGCGGCCAGCGCCCAAGCGCTGTCCGAAACCAGCGCGATGGCCAGGAACGTGGCACCAAGCAGGGCGAGCTGGGCGGGAATGGCACCGGCAGAATGGTCCACGAACTGGGGGAGGACCGCCACGAAGAACACCACGGACTTCGGATTCGTGGCCCCCACAATGAAGCCTTCGCGCAGAATCCGCCGGGTGGTGGCCGGCCTGGACGGATCAGGGCCTGAAGGGCCGCCCCGGCGGTGGAGCACCGCCTGGATTCCCAGATAGATGAGGTAGGCCGCGCCGGCAAACTTCACCACCGTGAACAGCAGTAACGACTCAGCCAGCACCACGCCGAGCCCCAACGCCACGGCTGCGATCTGCAGCAGTTCCCCGGCCGCGTTGCCGAGGACACTCAGCAGTCCGCCCCGCCGTCCCAAAGCCAGCGACCGTCCGATGACGAACAGGACGCTTGGGCCCGGCACGGCGATGAGCAATGCGGAGACCAAGGCAAAGGCCAGGAGATTCTGCAGCGGCAGCATGCCTGATGGTAACGCCGGCGGTTGATGGCCAACCAGCACCATGTGCTCCAAGGGGTTGGCAACAGACCGACGGCCACTCAACTTCGCGCGCTCAGCTTCGCGCGCTCAGCTTCGTGCGCCCGGGGGATCATCCGGGCCCGGGTTGCCTGAGGCCCGGATGTACTCCTCCACGGCCGACTCCGGCACACGGTAGGACTTCCCGAACCGGTCCGCTGCAAGCGTTCCGGCCCGGACCATCCGGTAGACGGTCATTTTGGAAAGGCGCAAGGCAGCGGCCACCTCGGCAATGGTGAGATAGGCAGTTGGCAGGTTGGCGATGGACATGGAATCGGCTCCTGTTGCTCGTCGGCTGGACTGGCGGGGATGACCCGCCTAGTCCGGCCGCCTCAGTTGCCGGTGATCGTAGAAGTACACCCGGTCTGAGGAGCGGATCCCGATCGACCGGCCGTTCTTGACCACCACGGTGCCTTCCCGCCGGCCGTTGAACGGATCGTCGCCCAGCAGAACGTCGCCGATTCTGTATGGAACAGCGGCCGTGCGCGCCCGTTGCAGCGTCTGGGCCAGGAAGCCGGACAACCGCCCGGACTGAATATTTTCTGCCGGCGCCCCGGCCTGGATTTCCAACATGAGGACCACTCCTTCGCAGTGTGACCAATCGTCGAGTCACTGGTGGCGCGGAGCCGGTACATCATGCGGGGTCTCTACCCCCGGCCGGCTGGCACCGTGTAGTCCACTTTAGGGAGCAATCACATGCGTCACACGGGTAACATCTACCTCATTTATCACACCGTGCACTCGCGTAACAGGCGCCAAGTACCTGTCTTTTTCCATTTTTACTACTTGTTTTCGCGTAATCCACCCTTGAGCGCCATTTTCGCAGAAATCCTACTCAGTTTTGGCGACCACGGGCAGCGGGGAGGTCTCGTCCTCAAGGTGGGCCCGGCGTCGTCCGGTGCCCCTGACCCAAAGCCGGAAGGCGGCCACCAGCAGTCCCAACCACACGGCCCCCACGTACAGCGCCACGCGAGTGTCCTCGAAGAAGCCCAGCACTGCGATCACCAGGACCATGAAGCCGATGGTGAGAACGGACGCAGTCGGCCACCACGGGGAGGGGAAGTCGGACGCCGGCAGGCCCTTCCGGGCGATTTCGCGTTTCATGGCCACATGGGAGGCGAGAATCATCACCCACACCCAGACCGTGGCGAACGTGGCGATGGAGGCGATGAGCAGGAAGACACCTTCAGGGATGACTGCGTTCAGCACCACTCCCACCAGGAGGATTCCGGTCATCATCACCACGGTCATCCACGGCACGCCATGCCGCGACACCCGTCCGAAGCTCTGCGGAGCATGGCCCTGCTTGGCCAGGCCGAAGAGGATCCGCCCGGCACCGAAGATGTCGCTGTTGATGGCGGACAGTGCGGCGGTTATCACCACGGCGTTGAGGATGTGGGGGGCGGCGGGAATACCCAGCCCGCTGAAGATCTGGACGAAGGGACTGCCGTTGCTGCCGACCTCGTTCCAGGGGAAGAGGCTCATCAGCACTCCAAGGGTCAGCACATAGAACAGCAGGACGCGGACCGGTACCGTGTTGACGGCCTTCGGGATCACCTTCTTGGGGTCGGCTGCCTCGCCGGCCGTGATGCCGATCGTTTCGATGCCGCCGAAGGCGAACATGACGACGGCGAACGAGGCCAGGAGCCCCTCGAAGCCGTTCGGGAACAGGCCGCCGTGCTCCACGAGGTTTCCCAGGCCCGGGGCGGCCGAGGCGTCGCCGGTCTGGAATCCGAACGCGAGGATGCCCGCTCCGCCAGCGATCATGGCGATAATTGCTGCAACCTTGACCAGCGTGAACCAGAATTCGAGTTCACCGAACACCTTTACGCTCAGCAGGTTCAGCGCAGCGAGAAGGAAGATGATGGCCAGGATCCAGACCCACCGCTCCACGGACGGGAACCAGAAACCCATGTAGATGCTGAAGGCGGTGACGTCGGCGATGGCCACGATCGCCATTTCAAAGACGTAGGTCCAGCCGGTCACGAATCCGGCCAGCGGGCCAAGGTAGCGGCTGGCGTACTGCCCGAAGGATCCCGAGACCGGATGCCGCACGGCCATTTCCCCCAGGGCGCGCATCACCATGAACACGGCGGCACCGCCGATCATGTAGGCGAACAGCACGGCGGGGCCGGCCTTTTGGATGGCTGAGGCCGAACCGTAGAACAGGCCGGTGCCGATGGCGGAGCCCAGCGCCATGAAGCGGATGTGGCGGACGTTGAGCCCGCGGTTCAGAACGGTTCCGACGGCGGTTCCGGCGGCGGTGCGTACCGTTCCGGTCCCGTTTCCGGGCGCCAATTCATCTCTTGTTTGGGCTTGTTGCATGCCAATACCTTCTCGTCATTGGGAGGGGGATCGCTATCCAGCAGACCACGTATACGGGAGTTGTGATGAGCCTCACGGGGTCTTGGTGTCTTCGATTTCAGACTGTGTGGGCTGCCAGTTCGCGCTTCTGTTCTCCCGGCGCTTCAGCGGTAGCCGCTGGCATCCGCCGGCAGCCCGGCCTCCTGGATCTCCTCCAGATAGCGCCAGCAGTCTGGCCGGGAGCCGTCGACGTCGGTAAAGCCGTACTCCTGCGCAAGCCCGCCGGAGGAGAAGGAGCCGCCGGTCCGGCTGTGCACGTCAGGGTCGGCGGCGAGGGCGGCGACCGCCCGGCCCACAAAGCGCGGGCTTTCGGAGATGGCGGCGAAATGCGGATTCGTGGCGGCCGCCTCGCGCCAGTTGGCTTCGGTCACGCCGTAGTGTTCGAGCATCATTTCCGAGCGCATCCAGCCCGGCGTCAGCGCCACGGCCGTGCAACCGAACGCCTTCAGCTCCTCGGCTTGGCTGAAGGCGAGCCGCAGGACGGCGGATTTGGCGAGATCGTAAAACGCGGAGAGCCGGTAATGCGCTGCGTTGTACTCTCGAGTTCCGTCCGTCATCTCCACCACCAGTCCTCCCGGGCGGCGGATGAGGAGCGGCAGCGCGAAGTGGCTGGTGATCAGGTGCGTGTCGACGGCGCCGTGCAGCATCCGCAAACCGCCGTCAACATCGTGTTCCCACAGGGGCGTGTTCCACTGGATGAGGTTCTCACCGCCCCAAATGTCGTTCACCAGGATGTCCAGCCGGCCGTCTTCGTGGTCGATGTGCCGGACCAGCGCGTCCACCTCCGAAGCATTGAGATGGTCGACGGCCACTGCGATGCCAGTTCCGCCTGCCGCACTGACCATGGCGGCGGTTTCTTCAATGGTTTCGGGGCGACGATAGTCGGAGGTCTGGGCTTTCGAGGTGCGCCCGGTGCAGTAGACCACCGCCCCGGCCTCACCCAGGGCCACGGCGGTACCGCGACCTGCCCCTCGCGTGGCCCCGGCGACCAGAGCTACCTTGCCCTTGAGTGGAGATTCCATGGACCAACGCTAGCTCCGTGCGCGGGAAAGCGGGATGATGGGCGGGCGCCTGGGATGTCCGGTATTCCAGACAGGGGTGCTGCTGAAGGGCGACTTCAGCCATGGGCGAGGCCCAAACTTTAAGTACGGGATACCGGACACCTTTCCGGGACACCTGAAGACAGATAGACAGCTCAACGGCGAGGCCCGGAGGACACATGGCAGGCACGATGACCGCAGCAGCGGCAAAACGGCCGGAATCAGCAGTCAAGGCGAAAGTTCCAGCCGCCGAAAATACCTTGCGGATCCTCAAACTATTGGGTTCCAAGCGGGGGCCGATGGCGGCGTCGAACATTGCCACGGCATTGGGCCTGCCGCGCTCCAGCGTGTACCACCTCCTTGGCGTCATGGAGGCGAACGGCTTTGTCCTGCACCTGCACGAGGAGCAGCGGTACGGCCTTGGCATCAGCGCCTTCGAGCTCAGTTCCGCGTACTCCCGGCAGGAACCGCTGTCCCGGCTTGGGCGACCCATGCTGGCTTCACTCGTTGATGTCCTTGGCGAGAGTGCGCACCTGGCCGTCCTGCACGGCCGGGACGTGCTCTACATCGTGGAGGAGCGGGCCAAGAACCGGCCGTCCCTCGTGACCGACGTCGGCGTCCGGCTGCCGAGCCACCTCACCGCCAGCGGCCGGGCCATCCTGGCCGCGCTGCCGAAGTCGCAGGTCCGCGCGCTGTATCCCAACGCGGCCGCCTTCACCGCCCGGCACGAGGTCGAGGGTGCCATTATGAAGTACTCCGCGTTGTCGTCGCACCTTGACCGGGTGCGGCAGCGTGGCTACGCCACGGAACACGGCGAGGTGACACCGGGCTTTGGCTCCATCGCCGCCGCTGTCACGGATCACCTTGGATGGCCGACGGCGGCGGTCGCCGTCACGTTCCTCGAGGACAAGCTGCCGGAGGACCAGTGGCCGGTGCTCGCCGCCCGCGTACAGAAGGTCGCCGATGAACTCTCGGTGCGCATCCACGGCCGCCCGGCGAAGTAGCAGCCCAACTAGGTCGCAGCACAGGGCGTTCTCAGCGCCGGGAACGTCCTCAGCTGCTACCTAGTTGGGTCTGGAATACCGGACAGCACCCGCCGGAAACCCCTGTTTGGCCCGCCATGAAGGGGCTTTAGTTGATACAGAAGCACTTTCGCTCGAACCACGATTTGCCTGACAACACAGCATTCCGCAACACGCAACAGCGATACACACATCCCCGCGATACGAAGGAGCCACCATGGCACCCGCCGATTTCACCACCGGTGCCCGCCCGGTCAAAGCAGCCCGAGGCACCGAGCTCACCGCCAAGTCCTGGCAGACCGAAGCACCCCTGCGCATGCTCATGAACAACCTCGACCCTGAGGTCGCCGAACGCCCGGATGACCTGGTGGTCTACGGCGGTACCGGCCGGGCCGTGCGCTCCTGGGCCGCATTCGATGCCATCACCCGCACCCTGGAAACGATGGACAAGGACGAGACCCTGCTGGTCCAGTCCGGCAAGCCGGTGGGCGTCTTCCGCACCAATGAATGGGCGCCGCGTGTGCTGTTGGCCAACTCCAACCTCGTCGGCGACTGGGCTACGTGGCCCGAGTTCCGCCGGCTCGAGGCCGAGGGCCTGATGATGTACGGGCAGATGACGGCCGGTTCCTGGATCTACATCGGCACGCAGGGCATCCTGCAGGGGACGTTCGAAACCTTCGCAGCCATCGCGCGCAAGCTCACTGGAGACAGCAATGGCACGCTCGCCGGCACCCTGACACTGACCGGCGGCTGCGGCGGCATGGGCGGCGCCCAGCCCCTCGCCGTCACCCTGAACGAGGGCGCCTGCCTGATTGTCGACGTCGACGAGACCCGCCTCCGCCGCCGCGCCGGCAAGCGCTACCTGGACGAGGTGGAAACCGACCTCGACGCCGCCATCGCCAAGGTCCTGAAGGCCAAGGAAGAGCGCCGCGGCTGGTCCGTGGGCTATGTCGGCAACGCCGCCGAGGTGTTCCCCGAACTCCTTCGCCGGCACAAGGCCGGCGAGCTGACCATCGACATCGTCACCGACCAGACCTCCGCCCACGACCCCCTGAGCTATCTGCCGGAAGGCATCTCCGTGGACGAATGGCACCGCGAAGCAGAAGCTGACCCGGAGGGCTTCACCAAGAAGGCCCAGGCATCGATGGCCAAGCACGTCCAGGCCATGGTCGAATTCCAGGACGCCGGCGCCGAGGTGTTCGACTACGGAAACTCCATCCGCGACGAGGCCCGCAAGGGCGGCTACAGCCGGGCATTCGAATTCCCCGGTTTCGTTCCGGCCTACATCCGCCCGCTGTTCTGCGAGGGCCTGGGCCCGTTCCGCTGGGTCGCCCTCTCCGGGGATCCCGAGGACATCGCCGTCACCGACAAAGCCATCAAGGAGCTCTTCCCGGAGAATCAGCACCTGCACCGCTGGATCGACGCCGCCGCCGAGCGCGTGGAGTTCGAAGGCCTGCCGGCCCGCATTTGCTGGCTGGGCTACGGCGAACGCGCCAAGGCCGGGCTGTTGTTCAACCAGCTGGTCAAGGAAGGCAAGGTCAAGGCGCCCATCGTGATCGGCCGCGACCACCTGGACTCCGGCTCCGTCGCCTCCCCGTACCGGGAAACGGAAGCCATGGCCGACGGCTCCGACGCCATCGCCGACTGGCCCATGCTCAACGCCCTGCTCAACACCGCCTCCGGCGCCACCTGGGTCTCCCTCCATCACGGCGGAGGAGTCGGCATCGGCCGCTCCATCCACGCCGGCCAGGTCTCGGTCGCCGACGGCACCGATCTCGCAGCGCAGAAGCTCGAGCGGCTCCTCACCAACGATCCCGGCATGGGCGTGATCAGGCATGTCGACGCCGGCTATGACCGCGCCGTCGACGTCGCCAAGGAACGCGGCGTCCGGATCCCGATGAACGAATCCACCCCAAGTAGCTCGCATTAGACGTCGTTTTGGCTGCTCAAAACGACAACAACTGCCAGTCAGTTGGGAAGAAGGAAGAAGAAATGACAACTATCACCACCCACGAACCGCTCACCGTTACCCTCGGTGCCAGCGGTGCCACGCCCGAGGACCTCGTCGCCGTCGCACGCCATGACGCCAAGGTGACCATCTCCCAGAACGCCCTGGAAACCGTCGCCAAGGTCCGCGCACACATCGACGAACTGGCCCACAGCGACGTGCCCGCGTACGGCATCTCCACGGGCTTCGGCGCGCTGGCCAACCGCCACATCCCCGGCGAGCTGCGGACCCAGCTGCAGAAGTCGCTGATCCGCAGCCACGCCGCCGGCATGGGCCCCGCGGTGGAACGCGAAGTAGTCCGCGGCATCATGTTCCTGCGCGCCAAGACCCTCGCCTCGGGCCGTACCGGTGTCCGGCCGGTGGTCCTGCAGACCATGGTGGACGTGCTCAACGCCGGCATCACCCCGGTGGTCCGGGAGTTCGGTTCGCTGGGCTGCTCCGGCGACCTGGCACCGCTGTCCCACTGCGCCCTGGTCCTCATGGGTGAAGGCGAAGCGACAGGACCCGACGGCGAACTGCACGGCGGCGCCGGCCAACCCACGGTTGCTGAACTGCTCGCCGCGCACGGCATCGAACCGGTGACGCTTGCCGAGAAGGAAGGTCTGGCGCTGGTCAACGGCACCGAGGGCATGCTGGGCATGCTCCTGATGGCCATAGCGGACCTGCGGCAGTTGCTGACGACGGCGGACATCACCGCCGCGCTCAGCGTCGAGGCGCTGCTCGGCACGGACCAGGTGTTCCTGCCCGAGCTGCACGCCGCCCTCCGCCCGCACCCCGGCCAGGCCGCCTCCGCGGACAATATGCTCCGGGTTCTGTCTGACTCGGCCATCGTGGCCTCGCACCGGGTGGGCGATTCACGTGTCCAGGACGCATACTCGCTGCGCTGTGCACCCCAGGTTGCGGGCGCCGTCCGGGACACGGTCGACCACGCTGAGCTGGTGGCTTCCCGTGAACTCGCGGCCGCCATCGACAACCCCGTGGTCCTGCCTGACGGCCGGGTCAGCTCCAACGGCAACTTCCACGGCGCACCGGTGGCGTACGTGCTCGATTACCTGGCCATCGCCGTGGCGGACCTCAGCTCCATCGCCGAACGGCGCACGGACCGCATGCTTGACCCGGCCCGTTCGCACGGCCTGCCGGCGTTCCTGGCAGCGGATCCGGGCGTGGACTCGGGCCTCATGATCGCCCAGTACACCCAGGCGGGCCTGGTCTCGGACAACAAGCGGCTCGCGGTGCCCGCCTCCGTCGACTCCATCCCGAGCTCCGCCATGCAGGAGGACCACGTGTCCATGGGCTGGCACGCCGCCCGCAAGCTCCGGAAGGCCGTGGAGAACCTCCGCCGCGTTCTCGCGATCGAACTCGTGACGTCGGCACGGGCCATAGATATGCGCACGCAGCTCTCGGATGGCCAGCTGACCCCGGGTCCTGCGGGGGCGGCTGTCCTCGAAGCGCTGCGGACCGTCGTGGGCGGTCCGGGCACGGACAGGTTCCTCTCACCGGAGCTCGAGGCCGCCGACCAGCTGGTCGGCTCTGGTGCGGTGCGGGCGGCAGCCGAATCCGCCGTCGGAAATCTCGCCTGACGGTGAACAAAGTGCACCGCCGGCAAACATTTTGCCGGCGGTGCCGAAATACTCCGCAACGGGCCGCACACAGCCCGGCGGGTGTAGTAGAACTAAAGGTGTAGTAAAAGTCACATCAAAGAGGCTGTGGCGGAAGAGAACATCCACAAAGGGGTAGAAGTTCAAATGAAAGCACGCGGGGCAGTCCTGTCCAGACGCATGGCACACGCAGCTACGGTCACCAACTGGGGATCGCTGCACGTGGGCGAGCGGGTCGAGATCATCAAGCATGCCCATGTCATTGCGGCAGGCGAGGTGGAGGAAGTCTCACGGAGCGGAAACGTGTTGTGGCTGATCTGCGGTGGAGCGCCTGAGTCGCAGCTCTTTATGAGGTCCGACGGCGTGCAGGTGCGCCGGATGTAATCCGGCAGAAGCGGCGCGGCAGGCCGCGCTCCGGAAAAACAAAAAGCCCCCGACCTTGGCTCATTCGGCCCTTCGGCCAGAATGAGTTCAGGATCGGGGGCTTTTTCGCGCGCTAGGCCGCGATGTCCTCGTGTGTTTCACCGAAGGGAACAGACTCGTCGAGGGCCACCGTGTAGCGGCCTGGCTCGAGGCGCGTGACCTTGATGCCGCAGGTGCCTTCCTGGGCGGCCGTTTCGATCAGCGTCTCCACGGCGCTTTCCAGGCCGTCGTGGACCTGGGCGGCACTCGTGAATGCCAGGTGGATGGACCGGGCATCCGCAGAGGGAGACGCGCTCGTAGGAGCGGTTGGGCGCTCCAGGGTTGCTGTGCTCAATGTACTGACTTTCTTTGGTTCTTGCCGGGGGGCAGTAGACCATTCTACCGGGAGTCAGGGCAAAGGTAAGATGACTGTCATTTGACAGCCATGTTGACGATAGTTGTCTTATCAACCATTCTGTCGTCCCGGGCCGGTAAAAGCCACACCGAGCAGCGCCCGGAGACCCCCTCCCTCGTGCTGCGCGCTAATGTTGGTCAGGTCTGAGAGGCCGACGGCGCAGGAGGCGACCGTGTTTGAAGGTGCCAGCATCATGTTCGCCGCGGCGGGCGTAGCCGTCTTTGTTGCCGCCATCCTGCCCAAGGCGCTGCGCGATGCTCCGATCTCCATGCCAATGGTCTTCCTGGGCGCCGGCGCGGCCGCCTTCGGCCTGCTTCCCAACCTTCCGGACCCGAACCCCGTCCAGCACCCCGAGCTGACGCTGCATCTGACCGAGATCTGCGTGATCATCTCGCTGATGGGAGCCGGGCTAGCGCTTGACCGTTCGGTGGGGCGGCGGAACTGGGCAACCACCTGGCGGATGCTCGGCATTGCCATGCCCCTATGCATGCTGGGCCTGACGCTCCTCGGACTCTGGCTGCTGGGCCTGGGACTTGCCGCCGCGCTCCTCGTGGCCGCCGCACTGGCACCCACCGATCCGGTCCTGGCCTCCGAGGTGCAGGTGGGCGAACCGGCCGACGAGGAGGAGGGCACCGACCAGGAGGACGAGGTCAGGTTCGCCTTGACCTCCGAGGCGGGACTGAATGACGGGCTGGCCTTTCCCTTTGTGTACCTGGCCATTGCCATGAGCCTTGTGGGGACGGCGCCGTCGGCCTGGTTTCCGGAGTGGTTCGGCGTGGACGTCCTGTGGCGCATCGGAATGGGCGTGCTGCTGGGCTACGGCACGGGCAAGGCGCTGGCACGGCTTTTCTTCTCCGCCCGGCATGACAGCATCCGACTGTCCAACCACTCCGAGGGCTTCGTCGCGCTGGCCGCCACCTTCCTGGCCTACGGTGTCACCGAAATGATCGAGGGCTACGGCTTCATCGCGGTGTTCGTGTGTGCCGTGACCATCAGGGCGGCGGAGCGCACCCACGGTTACCACCGCATTCTTCACTCCTACGTGGAACAGCTCGAGCGGCTGCTGACAGTGGTCATCCTGGTTCTCCTGGGCGGAGCGATCGCGCGGGGCCTGCTGGCCGACGTCGGCTGGGCTGAGGTGGGCGTTGCGCTGGCCTTCCTGGTTCTGGTGCGTCCGTTGTCCGGCTGGCTGGCACTGGCCGGCGGCAAGACCGGCCCCCGGGAACGGATCGCCATTTCCTTCTTTGGCATCCGGGGCATCGGGTCCCTGTACTACCTTGCCTACGCGCTGGGCCAGGGCGCCTTCGGGGACCGGGCGGAGTATCTGTGGAGCATCGTCGGACTCGTCGTGGCCATGTCTGTGGTGCTGCACGGCGCCACCACGGCGCCGGTCATGAAACGCCTGGACCGGCTGCGTGCACGTAGGGCCGCGGAGGAATTCGGCGACGAGGGAAAGGCGCCGCACACGCCGGTCTGACGCCGGGGAACGAATGAAGGTCCCGGGCCGTGAATATTCTGTATTCACTCCGGTGGTGTGGTGAGCTTGGATCATGGCAGGCAAAAGGTTGATATCCCGTATGGCTCTCGGCCTGGCAAAGTTGCTGGGGTTCGTGCTTGTGAGCTGCCTCTGCGGGGTCCTCGCGGCCAGCTTCCTGGTGCCCGGGGCCGCCCTCGCCGGCACCTCGGTCAGCAGGTCCATTTCCTACTTCAACAGCCTGCCCACCGAGCTCGCGGTGCCCGCCCCGTCGCAGACCACCCGCATGCTGACGGCGGACGGCAAACTCATCGCCACGTTCTATTCCGAGAACCGCGTCCGCGTGCCCCTGAAGCAGATGTCCCCGTTCATCCGGAAGGCCGCCGTCGCCATCGAGGACAGCCGCTTTTACGAACACAGCGGCGTCGACACGCAGGGCATCCTGCGCGCGCTGACCAGCAACCTGACCCGCGGCGACCGGCAGGGCGCCTCCACCCTCACGCAGCAGTACGTCACCAACATTGTGAACGAGTCCCTGATCTCCGAGGGCCGTGAGGACCAGGTGGTCCTCAGCGGGCAGAAGACCATGGGGGACAAGCTGCGCGAGATGAGGCTCGCGATGGCACTGGAAAAGAAGTTCACCAAGGACCAAATCCTCGAGGGCTACCTCAACATCGTCTTCTTCAACCGCAGCGCCTACGGCATTGAGGCGGCGTCCCAGTATTTCTTCAGCGTCCCGGCCAGCAAGCTGACCCTGCCCCAGTCCGCGCTGCTCGCGGGCCTGGTCAACAGCCCCAGCTTCTACGATCCCGTCACCAACCCCAAGAACTCGCTGCAACGCCGCAACCAGGTCCTTGGCGAAATGCTCAAGCAGAAGATGATCACCAAGAAGGAGCATGACGCCGCTGTGGCCTCCGGCGTCGGCCTGAAGGTGAAGCCCTCGCGGCAGGGCTGCGCCGCTGCCACCATGGCACCGTACTTCTGTGATTACGTGACCCGGCTCTTCCTCAACAACCCGGCCTACGGCGCGGACACCGAGGCCCGCGAAAAGCGGCTCTTCCGCGGCGGGCTGACCATCACCACCACCCTGGACAGCCGGCTGCAGGCGAAGGCCCAGGCGCAGGTGAACGCCACAGCCGGCGCCAATCCGGACAGGTGGGGCGCCTCGCTGGTCACGGTCCAGCCGGGCACCGGCCGGGTCCTGGCGATGGCGCAGAACACGGTGTACCTGCCCGGGCGCGGAAAGTTCGACACCCAGCTGAACTTCAACGTGGACGCCAAGGACGCGAACGGCAACGATCTCAACGGCGCCGGCGGGTTCCAGCCGGGCTCCACCATGAAGCCCTTCACCTTCGCCGAGTGGCTGCACCAGGGCAAGACCATGACCACCGTGGTGGACGCTTCGAAGCGCGAGTACCCGCTGGGCTTCCGCTGGCGGTCCTCCTGCGGCAAGGTGGCGGGCGGCTACAGCACGAAGCAGCGCAGGGCAGGACTCGAAACGGCTGACGACCTGCAGAATGCGTCGGAGGGCTACTACCGCAAGATGCCGGCCGACTACGGGCTCTACAACTCGATCAACACGGCCACTTTCGCAGAGGCCGCGCAGCTGGACTTCTGCGGGATCCAGAACATGGTCAACGCCGTCGGGCTCCGCAGCGGCCTGGACGGGACACCGGTGAACATGCACCAGCTGGGCAACCTCCTGGGCGGCACCGGGGTGGCGCCCCTGACTATGGCCAACGCCTTTGCCACCTTCGCCGCCGACGGCCGGTACTGCGTGCCGGTGGCCCTGGCCGGGGTGGCGGACATGGCGGGCAAGAAGCTGCCCGCGGAGGCCGAGGAATGCAGCGACACCGTGGACAAGAACGTGGTCCGCGGCGTAAACAAGGCGCTCCAGGACATGCTCAACAAGGGCTCCGGCATTTACATCAACCCCAAGGTGCAGAAGAGTGTGCCGGTGGCAGCCAAAACGGGTACCAACAACAGCAACAGTGCCACCTGGGTGCTGGGCTACACCACCGGCCTGGCCACGGCCTCGTTCTTCGGGGACGCCCTGGAGGGCCAGCAGCGGCCGGGCAGGAACCTCACTGTCAACGGCAAGCACTACGACCGCATTGACGGCTACATGATCGCGGGCCCGCAGTGGGCGAACTACATGCTCCAGGTGGCGCGGCTCTATCCGGCGGCCGCCTTCCCCAAGCCGCCGGGGTCGATCGTCAGCAAGCCCGCGGCCAAGCCCAAGGCGCCCGCCCGGCCAGCCCCGAAGCCCAAGCCCAAGCCCAAGCCCAAGCCTTAGCTCGACCAAGGATTAGCTGGCCCAAGGATGAGCCGGGCGGACCAGCAGCTGCTTAGCCCAGCAGCTGCTTAGCCCAGCAGGATGCTGACCAGCCGCGCGGCCACCCGGGCCGTCCGGTTGTCGATGTCGAAGGCCGGGTTCAGCTCGGCGACGTCCGCGTGCAGCAGCTTGCCGCTGGCCACCACCTGGCGGCAGACGGCACTGATCACCGGCAGCGGAACCCCATATGCGGCCGGGGCGCTTACTCCCGGAGCCACCGCCGCCGGCAGCACGTCAAGGTCGATGGTCAGGTACAGCACGTCGATTCCGCTGAGGAAATCCGCCACAAAGGCCTCCGCCGCCCCGGCAGTGCAGTCCTCATCCAGCAGGTACCGCACGCCCAGCTCCTCGGCGGTGCTGAACAGCGCCCGTGTGTTGTTGGGTTCGGAAATTCCGACGACGGCGTAGTTCAGTTCGCGTCCTGCGGCCGCTTCGGCGCGGGCCATCTGGAGGAACGGAGTCCCCGAACTCGGGGTGGCCTCATCCCTGAGGTCGAAGTGGGCATCGAGGTTGAGCACGCCCAGCCGCTGGCCATCGCGGACCGCCCGGGACCCTGCCACGCCGAGGTAGCTCGCGTACGCGGTCTCGTGGCCGCCGCCCAGCAGCAAGGTGAGGTGGCCGCCGTTGAGCAGTGCGGACACGGCGAGGCCGGCGCGGGCCTGGCCGGCCTCCAGCTCGCCGTCGCGGACCACCACGTCGCCGGCGTCGGCGGCGGCGCGCTCCGAGTGGTAGGCCAGGGGGCCCAGCGCACTGCGGATGGCCGCGGGGGCGGCCGCGGCTCCGGTCCTGCCCTTGTTCCGGCGCACGCCCTCATCGCTGCAGAAGCCGAGGATCACGGCAGGGCGTCCGGCGGTGACGGGAGCGTGCGGGACCGCAGTGCTGCCGGTTGCCGGCGCTACCGCCTGCCACCACCGGCGGTGGG
Source organism: Arthrobacter sp. SAFR-023 (assembly GCF_051965295.1). Lineage (NCBI taxonomy): Bacteria > Bacillati > Actinomycetota > Actinomycetes > Micrococcales > Micrococcaceae > Arthrobacter > Arthrobacter sp. SAFR-023. The sequence continues at coordinate 125,083 of NZ_JBQCMF010000006.1, read as the reverse complement.
CTTCACCGTCGCCGTCGTAGCGGCCTGTCCAGGGGCGGGGTGCAGCGTCAACCGAGAGCGCGGGAAAGTCCATGCTTCAAGCTCACCGTACGGACACAGCGAAAGCCAGCAGCGCCGCCGTCGTGATGTCTGAAATACCGGAACCGGCTTAAGCGCGAGATGGCACTTGGCGGCAGTGTCGCTGAGGAACACTGCCGCCAACTGCCATCTCCGGGGCGGGAAAGCGGAGGCTGTTACATGCCGAGTGCCTGTTCGATCGGGCCGATGGCGAAGAACAGGACGAAGGCTGCCGCGACGGCCCACATCAGCGGGTGCACTTCGCGGGCGCGGCCCTGGAAGGTGCGGATGAGGACGTAGGAGATGAAGCCGGCGCCCAGGCCATTGGCGATCGAATAGGTGAACGGCATCAGCGTGAACGTGAGGAAGGCGGGCAGGGCGATGCCCCAGTCCTGCCAGTGGATCTTGCCGATCTGGGCCACCATCATGAAGCCGACCACCACCAGAGCGGGGGCCACAGCCTCGAACGGCACAAGGTTAATCAGCGGGGTGAAGAACATGGCCACGAGGAACAGCAGGCCGGTCACGATCGAGGCCAGACCGGTCCGTGCGCCCTCGCCGATGCCCGCGCCGGACTCGACGTAGATCTGGTTGGAGGACACGGAGGCGCCGCCGCCGACGATGGCGCCCAGGGCGTCCACCTGCAGCACGCGGTCAACGTTGGGGATGTTGCCGTCCTTGTCCACAGTTCCGGCCTCGTTGGCCAGGCCCACCATGGTGCCCATCGCGTCGAAGAAGATGCTGAGCAGGATCACGAAGGCGAGCAGCGCGGCGGCCACCACGCCCAGATGGCCGAAAGCGCCAATGGGGTTGGCCTTGCCGATCAGCGAGAGATCGGGAGCCGCCCACTCGGTGAACTTGGGGGCAACCAGGGACCAGCCCTGCGGGTTGAAGTTCTTGCCGTCGAAGCTGGGGCCGATGTGCAGCGTGAACTCAAGGATGACGGCCAGGATGGTGGAGGCGACGATGCCGATCAGGATGGCACCCTTGACGTTGCGCACCAGCAGGGCGATGGTCAGGATCAGGCCGAAGACGAACACCAGGGTTGGCCACCCCAGGAGCTTGCCGTCAAAGCCCAGGCCCACCGGCACGGTGGTCCCGGCGGCGTCCGGAACGCGCCGGACGAAGCCGGCGTTGACCAGGCCAATGAGGGCGATGAACAGGCCGATGCCCACCACGATCGCGGTCTTGAGCCCGTCCGGAACGGCCCGGAACACGGCGGTCCGGAATCCGGTCAGGACCAGGATCATCATGGTGACGCCGGAAAGGACCACGAGCCCCATCATGTCCGGCCAGGTCAGTCCCGGGTTGGTGGCCACCGTCACGGCCACGAAGGCGTTGACGCCCAGGCCGGTGGCCATGGCAAACGGGTGCTTGGCCCACGCGCCCATGAGGATGGTCAGGACACCGGCGACAAAGGCGGTGACCGCAGCGACGGCTTGGAAACCGAGTGTGGCGCCGGAGGAGTCCGCAACGGACAGGATCAGGGGGTTCAGCACCACGATGTAGCTCATGGCGAAGAAGGTGGCGAAACCGCCCCGGATTTCACGGGAGAAGTTGGACCCCCGTTCGGATATCTTGAAGTACCGGTCCAGTGCAGAGCCCTGCTTGAGCATTAGTCCTCCGGTGAGAGTGTGGGGGTTACTTGAATCCTAGTAGGTTGCCGGGTGCCGTCCCAGCAAATTCGCCTAGTCTGTAAGGAAGTCAACACTAGGAGTAGTCTGCCCATGCGTTTCACCCGCCAGTTGCTGTCCGCCCTCCTTGGCGCGCTCGCGCTCGTCGCCCTGCTCCTCACCGCGGGTCCCGCTTCCGCGCACGACGCCGCCGAATCCAGCAGCCCGGCCGACGGCAGCACCGTGGCGACGGCGCCCGCGAAGGTCTCGATAACCTTCAACAACACCCCGCTGGGGCTCGGTTCCCAGGTCAAGGTAACGGATGCCGCCGGAACCGATTGGGCCGACGGCAAGGTGGAGATCGTGGACAACGTCGCCTCGCAGAAGCTGCGGGAAGGTGCCCCTGCCGGGAAGTATTCGGTCGTCTGGCGGGTGGTGAGCTCTGACTCGCACCCGATCGAGGGGACGTTCTCCTTCACAGCCACGGCGGCTGCGGCGGGGGCAGCGGCGGCGCCGGTTCCTACTGTCGGCACGCCGCAGCCCGGGGCAACGCAGGCCACGGGGACCGCGCCGGATTCCTCCGAACCCTTCCCGTGGAGCATCGTGGTGTTCGCAGCCGTGGCCCTCGGCCTGCTCATCACCCTGGGTGTGCTGGCCCGCCGGCGCCTAGGCGTGAGTGACGAGCCTGACCGCGACGGGAACTAACCGCTTTAGACGGCCGCGGCCTAAGAGGCCGCGGCTTTAGCCAGCCGCGGCCTCTTCAGAGCGCCGTGACTTCAAAGTGCCCCGACTTCAAAGTGCCCCGGCGGGCAGCGCCGGGAAACTCCCGGTCAGCACCGACGGCACGCTGTCCGGGTAGACCTTCGCCGAGATGGCCTGGCCCACCACCTTGGCCTGGCGCAGGACCTCCCTCGGTGTGGGCGTGATGAGCTCGCCGACGCCCACCAGGTAAATGCCGATGGCACGCATGGTTGCGACGAGGTTGGCGCCAATGGAGATGCCGAGGTCCGTGAGCATGCGCCGCAGCTGGCTGTGGGCACAGCGGGTGAGCACGATGTGGTCGGCCAGCAGCACGCCGTCCGGGGTGTGTACGGCCCAGCGGTGAAGCGAGGCCTCCGCCCCCGGGCCCATCTTGTCGAGCAACACGGCAGACGTGTCGCTGCGGATGTCCAGCTGGTGGCTCGACGCGTAGTTGCGCAGGTGCCGGAGGATTTCGTTCCGCTCCTGGAGCGACGCTGCCTCGGCGTCGTCGCACCGCTGCGGCGCGGATTTCTGGAAGGACTGGCCGTCCCTCGGGGATTCGAGCCTGCTGACGATGATTGAATCAACGCCCCGGCGCCGGAGTTCCGTGGCGATTGCCAAACCGGGAAGTCCGGTGCCGATGACCACAGTGGTGGTCCGTTCTGCGCCGCTGAGACCAGGCATGCGTGACACTACAACTTCCTCCTCGAGAATTTCGAAGCGCAGGCATCATCGCCGTGCACCGTCCACTGCCCCAGCAAGCAGACACAAGCCATCCCCGGATGTGCGGTGGAGCACAATCCGGACCGATAGTGCCTCGACATTACAGAATTTTTTGGTCGCTGGATACCCCACCTGAAACATTGGTTTGCGGGGCTTTGCACGGCGTTAGCGGCGCGCCCCGTGCGGCGCCGGAAGAGCACGCGGGAGCGGTGCCGGAAGAGCGCCCGGAACAGGCAGGAAACTGCCTTAGGAAAGGCCCGAAAAGCCGCGAAGGGACCGCTTGCTAAGAGATCGCGGACCGAGAATAGTTGGACTTAGGTGCAGGCTGTACGTAACCGGGAACCGGACGGCCTGCCGGTGCTGGCTAGGCACGCTGCTTCTGGCAGAATAGCCGCATCATCAGGCAGTATCGCGAGGAGGCGGACCACATGGACGCACACGAATTGCATCCCGACCCGGCACGGGATGGCGGTGCACGGCACGCCAGACCCCAGGGAATCGTGGTGGGCGTCGATGGTTCGGACCACGGACAGTGTGCCCTCGTTTGGGCCGCCCGTGAAGCCGAACGCCGCCGCAGTCCGCTTCATATTGTCACCGCCTACTCGGTGCCCATTTTCGCCGCCTCCGGACTCGACGGCGGCTATGCCACAGTGGACGACTCGGTGATCCGCGAGGGCGCGGAGGCCATCCTGCAGCACGCAGTGGACAAGGTGGCCGGCTACAACCTCAGCGTCAGCGCCTCGGTCGAGAACGGGGACGCTTCGGGCGTACTGCTCGACCTGTCCGAGACCGCCGAACTGCTGGTCTTCGGCACCCGCGGGCGGGGTGGCTTTGTTGGGCGGCTCCTTGGCTCCGTGAGCAGCGCGCTCCCCGCCCACGCCAAATGCCCCACTGTGACGGTTCCGCTGATCTGCTCCGACCGCTTGGGCGAGACCACCCAGGACAAGCACATCCGCGCGGAACAGGCCAAGGCCGGCCACGGCCCCGTGGAAAAAGCTGTCGTGGTGGGAGTGGACGGGTCCGAGCAGGCCCGCGTCGCCGTCCTGGAAGCAGCGGAGGAGGCCGAACGGCTGGGTGCGCCGCTGCGAGTAATCTGCGCCGTGCCGCAGTACAGCGGCTCCCTTGCCTGGGTTCCGGCCCCACTGGACCGGGAAGCGCTGTTCGCCGACATCCAGGTCCAGCTGAAGGCCGGGGTGGCCTGGCTGCAGAGCCATTTCCCGCGGCTGGCCATTGAGACCCGGCTGCTGGATGGATCGCCCGTGGATGTGCTGGTGGAGGCCAGCCGGCATGTTGAGCTGATCGTCGTGGGTACCCGCGGCCGCGGCGGCTTCACCGGCATGCTTTTGGGGTCGACGTCGGACGGCGTCCTCCACCATGCCAAGAGCCCCGTGATGGTGGTGCCGGACCGGGAGGACCCGCGGCTCGCAGACCGCGCCAGCTTCGGACCCATGCTCGGCGCCTCGTAGCGCATGAACGGCCTGGTGCTCGGCCTCGGGGACCTCAGCGCCTCCATGCTGCCGGAGGTTGGCGGCAAGGCTGCCAACCTCGGCGAGCTGATTGCGGCCGGACTCCCGGTCCCGGACGGGTTCTGCCTCACCACCAGGGCCTACATCCAGGCCGTGGAGCCACTGGGCCTCGCAGACGTGCACCGCGCCCTCCAGGACACCCCTGCCGATGATCTCGAAGCGCTCGCCAGCCTGGCTGCCAGGGCCCGCAGTCAGATCATTTCGGCAGAATTGCCGACGGCGATCGCTGGGGAGGTGCTAACGGCATACCGGGCGCTGGACGGTGTTCCGGTCGCGGTGAGGTCCTCGGCCACGGCCGAGGACCTTCCCTTCGCCAGCTTTGCCGGCCAGCAGGACACATACCTGAACGTCATAGACGCTGTGGCGCTGCTGGATGCCGTCCGGAAGTGTTGGGCCTCACTGTGGACTGACCGGGCGGTGGCATACCGCGCCAGCCGGAACATTGATCCCGCAACGGTGGCCCTCGCCGTCGTCGTCCAACGGATGGTGGACGCCGAGGCGGCGGGCGTGATGTTCACGGCGAACCCGGTCACCGGCAGGCGCCGCGAGGCTGTGATCGACGCCAGCCCCGGCCTTGGCGAGGCAGTGGTGTCGGGCGCCGTCAATCCGGACCATTTCGTGGTGGACACCGCATCCGGTTCCATCCTGCAGCGCCGGCTGGGGGACAAGCGGACGGCTGTCCGGCCGCTGCCCGCGGGGGGTACCGAATCCGTCGAGCAGACGGCAGCCGGCCCGGGCGTGGAAAACCAGCCGTGCCTGACGGATGCACAGATCCGGGAACTCACGGCGCTGGGGAGCAAGGCGGAGGCCCACTACGGCGCCCCGCAGGACACCGAGTGGGCGCTCGACGTCGACGGCAAGTTTTGGCTGACCCAGTCGCGGCCCATCACCACGCTCTACCCGCTGCCGGAGAAGGCCACCCGCCCGGAGAAAGAGCAGGAACGGCCCGGCCCGGGGGAGGACCTGCGCGTCTACCTTTGCTTCAGCCTCGCCCAAGGCCTTACCCGGCCGCTGACCCCGATGGGACTTGCCGCCCTCCGGCGGATCGGCTCATCAGTTGCTGCCGCAGCGGGCTTCGACGTTCCGGATCCCCGCAGCGGTCCGCCGCCGTACGTCGAAGCCGGACAGCGAATCTTTTTCGACCTGACCGCAGCCGCCCGGAGCACCGTGGGCCGCCGGATCATTCCCAGGGTCTTTGACGTCATGGAGGCACGCTCCGCGAAAGTCCTGCGCAGCGTGTTCGGCGACCCCCGCCTTTCCATCACCCGACGTACACCCTGGGACCTCCTCAAGCACGTGCTCCCCATAGCTGCCCGGGCCCGCGTGCCGGAAGCAGCGATCCGGGCGCTTGTCCGTCCCGAGGCGGCACTCAAACGCCTGAACCGCTTCACCACGGAGTTCAACGCGACGCTGGAACTGCCCCAGGGCGCTTCCCCGCGCGCGCGGCTTGACCATGTCGAGGGGATCCTGTCGCGGCTTTTCCCGAATCTTCCGGCCGTGCTCCCGCTGGCCGGCCTGGGCTTCGCCATGCTCGGCCTCGCCGGGAAACTTCTTGGTGCAGGCAAACTCTTTGGTGCCGGCGAGGGCGGCGCCCGCGAGGCTGGTGCCGCAGGAAGCAGAACCACGGACCTGCAGCCTGTACTCCGCGGCCTGCCCAACAATGTGACCACCGAGATGGACCTCGAGCTGTGGCGCGTCGCCATAAAGATCAAGTCCGACGCGGAATCGCTGGCCGTGCTCACCGGGAACCCGCCGGCCGTGCTGGCGCAGCTCTTCGCCGCAGGCGCATTGCCCGCCGCGGCCCAGACCGCACTGGCGGAATTCCTCGCGCGGTACGGCCACCGGGCTGTCGCCGAGATCGACGTCGGCATGCCCCGCTGGCGGGACGATCCCACCCATATTCTTGGCGTCCTGGCCAACTACCTGCGGCTGGAGGACCCGGAACGTGCCCCCGACCGCCAGTTCAGCAAGGCTGCAGCCGAAGCGGAGGCACAGATCGAGCGGCTGGTGGCCGAGGCCAGGACCCGGGGACGGCTCCGTGGTGTGGCTGTCAGGGCGGCGTTGCGGCGGGCACGGCTCTTCGCCGGGTTGCGCGAACTTCCCAAGTTCCAGATCGTCCTGGCGCTGGCCGAGGTCCGGAAGCAGTTGGCGGCGGTCGGGGCCGTGCTGGCGGAGCAGGAACGGCTGGCCCGGGCAGAGGACATCTTCTTCCTGGATTTCGCCGAAGCGCACCAGGCGCTGGAGGGTGCCGACATGCAGGATGTCGTGGCACAGCGGCAGGGGGCCTATTACCTGGAACTGGAGCGGCGCCATATCCCGCGGATGCTGCTCTCGGACGGAACGGAACCGGAAACGCTGCTTACCGCCGTCGGAACCGCGGCCGGGGCACTGTCCGGGAGCCCGGCGTCGGCGGGGACGGTGACGGCGCCCGCACGTGTCATCCTCGACCCCGTGGGCGCCCACCTGGAACCGGGCGAAATCCTGGTGGCGCCGTCCACCGATCCTGGCTGGACCCCGCTCTTCCTCACGGCAGGCGGCCTGGTGATGGAGATGGGCGGCCCCAACTCCCACGGCGCAGTGGTGGCCCGGGAGTACGGCATCCCGGCCGTGGTGGGCGTCGCTGACGCCACCTTGCTGCTCCGGACTGGCCAGGAAGTGACGGTCGACGGCGGCGCCGGCACCGTGGTGCCGCTGGCCTAGCGGGGGTCCCGTGCCGGCTTGCCGCGCCGGATGTGCCGGACCACGAGCCAGGCCACGAAGAGGGCCAGGGCGGCGTAGACGGCGTAGTTGAGGTAGCGGGAGTACTGCTCCACCATCGCGTACTGCCGGCCCAGCAGTACGCCCAAGCCGATCAGCGCCGCGTTCCAGATGCCGCTGCCGGCAATGGTGAAAATGCTGAAGGTGCCCAGGTGCATCCTCTCGGCGCCCGCCGGCAGCGAAATAAGGCTCCGCACGCCGGGCAGCAGCCGGCCGAAGAAAATCGCCGACCTGCCGTGGCGGCGGAACCAGACGTCCGCGCGCTCGAAGTCCTCCCGGTCCACCAGCGGCAGCTTGGACAGCCAGCGGATCGAACGCTCCAGCCCCACCTTCGCGCCCAGAAAATACAGCGCAAGAGCGCCCAGATACGCCCCCAGCGTGCTGGTCACGAAGACCAGGGCCAGGTTGAGGGACCCTTGCCGGGTCAGGAACCCGGCGAGCGGAAGAATCACTTCGCTGGGAATCGGCGGAAACACCGTCTCGAGGAAGGTAAAGAGTCCGACACCCCATTCCCCGAGCGAATCGATCGCGTGGGCGGCGAAACCCACGATGCCTGTCAGTTCGTCGGCCGGACTGGATGTGGCGCCGGGAATGCGCATTGGTGAAGGCTCCTGGAAGCTGGAAAACGGAAGGCCCACCCAGTCTGGCCCACTGGACGCGGCAGGGAAAGCCGACAGCCCGGCCGGGGGCTGCCACATGGGAGGCCGAGGCGTACCCTGAGGGTATGAGCTGCGACGTCGGAGCGGAGTTGACATGACTGCCATCTGGCTGCGGTGGACACCCGCCGTGGCCGTACCTGCTGTGATAGCTGCCGGAGTCCTGGCGGGGTCCTTGCCCGCGAGCGCCCGGGACCCGTTGCCAGAGAAGACACCTGCCCAGGTGCTGGCGATGATCGGACAACACCAGGCCAAGTCGTTCTCCGGCACGGTGGAGCAGTCGTCCGAACTCGGCCTGCCGGATGTCCCCCAGGTTGGGCCCAGTTCGGGTGCCGGGACGGGTTCCCTCGCGGAGCTGCTGACCGGCCCACACAGCGCCCGCGTTTACGTTGATGGCCCAACCAAGGCCCGCATCCAGGTCATGGACCGGATGGCCGAACGCGACGCCGTCCGGCAGGGCAATGAGCTGTGGCTGTACAACTCCAAGGACAACACGGCCACGCACGTCACGCTTCCCGCCGGTGCGACGAAGGAATCCCGCAGCCATGACATGCCGGCAGGTGTGGCAACCCCGGAGGAACTGGCCGCGAAGATGCTTGAAAAGCTGGACGGCACCGACGTGGCGGTGGCCGAAGACACCGAGGTGGCAGGCAGGGCGGCGTACAACCTGGTTCTTACGCCGCGCTCGGACGTCACCTTGGTGGGTTCCGTGGCTGTGGCCGTGGACGGTGAGAACGGTCTGCCGCTGAGCGTGGAGGTACGGGCCCGCGGCCAGCAGGAGCCTGCGTTCCGGACCGCTTTCTCCAGCCTGACGCTTGGCGCTCCCGATGCGGCCCTGTTTAACTTCGCGCCGCCGCCGGGTGCCTCGGTGAAGGAACTGGCGGTGCCGGCAAAGCCCAGCGGCACGAAGGGCCAGGCCGACAAGAACCGGGCCCACAAGGATCTGGCTGGCAAGGACGCGGCCGACAGGAGCACAGACAATAAGAACCTGCGCGGGCACGTCCCCACCGTCACCGGCTCCGGCTGGGAACGGATCGTCGGCATTCCGGCCCCCTCCGCTTCCGCGCCATCCCAGTCCCGCGAGTCCGGGAAGCAATCAGCTGACCGGCTGCTCAATGATCCACTGCTTCGCCAGGCGACCGTGACCGTCCCGGGCGGGCGGGCCATCTCCACATCTCTGGTTAATGTCCTGCTGACCGACGACGGCCGGACGTTCGTTGGTTCCATGCCCCTGGAGCGGCTCCAGGCCGCCGCCGCCGCGAGGTGACAGCAGCTGGCCGCGCTCTTGCGCTAGAGACACACGGGCTGAGCAAGCGGTTCGGCCACCAGCTGGCGGTCAACAGCATCGACCTCGCCGTGCCCCGGGGCTCTGTTTTCGGCTTCCTCGGGCCCAACGGATCAGGCAAGACCACCACCATCCGCATGATGCTCGGCCTCGCCGCGCCGACCGCGGGCGAGGTCAGGGTCCTGGGGATGGACATGCCGCGGCAGCTGGATGAGGTCCTGCCAAGGGTCGGTGCGCTGGTGGAGGGGCCGGCTTTCTACCCTTTCCTCTCGGGGGCGGCAAATCTGCACCGCTTTGATGCAGCGGACCGCCACGCCGCGCCGTCCACCCGCCGCGCGCGGGTGGCGGAAGCACTGGAACGCGTGGGGCTTTCCCATGCCGCCCGGAAGAAGGTGCGGGCCTACTCGCTCGGCATGAAGCAGCGGCTGGGAATCGCCAACGCGCTGCTGGCAAGGCGCGAATTGCTGGTGCTGGACGAACCGACCAATGGGCTGGACCCGCAGGGCACGCGGGAGGTTCGGAACCTGGTCCGGTCCCTCGCCGCAGACGGCGCCACGGTGTTCGTCTCCAGCCACCTGCTGGCCGAAGTGGAGCAGATCTGCACCCACGCGGCCATCATGAGTGCCGGAAGGCTGGTGGCCCAGGGGCCCCTGGCCGAACTCCGCGAGTCGGGCACCGCGCAGCTCCGCCTCGTGACGCCCGACGCCGGTACGGCCTCGGGCGTTTTAGTGCGGTTCGGTCTGTCTCCGGTTGCGAGTCATCCAGACGGAGCGGATGCCGTCATCACTTCCAGCTTGCCCGTCGGCACGGAGTCTTCAGGGGCTGCGGGTCACTCGGGTCCGGTAGGGTTCTCGCACACTGCGGGTCGTCCAGCGACAGCAGGTGAACCCGCCGCCAACGGAGGCGTGGCACCGGAGGCAATAGTTGCTGCCCTCGTGGCAGACGGCGTACGGGTGCGCGGGTTCACGGTGGAGCGTGGCAGCCTGGAGGACCGCTTTGTGGCTTTGACGGGGGAGGGCTTCGATGTCGCACAGTGATTCGATGTCGCACAGTGATCGGCCGCCGGTGCAGGAACCGGCGGTGCAGCGGCTCGCCGTGCGAGACAGCCCGGCGCCGGGTACCAGGCGCCGGCCGTCCAGCGGTTCGCTGCTCGCCTCGGAACTGAAGCAGCTTTTCCGCCGCCGCAGGACCCAGGCCATGCTCCTGGCGCTGGCCGCCATCCCGGTGGTGATCGCCGTCGTCGTCCGCGTTTCCTCAGCCGTTCCCCCCGGGAGGGGGCCGGCGTTCCTGGACCGGATCAGCCAGAACGGCCTGTTCGTGGCCGTCACCGCGATGCTGGTGTCCGTTCCGCTGTTCCTCCCGCTGACCATTGGCGTGGTCGCGGGGGACACCATTGCCGGGGAGGCCGGACTGGGCACGCTGCGGTACCTGCTGGTGGCTCCGGCCGGCAGGGTGCGCCTGCTGCTGGTCAAGTATGCCGGGGCTGCTGTGTTCTGCATTTCCGCTCCGCTCGCAGTGGCGCTCGCCGGTGCGGGCATCGGCTGGGTGCTCTTCCCGGTGGGACCGGTGGCACTGCTCTCGGGCGACCTTGTGGAACCGGATGAGGCGCTGGTGAGGATGCTGCTGATCGCCGCTTACCAGGCCGTGTCGCTGCTCGGTTTATCGGCCGTCGGGCTGTTTCTGTCCACGCTGACGGACGTGCCTGTCGGCGCCATGGCCGCCACGATAGTCCTGTCCGTCGTTTCCCAGGTGCTCGATCAGTTGCCCCAGCTGGAGTGGCTGCACCCGTGGCTGTTCACGCACAACTGGTTCGGCTTCGCAGACCTGCTTCGCCAACCGGTCGGCTGGGATTCGTTCGGCGACAATGCGCTGTTGCAGGCGGGCTATATCGCTGTCTTCGGCGCGCTCGCGTACGGCAGGTTCGTGAGCAAGGACGTGCTGTCCTAGGCGTTTCCTGGGCGGGCGTTTCCGCCATCGGGTCCGTAGTGGTCTGCGGCTAGTACCGCGCGGCGACCGGGTGGAGCTGCATGCCGGCCATCATGCCCAGATCTGTCACGGTGATGCCCGCGGACGGGTTCAGTGCCTGGACTACCCTGCCGCCGCCGAGGTAGATCGCCACATGGTAGAAACCCGGCGCCGATCCCCAAACTAGCAGGTCACCGGGCTGCGCCTCGGACAGGGGCACGTGAACGGGGGCCTGGGCGAACTGCTCCGCAGCCGTGCGCGGAAGTTGCTTCCCGAAGGCCGCGAACGCGTTCTGGACCAGGCCCGAACAGTCGAAGCCATACGCGCCAGTGCCGCCATATTGATAGAAGTACGGCGACCCCACCTTGCCCATCGCCACGGAAATGGCCGCCTGGTTGGAGCCGCCTGGAGACGGGGCAGGCCGAACCGGCGCCGGCTGAATCGGCGCAGGCGCGGGAGCCGGGGCGGGTGCCGGCCGTGCTGGTGCGGGTGCCGGGCGGGCCGGAGCAGGTGCCGGGCGTGCCGGCGCGGGAGCCGGGCGGGCCGGCGCGGGGGCCGCAGGAGCCGGAGCCGCAGGCGCGGGAGCCGCCGGAGTTGCCCGTGAAGGAGTGGTCTGGGCCGGCGTCCGGGACGGCGCGGAAGCAGACTGCTGCGCCGAGGCAGCACTTGCGCTGCCTGCCGCCGCAGCGTTCGCCACCGGTGTCTGGTCTGCGTCCGCAGCGTTCCCTGCCGCTGCCTTATCTGTGGCCGCCTGGGCCGCTGCGGCACGTTCAGCTGCCGCAGTCACGGCGGCGAGACGGGCCTGTTGGCGCTGGCGTTCCAGGCCGTCCACGCGGGCGGACTCAAGCGCCGTTGTGGTGTTCCGTAGTGAGGCAAGCTGCCCCACAAGAACGGTCCGCTGCGCCTTCGCGTCCGCCACTTCCTTCACCTGGGCCGCATTGGCCTGATCGGCCTGTGCTTTGAGGGTCTCGGCAGTTTTCGCGGCATCGTCCGCAGCGCGGCGTGCGTCGGCGGCAGCAGCGGTGAGGGATTCGGCGGCTGTGGCGGTGGTTTCGGCTGCGGCGAAGGCCCTGCTCCGGCCCGCGGTGAGGGCCTGCAGTGTTGCGGCCTTGGCGAGGACGTCGCCCGTGCCCGCGACCAGGCCGCTCAGTTCCGGATTGAGGCCACCGTTCCGGTACAGGTCCCCGGCCAGCTGCCCCACGGCCTTGCGGCTCTTGGACTGTTCCTTGTCCGCGGCGGCAGCCCTGGCCGTGGCCGCCGCGGCCGCCTCCGACCTCGTGTCCAGCTCGACGAGGGCATTGCTGTAGGCGTTGTTGGCTTCGAGCGTGCGTGCGAACGTGGCTTCCTGGGCCGTCGCGGCCTCGGCCAGGATGCCCTCAATGTCGGCGACCTTTGCCGCCGTCGCACTTTCACTTGACTTGGCGGCAGCGATTTCCGCGGGGGAGGGGATTTCTGGCGGTGCCGGTGCCGTCAGGGCTGTTGCCCCGAAGACCGATGTTGGCGGGCTCACCGCGACCCCCCGGTGAGCGTTCGCAGGTGCCGCGAGGGTTCCAAAGAGGACGACGGCGGTGCACAGGACGGCCGCTGTGCGGCCGGGGCCAGTCAAACTCATTCATAACCTCGCAAGTCAGGGCGGGGCGAACGAGTCGGGAGGCAGCACGGAAGTGCTCCTCTGAAGATGCCCAGCCCTCTGAGGTTAGAGCGCCGGTTGCCACATTGGCAACACTGGTCACATCAATAACATAAACAACACCAGCGTCATTTGGGCGGAGATGAAGCGGGCGTGTCGCGTCGACCGTCACCCGGGGCCAACGAAACAGAACTGTGAATCGCCGTCAGGCGTGCTGAGGCGATTCGTGCTCGTAGTGGCTGGCCGGTTCCAGCTGGAAGGTGCAGTGCTCGGTATCGAAATGCGACCCCAGACAGGTCGTCAGTTTGTCCAGGACCTGGTCCGCGCCCTTCGCGCTTAGCACCTCGTCCTCCACCACCACGTGGGCGGAAAACACCGGCACGCCGGATGTGATGGTCCAGATGTGGATGTCGTGGACGGCAACCACGCCTGCCACCGAGAGGATGTGTTCGCGGATCATGCTGACTTCCACGCCCTTCGGAGTGGCCTCCAGCAGGACATCCACCACCTCGCGGAGCAGGTGCCAGGCCCTCGGCAGGATCATCAGCGCGATGATCACGGAGGCGATGGTGTCCGCCGCGAGATAGCCGGTGAACTTGATGACCAGAGCCGCGGCGATCACGGCGAACGAGCCGAGGAGATCGCCCAGCACCTCCAGGTAGGCGCCGCGGACGTTCAGGCTTTCCTGCTGGGCCTTGCGCAGGATCAGCAGCGAGACGAGGTTGGCGGCCGCACCGAGGATGGCGGCGTACAGCATGATGTCGGTATGCACCTCGGGTGCGGAGCCAATGCGGCGGATGGCTTCGGTGAAGATGACAGCCGCTACCACCACCAGGATCAGGGCGTTGGCGAGGGCAGCCAGGACTTCCGCGCGCTGGTAACCGTAGGTCCGTAGATCGTTGGCCGGCAGTGCGGCGATCCATGCAGCCATCAGGGCGATGAAGACGCCGGCTGCGTCGGAGAGCATGTGGCCCGCATCGGCCAGCAGGGCCAGGGAGCCGGAGAGCAGGGACCCGACCAGTTGGATGAGCATCACGGAGAGGGTGATGGCCAGAACCGCAATCAGCCTGACGCGGTGCCTACCCGTGGCGGTGAGGCCGTGGGTGTGGTTGTGGTCGTGTCCCATGCCTACAAGGCTAGTCCCACCCGAGTTCGTGAAGCCGCTGGTCGTCGATTCCGAAGTGGTGCGCAATCTCGTGGATCACCGTCACCGCCACCTCCTCCACCACATCCTCGCGGGACGAGCAGATGTCCAGGATGGGCTGGCGGTAGATGGTAATGCGGTCCGGAAGCGATCCGGCATCCCACCAGGAATCACGCTCGGTCAGTGGAACGCCCTCGTACAGCCCCAGGAGAACCGTGTCCGGGTCCTCACCGGGCTGCGGGACGTAATCGTCGTCGATGAACACCGCTACGTTGTCCATGGCCTGTGCCACCTCGGCCGGAAGCTGGTCCAGGGCGTCGCTGACAGCCGCTTCGAAGTCGGCCTCCGACATGTCGAAACCGGGGGATCCGCCGGCTCCGTCCGGCACGATCGGTAGGCCGGGCGGCAGGTTAGCTGGCATACCCAAACTTTAGCGGGATCTCCGCCGGGTCAGGCCCACACCGAGGAGGCAGATGGCGCCGCCGACGAGTCCCCAGACCGTCGGGATTTCGCTGAGCACCAGCCACGAGATCAGCACCGTCGTGCCCGGCACCAGATACGTGGTGGCAGCCAGCTTACCGGCATCGATCAGCGATAGGGCGTAGGCCCACGTGGTGAAGGCGATGGCGGTGGGGAAGATGCCCAGGTAGACCAGGCCAAGGGTGGCCGGCAGCGGGGCCGCCTGCAGTTCCTGACCCAGCTGGCCGGCGAACGGCAGGCAGCAGACCAGGCCCACCATGATGCCGAACCAGGTTGCCTGGCCCGCCGGAAACTTCCGCAGCACGGGCTTCTGGATGATGACGCTGACCGCGGCGAGTGCAGCAGCGAGGAGGCAAAGCAGCACGCCTGCCACGTCCGCCGTCGAACGCGTCCCCGATCCCAGCGCGATCACTGCGACGCCGCCGAACGCCACCAGGCTGCCGATGATCAGCCAGCGCGGGAAGCCCTCCTTGAGGATGATGCCTGCCATTACAGCCACCAGGATCGGGTTCACGTTGATGAGCAGCGCGCTGGTTCCGGCGTCGAGCGAATGCTCCGCGGCGTTGAGCGCCACGTTGTAGCCGGCGAACCACATGACGCCGTAGGCGAGGATCGGCCACCACTCGCGTCCCCGCGGCAGCGCCCGCAGTTTGGGAAGCACCACCGCGCCGAGCACGGCGGCGGCAATCGCCAGCCGCCCCAGGGACAGCGCTCCCGGGGAGAAGCTTGGGCCAACGGCGCGGATGCCAACGAAGGCGGAGGCCCAGAGCACCACGGTCACCACGACGGCGGCGACCCCCAGCGCGTTCATGGAGGGTGCGGGTTTCCGGGGGGAGAGGTCATCGGGGGAGTGGGGCTGGAGGGGGCTGGTGCCGGCGGTGGATGCCATGATGCCAATCTAGCTCCGTTCCCCGCACGGTGGCTGGCGGAAATCGGCCATGTCTAGCCAAGAAACTGCCACGTGGCGGCCCCTGTTTTGCTTGCCGTTTGCGTGTCCATCGGGCCGATTTTGGAAATTCCGGGGAGAGGCTCTATAGTTTTACAGGTCCAGTTCGGAGGAACACGAAAGGACAAGAACGAAAGGCTTCGGCCCTTTATTTTTGCCCTTGTTCAACCAAATTGAGTCCAGGCCCCCATCGTCTAGCGGCCTAGGACACCGCCCTTTCACGGCGGCGGCACGGGTTCGAATCCCGTTGGGGGTACGCAAGGAAGTGGTCAAAGCAGGCAAAAAAGTCTGGTAGGCTGGAGTCCTTGAAAAAACGCGGTAGCGATACTGCGGAAAGCAAGAAATAGCAAGGCCCTGTAGCGCAGTTGGTTAGCGCGCCGCCCTGTCACGGCGGAGGTCGCGGGTTCAAGTCCCGTCAGGGTCGCTTTGTTTGCCGGAAGAGATTCCGGCATTCATGGTGACACGTCACCTAGGCTCTGTAGCTCAGTTGGTAGAGCGTTCGACTGAAAATCGAAAGGTCACCGGATCGACGCCGGTCGGAGCCACCAGCTAGAACCCCGCTGTTCCATGAAGAACAGCGGGGTTTTTTCGTTCCCCGGGTTCCCCCGACTTGGGCAACCCTTCCTCACCTCCTGCCGCCTTTCTGGCGACCCTTCCTCAGGTCCTGCTGCCTTTCTGGCAACGCGTCCTCAGGTCCTGCGGTCTTTCAGGGAGCGCGTCCTCACCTCCTGCGGCTTTTCTGGCAACGCTTCCTCAGGTTGCCCGCTGTAGGTGGGGAAGCGTGCCCCGGGGTGCGCCACTGCGCCCACCGACCGCCGCTCGCCCGGCGTCGGGCGAGCGGCAGGGAAGCCGGCCTATCAGTCCGTCGGCGTCGAGGATCCAGGCGTGGCTCCCGGTGAATGAGCCGTCGGGGGTCACTTTGGAGGCTCCGGCGTCGTACATCACGACGGCGGCCGGCGAGTCGCGCGTCGAAGCGCCCCGTTTTGGCCCGGCCCGCTCCCTGCTGGCGGTGTGAGCAACACCATTGATGACGTAATTATGAAGATACGTTTGATTCCCGTCCTGAAGTGGGGCACGCGCGCGCAAACGAGATGTAAGCGCTTGCGCAGTAGGAGGGCAGACTCAAGGCGACGTCCGAAAACCGGGTTGAACTCGGCTGACAACGTTGTCTAGCGTTGAGTGTGGGCCGCGAAATGTATGACATTTCCGATCGCCCACCGCGGGGTCCCACCCAAACCCCGCTTCTCCCTCGACACAACGGCGTCCTCGATGACGCATGCCGTGTCACCGGGGGACTTCGGAGTGCGGGGACAAGGGCAGCTGCCCGTCTTCGACGAACGTATCTCCGCGAGAAGAGCAAAACATGCACAAGCACCCCAACACCCCCCGGATGCTGCGGTGGCGCCCCGCCGCCGCGGCTCTGGTGGCAACTGTCGCCGCCACGGCGTTCCTCGCCGTGCCCTCGGCACAGGCAAACGAGCCGTCGGATCCGCCGGCGAGCACCCAGATGCCGGCGCCGGCTCCGGGCTTCCCCCTGCCGACGCCCCACACCCAGACGGCGCACGACCCGGCGTCGGACTTCACCTCAAAGTGGACCCGTGCGGATGCCAAGCAGATCATGGCGCAGAGCGATTCCAAGGTTAAGCCCGGCCAGAACTCCATGAGCCCCGACGTCACCATGCCGGAGATCCCCGAGGACTTCCCCGCCATGAATGACGACGTGTGGGTCTGGGACACTTGGTCGCTGACCGATGAGAACGCGAACCAGATCAGCTACAAGGGTTACGACGTGATCTTCTCGCTGGTCGCTGACCGGCACGCGGGCTACGGCTTCGACCAGCGCCACTGGAACGCCCGGATCGGCTACTTCTTCCGCAAGACCAACGCCGACCCCGCCAAGGACAAATGGAACTACGGCGGACACCTGTTCCTGGACAACACTTCCATCGGCAACACCGAATGGTCCGGCTCCACGCGCCTGATGCAGGGCAACCATGTGAACGTCTTCTACACGGCCACCACGTTTTACGACGTCAAGGAGCGCAACGCCGGCGGCGGCGGCATCGCCCCGGACGCCGCCATCGCCAAGGCACTCGGCAACATCCACGCGGACAAGAACGGCGTGACCTTCGACGGCTTCCAGCACACCAAGCTGCTCGAACCGGACGGAAAGCTGTACCAGAACAAGGCGCAGAACCCGGGGTTCGCGTTCCGCGACCCGTACACCTTCGCTGACCCGGCGCACCCCGGCAAGACCTTTATGGTGTTCGAAGGCAACACCGGTGGCAAGCGCGGCGACTACCGCTGCGAGAACGCGGACCTGGGCTACGCCAAGGGTGACCCCAACGCCGAGAACCTCGCCGAGGTCAACAGCAAGGGTGCCTACTACCAGACCGCCAACGTTGGCCTCGCCGTGGCAGATAACAAGGATCTGACCAAGTGGCACTTCCTGCCTCCGATCCTCTCCGCCAACTGCGTCAACGACCAGACCGAGCGTCCGCAGATCTTCATCCAGAATGAAGGCGGCAAGAACAAGTACTACCTGTTCACCATCAGCCACCAGTTCACCTACGCTGCAGGCATGCGCGGACCCGACGGCGTCTACGGCTTCGTGGGCAACGGCGTCCGCTCCGACTACCAGCCGATGAACAACAGCGGCCTGGCCCTCGGCTCCCCGACAGACCTGAACCTGCCGTCCGAGTCCCCGGAAGCACCGACGCCGAACCAGAACGGCCGCCAGTTCCAGGCCTACTCGCACTACGTGCAGCCGGGCGGCCTGGTCCAGTCCTTCATCGACAACGTGAACGGCGTCCGCGGCGGCTCCCTGTCGCCCACCGTGAAGCTCAACTTCCGCGACGGCGTGTCCAAGGTTGACCGCAGCTTCGGCAAGAACGGCCTCGGCCCGTTCGGTTACCTGCCCACCAACGTCCACGTTGGCGGCAACGGCCTCTACAAGTAAGCCGTTCCTGTTGCAGTAATCGGGGGGCGCCCGGACCTGGTGAGTATTTCCGGGTCCGGGCGCCTTTTGCTGCACCTCAGTCCCTGTATATACAGAGCCGTTTTGAGGCACGACTGCAAAGTGCACCCGCCCTGTCAACTTGGAAAGACGCGCGCCGGCCGGGCTAGACTCGCACGCCGGGGGACGGGGCAGGCCTCTTGCGGCTGCCCAGCCAGGCCGCCGAAAGGCGGCAAAACCACTCCAGGAATGGAAACCGTGAAACAACTTGCCCGCCCGCTGTACGCCGTCGCTCTTCTCGCCGTAGCGGCACTTACCGCCTGCTCCGGGCCTGCCTCCGGCAGTGCGCCGTCGGCGCCTGAAACGTCCACGACGGCGGCCGGCAGCGCCGCTCCGACCGCGTCCGCAAGTGCCGCTTCCGGTCCGTACGGCGGTTACGCCTCCGCAGCCGAGGCCTGTGACGCCATCTCCACGCAAGCCACGGGGGCATCCCTGCTGCCGCTTTCCGCCGCCCAGGGCAAGACCGCAGAACTGGAGCAGAAGAAAGCGGAGCTCGCGGAGACGGCGCAGCGGGTGCCTGAGGCGCTGAAGGCCGACTTTGCGCGGTTCAACGAGGTGGCTCTGGCGGGGCTCTCGGACCAGAGCGTGTATTCCAACGGCGAGTTCGAGGCCGCCGTGGCCCCCGTGACCGGGTGGCTGTCTGCGAACTGCCACTAAGCCTCAAGGGGATTGCGCTGCGCCGGGGCCCGCGGGGAACGCGCTGCGCGCGGCCCCTGACGTTGTCCGGCCCAGGGGATAGGGTTGTGTTCAACAGAAGGGGAGTGCTGATGGAATACCAGAATCCACAAACCGCCGCCGTTCGCGTGGACCCTGCCCTGACACAGGCTGGAGCCGGGGGGCGGACCGTGATCTCCGAGACCGCCGTGGCCAAAGTCGCCGGGATCGCGGCCCGGGCCGTGCCCGGCGTGTACTCCCTGGGGACGGGCTCCTCCCGGGCACTCGGTGCCATCAGGGACGCGGTGGGCAGCTCCGATCATGCCGCGGGGGTGCACGCCGAGGTCGGCGAAACCCAGGTGGCAGTAGACATCACCCTGGTGGCGGTCTACGGCGTTCCGCTGCACGCACTGGCCAACCAGGTACGGGCAAGTGTTTATGCGGCCGTCGAGAAACTGGTGGGCCTGCAGGTCATCGAGGTGAACGTCGAGATCAACGACGTCTACATTGCACCGCCCGTGAAACCGACGGGCGCTTCCGCCGTCGCTGAGAGGGAGGCGGTCCTGTGAGCCCCACTGTCGTTGGAATCGCAGTCGGCGCCTTCGTGGCGTTCATGTCACTACAGTTCGGCCTCTGGGGCTTCCTGATTTCCCTGCTGTTCATGGGAATCGGCGCGCTCCTGGGCCGCGCCGCAGAAGGGAAACTGGACCTCCGTAGCGTCATCGATGCCATCAGCGGCCGGCGCTCTTCCTCATGAACGGTGCATCCTCATGAGCCGGGCAACGGATACGGTACAGGCAGCCGGAGCAGCCACGCCCAGCGGGCAGTACAGCGGACACAACAGGATCAGCACCCAGGCGCTCACCAGCCTGGCCAAGGCTGCCGCTGCCGAGGCCCTGGGCATTCATGCCCATGACGTGCGCGCAGACTGGTCGGACGACGGCGGCCTGCTGGCTTTGTCACTCGTCGCCCCCATCCGGATCCCCAGCCTGACTGCCGTTCTCCGCGACCCGGGCCGTGTCGCCGCGCTGGGCGGCTCCATCTGGGACAGGACCGTGCACGCCAAAACAGACATATTGACCAAGGTCACCGAACTCAGCGGTGCGAGCCTGAGCAGGGTGGACATCCGCATCAGCGGTGCCCACGTCACGGAAGAGGGCAGGGTCCGGTGAGTTCCGTCGTCGAACAGCAGCATGAGGCCGGCGGGGACCCGGCGCAGGGCAGCTCCGGTGCGGGGTACGCCGCCGCCATTGACATGCGCCGCGTCCTGCACCGCGAGACCCACGCCTCGCGGGCCGTGGCAGCAGTCATCGCCGGTTCCCTGGTCATCGTGCTCTGCCTTTACGCTCTCCTGGAATCCGCGGTGCGCGCCATCGGCCAGCCGCCCTGGCTCATCGATCCGCAAACGGCAGCGGAACGGATCGTGGCGCTCCCGTCCGGTCTGCCGCCGCTGCTGCTGGGAGCTGCCGGCGCCGTGACAGCTGCCGCAGGTCTCTTCTTTTTCCTGAGCGCGGTCCTGCCCGGGCGCCGGGCCAGGCACCTTCTGTCTGACCCGCGGATTGCCGTAGTGGTTGATGATGAAGTCATCGCGGCCGCCCTTGCCCGAAGTGCGCGTCTGGCGGCCAATGTCACGCAGGAACAGGTCATGGTAGTGGTTTCCCAGCGCCAGGTGGTGGTCAATGTCCGCCCCACCTCCGGCGTTCCGACCAGCGAGAATGCCATCTTGCAAGCGGTGGAAAACGAACTGGCGGCGATGGGACCGTCTCCCATGCCCCAGGTGACCGTCAACCTGTCGACCTCCGGGGTGGTGGGCGCATGAACGGCACACCCAGGCTTCTCAACCGGATCCTTCTCGGCATTCTTGGCTTCAAGCTGCTGGTGATCGGCGTGCTGCTCGTACTCCTGGCGGCTGTCCCTGCCGTCGCGGTGTGGTGGCACTCCTGGTCCAGAAGCGTGTCGGACAACGTCACCGCGGCCTTCGAGGGTACGCAGTTTCCCGGCCGGCAGGGGAGCTGGCTGTGGGTGGTCCTGGCCCTCGCGGTGGTGTTGCTGATCGGCCTCATGGTTGCGTGGATCGCGCAGCAGGGCAAAGGCCGCACCGACCTCTTGCTCGCGGCAGAGGATCCGGGCGGCGTGCCGGGCGACATCAGGATCGGCGGGGGAGTGGCCGAGCAGGCGCTGAAGAACGCCCTTGCCGACCGTCCCGACCTCGCCGGTGCCACGGTCTCGATCTACGACGTCAAGGGACAGCCGGCGCTGAAGCTCCGGTTGCACCCACGGCCGGGTGTGCCACCGCAGGCCGTCGCGGCCGAAGCGGCGGACCTGGTTGACGCGCTGAGCGCCGTGGTGGGTCAGCGGACACCGGTTCTGGTGCACATCGCGGCCGGTGCGCGGACCCGCTTCAGCCGCGCCGAGCGGGTCCGCTAGCTCCGTCATCCAGGACTCTGGCTAGCCGGAACCGGTTAGCCAGAAACCGTCGGGCCTCTTATCCGGCCACCAGGTAGGCCGCACTGTTGGGCGCAACCACGGCTTCTTCAGCGCCTGATTCTGCAGCGCTCGACAGCGCCACCCGGTATCCGTCGGGGACCGGCGTGGAATCCGCCCCGGTGTTGGCGACCACCAGGACATCACGGTTGTGAAACGCCAGGACGCCCAGGCCGGGGTCGTGGTTGTCCGCCCAGCAGAAGGTGCCGGATCCCAGACCGTGGGTGCGGCGTGCGGTGAGCGTGGCGCGGTACAGCTCCAGTGTGGAGCCTTTGACGCCGTCCTGCCGGTCCGCGGCCAGATCTTCGAAGGATTCGGGCTGGGGCAGCCAGGGCGCGGCCGGGTCCTGCGCAGTGGACGCCTCCGCGAAGCCATACCCGGGCGCTGCGGATTTCCATGGCAGCGGCACCCGGCAGCCGTCGCGCCCGCGCTCAATGCCGTTGGTCCGGAAGAACGTCGGATCCTGCCGGGCTTCGGCGGGCAGCGTGGTGTGCTCCGGGAGACCAAGCTCCTCGCCCTGGTAGATGTACGCGGAGCCGGGCAGGGCCAAGGACACCAGCGAGGCGGCCCGGGCACGGGCCAGGCCAAGGGCTGCATCGGGCTGCTCGTCCTCGGCGGAAATCCCCTTCGGGAAGGTGGTGGGATCCTGCAAACCGAAGCGGGTCGGATGGCGCACCGTGTCATGGTTGCTCAGGACCCAGGTCGCTGGTGCCCCCACGGAGGCGGCAGCCACGAGGGAATCCTCGATGGCCACGGCCATCCGCCGGGCGTCCCAGCCTGCCAGCAGGAAATCGAAGTTGAAGGCCTGCTGCATCTCGTCCGGCCGGATGTACCGCGCGAGCCGTTCCGCCGGTTCAACCCACGCCTCGGCCACCAGCATGCGGTCGCCGTCGTAGCCGGCCAGGACCCGGTTCCAGTCCCGGTAAATCTCATGGACGCCGTCCTGGTCAAAGAACGGCGACGGCGGATACAGCGGCGACACCGGTTCGTGTTCCGCGCCCCCGGCGGCATCCCCGACGGTGCTGTCCCCATCGGGGGTGTGCGCTGTGTGCGGCTCAACTTCCTCTCCGTGGGCGCCCGGGGGATCCGTCACATGGGCGGCGTCGGCGGAGCCTTCCACCATGGCGGCCACACCTTCCCAGTCCGGAAGCCCGGCCTCCTTCACCATCCCGTGGGCCACATCCACCCGGAAGCCGTCCACGCCCCTGTCCAGCCAGAAGCGGAGCACGGAACGCATCTCCTCCCAGACCTCGGGGTTTTCCCAGTTAAGGTCCGGCTGCTTCGTGTCGAAAAGGTGCAGGTACCAGTCCCCGGGGGAGCCGTCGGCGTTCGTGGTCCGCGTCCAGGCCGGTCCGCCGAAGATGGATTTCCAGTTGTTCGGCGCGAGGTTGCCGTCGCCGGAGCCTGCAGTCTCGTCCTTCCCCGGCCGGAACATGTAACGCTCCCTGGCGGCGGAGCCGGGTTCCGCCGCGAGGGCCTCCTGGAACCACACGTGTTCATCGGATGTGTGGTTCGGGACCAGGTCGACGATCACCTTCAGCCCGCGGGCGTGGGCGTCCTCCAGCATGGCGTCGAAGTCGGCCAGCGTACCGAAGGCCGGGTCCACCTGCCGGTAATCGGCGACATCGTAGCCGCCATCCGCCTGCGGCGACCGGTAGAACGGCGAAAGCCAGACGGCGTCGACCCCGAGCTGCTGCAGGTAGGGCAGGCGTGCCGTGACACCGGGCAGGTCACCCATGCCGTCACCGTTCCCATCGGAAAAGGAACGCGGATAGATCTGGTAGACAGCTGCATGGGCCCACCACGCGGTCGTCTCGGAAGCTGGCGTGCTGATCGGGCGGTGACTCATGGTTGCCTCTCCGGTAACAATTAGGTGTAAACGCTTGCATATCTTCGGGCAACGTTACTAGTGTGACAGTCACCACATCAACCGCACGAATGATTTCCATGTCACTCAGCGAGGAGTCTCCAGCCAATGAAAACCCCTAAGTTCTTACTCCCGGTCGCCACTGCCGGCGTGCTCGCACTGACCCTGTCCGCCTGTGGCGGCGGCGGGGGCGGCACCACGGGCGGAGGTGGCGGTGCCGGGGGCGGTGACGCCGCCAACAACCTCGACGGCCGCGGCCCCATCACCTACGTTCAGGGCAAGGACAACAGCAACGTCGTCCGCCCGCTGATCGAGAAGTGGAACGCCGCCCACCCGAACGAGAAGGTGACCTTCAAGGAGCAGACGGACCAGGCTGACCAGCAGCACGATGACATCGTGCAGCACTTCCAGGCCAAGGATGCCAGCTACGACGTCGTGGACGTTGACGTCGTCTGGACCGCGGAGTTCGCGGCCAAGGGATGGCTTCAGCCGCTGAAGGACAAGATGGCCTTCGATACCAGCGCCATGCTGAAGCCGACCGTCGACAGCGCCACCTACAAGGGAACGCTGTACGCAGCCCCGCAGACCTCCGACGGCGCCCTGCTGTACTACCGCAAGGACCTGGTCCCCACCGCGCCGAAAACGTGGGATGAAATGATGGGCATGTGCTCCATCGCCAAGGAGAACAAGATCGGCTGCTACGGCGGCCAGTTCAGCAAGTACGAGGGCCTGACCGTCAACGCGTCGGAGGCCATCAACTCCGCCGGCGGTTCCGTCCTGGACGCGGACGGCAAGCCCAGTCTGAACACCGACCAGGCCAAGGCTGGCCTGGAGAACCTGGCCAAGGCCTACGCTGACGGCAACATCCCGAAGGAAGGCATCACCTTCCAGGAGGAGCAGAGCCGCCAGGCCTTCCAGGACGGAAAGCTCCTCTTCCTGCGCAACTGGCCCTACGTCTACAACCTGGCCACCACCGAAGGATCATCCAAGGTGAAGGACAAGCTGGGCATCGCACCGATCCCGGGCAAGGACGGCCCCGGCGCCTCATCGCTGGGCGGCCACAGCCTGGCTGTCAGCGTCTACTCCAAGAACAAGGCAACTGCCCTGGACTTCCTGAAGTTCATGACGTCCGAAGAGACCGAGAAGTTCTACGCCACGCAGGGTTCGCTGGCTCCCGTGCTGGGCAGCCTTTACACTGACGCCACCCTGGTGAAGAAGCTGCCGTACCTGCCCGTCCTGAAGACCTCCATCGAGAACGCCGTGCCGCGCCCGGTCACCCCGTTCTACCCGGCAGTGACCAAGGCGATCCAGGAGAACGCGTACTCAGCCATCAAGGGTGAAAAGCCCGTGGACACTGCACTGTCTGACATGCAGAAGTCCATCGAATCCGCCGGTGCAGGATCGTAGTTCTGCCATGGCAACCGAAGTAGGCCCGACGCCGGTCAAGGCACCGGCGTCGGGCGGCACCCCGGTCCACCACGGCCCCAAGGGCGTGGGTGAGGACAACAAGATTCTCAGTCAGGGCAAGTGGGCCACATGGCTCCTGGCCCCCACCATCATCGCCCTTGCCGTGGTGATCGTTTACCCGATCATCAGCGCAATCGTGATGTCCTTCCAAAAGGATGCCGGCCTTGATCCGGCCACCGGCCTCTTCACCGCAGGTGGGCCGGCCGGCGTTCAAAACTACGTCAACTGGATTGCCCAGCAGTGCTCCGCCCCGGCCGGCGGAACCGTTGCTTGCCCGCCCGGCACGCTCGGTTCGCAGTTCTGGTCTGCCACGGCCACAACCTTCTTCTTCACCGTGGTAACCGTGGCCTTCGAGACCGTCCTGGGTTTCTGGATGGCAATGATCATGGCCCGCACCTTCAAAGGCCGGAGCATGGTCCGCGCTGCCGTGCTGGTGCCGTGGGCCATTCCCACCGCCGTCACTGCAAAGCTCTGGTTTTTCATCTTCGCCTTCGAAGGCATTGCCAACAAGCTGTTCAACACCTCGATCCTTTGGACCGGCAGCGAATGGCCGGCGAAGTGGGCAGTGGTCATCGCAGATGTCTGGAAGACCACACCCTTCATGGCGTTGCTGATCCTCGCCGGACTCCAGATGATCCCGGCCGAGGTTTATGAGGCCGCCAAGGTCGACGGTGCCACCGCCTGGCAGCGCTTCCGGCTGATTACGCTGCCACTGGTGAAGCCCGCCCTCATGGTGGCCATCCTGTTCCGCACCCTGGACGCGCTGCGCATGTTCGACCTCCCGTACATCCTGACGGGCGGCGCGAACAACACCACTACCCTGTCCATCCTGGTGATCAACCAGATTAGACAAGGGTTCAATGCAGCCGCGGCGTTGTCGACCATCACCTTCATCATCATCTTTCTTGTCGCGTTCATCTTTGTCCGGTTCTTGGGGGCAAACGTTGTTGAACAGAGCGGCGCCACCGGTAAGGGGAAGAAATGACCGCCGCGACATCCTCAGCAGCATCCCTGCGCGCGGAGCAGGACCGAGGCCGCCGCAAGGCTCAGAACAAGGAACGGTGGGCGCAGGGCAGGACCTACATCAGCGCCGCCGTCATCCTGATCTGGTGCCTGGCACCGGCGTACTGGATGGTGGTGACGGCATTCCGCGAGGTGGGCTTCACCTACGACACCTCGATCCTGCCCACCCACGTCACGCTGGACAACTTCAGGACCGCGTTCGACACCTCCTTCGGGAACCGGTTCGGCCAGGCCCTGCTGAACAGCATCTTCATCGGCGTCGTCGTCACGCTGATATCCCTGATCATAGGTGTTTTCGCGGCGTATGCACTGGCCCGGCTGAACTTCCGGGGCAAGTTCCTGGTGCTCGGCTTCATCCTGGGGGCCTCCATGTTCCCCGGCGTTGCCCTGATCACCCCGCTGTTCCAGCTGTTCACCAACATCGGCTGGATGGGCACCTACCAGGCGCTGATCATCCCGAACATTTCGTTCGTGCTGCCGCTGACCGTCTACACCATGACCTCCTTCTTCCGGGAGATGCCATGGGAGTTGGAGGAGTCGGCCCGGGTGGACGGCTGCACGCAGGGGCAGGCCTTCCGGAAGGTGATCATGCCCCTCGCCGCACCGGCCATCTTCACCACGGCGATCCTGGCCTTCATCTCCTCGTGGAATGAATTCCTCATCGCCAGCCAGCTCTCCAGCGACGCGACCCAGCCGGTGACTGTGGCCATCGCCAACTTTGCCGGTGCCCAGCCAAACCAGATCCCGTACACGGCCATCATGGCCGCCGGCACCATCGTCACCATTCCGCTGGTCATCCTGGTGCTGGTGTTCCAGCGCAAGATCGTGGCCGGCCTGACGGCGGGCGCTGTCAAGTGACGCACGGAGCAGCACCACAGAACCGGAAGCCGGAAGCGGCCGCGCACAAGCGCGTCCGCTCCGGCGAGGACTTCGACATCATCATCGGATTCCTTGGATTCTGGGCCGTGGTGCTGCTCGTCGTCACCGTCTGGATGGAGGTGACGGCACAGCCCGCCGTCTTCTGGGCGCTGGGGCTGCTGGCCACACTGCTGGCACTGTTCGGCATGGTCAGGCTCCGCAGGCGCCTTCCCGCCCGCACGGCCACGCGCCGCAAGTAGAACCTGCGGGACTAAAATGGATTCTTGCCGCCGGGAGAACGGCGTGGCGGAAATCTGCATGAGGACTTAGAGAGGACATCGTGGCGCGCACTACTGAAAGGGCACAGCGCGGTGGCCACTCAGGAGTCAGTATCGAGGACGTGGCCGCGGCCGCGGGAGTTTCCACGGCGACCGTGTCACGCGCCGTGCGGGGACTGCCTCGGGTTTCGCCGGCCACCCGGGAAAAAATCCTGGAGGTGGCAGCGGCGCTGGGCTACGTCGCCTCATCCTCCGCGTCCGGCCTCGCCACGGGACGCACCAAAACGATTGGCGTGCTGGCCCCGTTTGTGAGCCGGTGGTTTTTCTCCAAGGCCATCGAGGGCGCGGACCGCGAACTCCATGCCCGGCAGTACAACCTTTCACTCTTCAACCTGGGCGGCCACGGCAGCCACCGCGAGCGGCTCTTCAGCAAGACCATGGTCTACAAGCAGATCGACGCCCTCCTGGTTTTGTGTATGGCGCTGACCCGGGACGAGCTGGAGCACCTGCAGAAGATCGACATCCCGCTGGTGGTGGTGGGCGGCCACGTGGAGGAATGTGCCTACATCGGCATCGACGACTACGCGGCAGCCTCCACCGCCGTCAAACACCTGATCGAACTCGGCCACCGGGACATCGCGCTGCTGCATGGGGACGATGAAACCGACCTCAACTTCGATGTTCCCCGGGTCCGCATCCTGGCCTTCCAGGACGTCATGACAGCTGCCGGCCTGGAAGTCCGTCCCGAGTGGGACGAGTGGGGCGACTTCACCGTCCGCAGCGGCCAGGAGGCATTCCGGCGGCTCTGGGCCCAGCCAGGCGAGAAACCCACCGCCATCTTCTGTGCCTCAGATGAAATGGCCATGGGCGTCATTTTCGAAGCGAACCGCGTCGGCGTCCGGGTGCCCAAGGACCTGTCCGTGATCGGCATAGACGACCACGATTTCTCCGACGCGATCGGCCTCACCACTGTGGGGCAGCGGCCCGACGAGCAAGCCGAGCTTGGCACCAAGATGCTGCTCGACGAACTCCTGGGGATCCCCGGTTCGGTGCGGTCCTCCGTCGCGCCGCACCGTCTGATCGTCAGACGCACGACGGCGCCGCCCAGGTCCGCCTAGGAGCGCAGCTCACGCCCTTGAAAGAGCAGGGTGCCGGGCGGGGAAGCGCGCGGGTTACGAGGCCCGGGCCAGTTGGCGAATCGGGATCCAGCGGGAAGCCAGCCGGCGGTAAGCGGCGGCCGCGCCCGTCATGTCACCCTCCGCGAGGCACTCGATCCCCAGCCGCACGTCCATGGGGGAGTCATCGGGGTAGACCTTGTCCGCCACTGCGCCGTAGTCCAGTTCCACCATGGAGTCTGCGTGGAAGAGCTCCAGCCATTCGGTGAGCTGCGTGAGGTCGTCCAGCATGTCAAGGTCAGGAGCGGCGAGCGCCAGGTTCGCCACGGCGTAGCGCACCCTGTCGAGAGCATCCGAGATGGGCGCCCACACGCGCACGGTGAGGATCCTGCCGCCGGCCTCCACGACGTCCTGCGGGTCGGACTCGAGGAACAGCGAGAACCAGCTGAAGGGGATGCCCCAGGTGGAGGCCCGGGTGTGCACCCTGGTGATGCCGTCGCGCGCGTTGACCAGGTCGATGCGTTCCTGGTGCCGGTCCCGCTGCTCCTCGGGAATCAGCAGTTCGGCCAGGGGCCCGTGGATGCCCTCGATCAGGGCGTTTGCCGCCAACCCGGCCCGAAGCACCAGCTGGCTGGGGCAGTAAAGCAGCGCGACGCCGTCGGCTGTTTCCTCCTCGGCGCTGTCCGTGCCGGCATCCTCCACGGGGATCCCCGGGGCGCGGGTGACGCGCACCAGGTCGGTCCGGCCGGTGGGGAAGGGATCGCCGCCCGGGCGGGTGATCCGCCCCAGGGAAGCCAGTAGCTCCGCGTTTTCGACGGCGGCGCGGGACACCGCCCGCTCACCGGCTGACTTGATGGCGGCCTGCTGATCCTCGGGAAACGCGTCCAGCGGTTCATAGACGCGCAGCGTGGAAGAAAACGGGAGCCCGGCCTGGCCCCGGTAGAGGTTGCCCGTCATGAATGCCTGCCTGTCATCAGCCGTCAGCCTCCATCAGTCGGTCAGTTCCACAATCACCGGTGCGTGGTCGGACGCGCCCTTTCCCTTGCGTTCCTCGCGGTCGATTGACGCGCCGGAAACGCGCGAGGCGAGGGCCGGCGAGGCGAGCACGAAGTCGATCCGCATGCCCTCCTTCTTGGGGAAACGCAGCTGGGTGTAGTCCCAATACGTATAAACGCCCGGGCCCGGGGTGTGGGGGCGCACGACGTCGGAGTAGCCCACCGACTCGAAGGCGTGGAACGCGGCCCGCTCCGGTTCGCTGACGTGGGTGTAGCCCTGGGTGAGGAACAGGTCGATGTCCCAGACGTCGTCGTCGGTGGGGGCGATGTTCCAGTCGCCCATCAGCGCGACCTGCTTGGACGGGTCCTCAGAGATCCATCCGGCCGCGTGGTTCTTCAGGGAATCAAGCCACTTGAGCTTGTAGGGCATGTGCTCGTCGTCGAGGGAGCGGCCGTTGGGGACGTAGAGGCTCCACACCCGGACTCCGCCGCAGGTAGCGGCCATGGCGCGTGCTTCCTGGACGGGATCCTTGCCCGCCTTGCCGAAATGCGGCTGGTCGGTGAAGCCGCGTTCGACGTCGTCCAGGCCCACCCGCGAGGCGATGGCAACGCCGTTCCACTGGTTGACGCCATAGTGTGCCACCTCGTAGCCCATGCGCTCGAAGAGCTCCCACGGAAAGTTGTCGTCCTTGCACTTGGTTTCCTGGATGGCCAGGACGTCACAGTCGGAGCGCTGCAGCCACGCCTCCACACGGTCGGCACGGGCACGCAGCGAGTTCACATTCCAGGTAGCTATCTTCACAGTCCTAACTTACCGAACTTGGACGCGGATGGGACTCCCGGCGGATGGCGGCACGCTTCCACCCGAACCGTACCCGAACCGCGTTCGAACCGCGTCCGTGCTGCTGGCAACCTCACCTGCCGGACTCTGGAATTTAGTAGGAAGTCCGAGTAGATTCAGCACCAAAGATGACCGGGGTCATGCAAAGGAGCATCCATGGTTCGCGAACTTTCCCACTACATTGGCGGCCGGCGGGTAGACGGCACGTCCGGCCGGTACGGCGACGTTTTTGATCCCTGTACCGGCGAGGTCCAGGCGAAGGTGCCGCTGGCGGGCGCGGAAGAAGTCCGGAACGCCGTCGCGAACGCCGAGAAAGCCCAGCCGGAGTGGGGCGCCATGAACGCCCAGCGGCGCGGCCGCATCCTGCTCAAATTCGTGGACCTCGTGAACGAGCATATGGACGAGCTCGCCGCCCTCCTGTCATCGGAACACGGGAAGACCCTGGCCGATGCCCGCGGCGATATCCAGCGCGGCATCGAGGTGGTGGAGTTCGCCGCCGGCGCCCCGCACCTGCTCAAGGGCGAATTCTCCGACGACGCCGGCGCGGGCATCGACGTGCACTCCATGCGCCAGCCGCTGGGCGTGGTTGCCGGCATCACGCCCTTCAACTTCCCCGCGATGATCCCGCTGTGGAAATCCGGGCCGGCGCTCGCGGCAGGCAACGCGTTCATCCTCAAGCCGTCCGAACGCGATCCGTCAGTGCCGCTGCGCCTGGCTGAGCTCTACTCCGAGGCGGGGGTGCCGGACGGCGTTTTCAACGTGGTCAACGGCGACAAGGAAGCCGTGGACGCGCTGCTCGAGGACGAGCGCGTGCAGGCCATCGGCTTCGTCGGCTCCACCCCGATCGCCCAGTACATCTATGCCACGGCGGCGGCCCACGGCAAGCGGGCGCAGTGCTTCGGCGGCGCCAAGAACCACATGGTGATCATGCCGGACGCGGACCTGGACATGGCCGCCGATGCCCTGATCGGCGCCGGTTACGGGTCGGCCGGTGAACGCTGCATGGCAGTGTCCGTTGCCGTTCCGGTGGGAGAGGAGACCGCGAACAGCCTGGTGGCACGGCTGCAGGAGCGGATCAAGTCCCTCAAGGTGGGGCACAGCCTGGCCAAGGACTCAGACTTCGGGCCGGTGGTGACGCCCGCGGCCAAGGAGCGGATCGAGGGCTACATCAAGGCCGGTGCGGAGGAGGGCGCCTCGCTCCTGGTCGATGGCCGCGGCCTGGCCGTGGACGGCTACGACGGCGGATTCTGGGTGGGGCCCACGCTGTTCGACAACGTCACCAAGGACATGAAGATCTACCGAGAGGAGATCTTCGGCCCGGTGCTCAGCGTCGTCCGCGCGTCCGACTACGACGAGGCGCTGCGGCTCTGCAGCGAGAACGAGTTCGGCAACGGCGTGGCCATCTTCACCCGCGATGGCGACGCGGCCCGGGACTTCGCCAGCCGGGTGCAGGTGGGCATGGTGGGCATCAACGTCCCCATCCCCGTGCCCATTGCCTACTACACCTTCGGCGGCTGGAAGGCGTCCGGGTTCGGTGACCTCAACCAGCACGGGGCCGACGCCTTCCGCTTCTACACCAAGACCAAGACCGTGACCTCGCGCTGGCCCTCCGGTATCCGGCAGGGCGCCAGCTTCATCATGCCGGAAGGAAGCTGATGACTGAAGCTGAACAACAGGTGCTGTTCGAACAACGGGGCAAGCTGGGGGTGGTCACGCTCAACCGGCCCAAAGCGGTCAATGCGCTTACGGCTGGCATGGTCACCGCCGCGCTGGAGCAACTCACTGCCTGGGCAGGTGACGATAGCGTTGCCACCGTGCTGGTCCAGGGTGCCGGCGACCGCGGTTTGTGCGCGGGCGGGGACATCGTGGCCATTTACCGCGACATCCTCGCCGGCGGCGACGAAACGGCCGGCTTCTGGGCGGACGAATACCGGCTGAACTCACTGATCGAACGGTTCCCCAAGCCGTACGTCGCCTTCATGGACGGCCTGGTGCTGGGCGGCGGCGTGGGCATCTCCGCGCACGGCTCCCTGCGCATCGTCACCGAGCGCACGCGGACCGGGATGCCGGAGACCACCATCGGGTTCGTGCCCGACGTCGGCGGGACCCTCCTGCTGTCACGCTCACCGGGGGAGGCGGGTACCCATGCCGCCCTCACCGGCGCCCACCTGAGCGGTGCGGATGCGCTGTTCCTGGGGCTCGCCGATTACTTTGTCCCGTCCGGCAGCCTCGCGGACCTCGCGGTGGCGCTGGAAGACGAAAATGCGGAGGCCGCCGTCGTACGCTTTGCCGAAAAGCCGCCCGCCTCGGCGCTGGAGGCGCAGCGGGACTGGATCGACTCCTGCTATTCAGTGGACGACGCCGAGGAAATCGTCCGGCGGCTGCGTGCCGCGGGCGGGGAAGCAGCGGCCGCCGCGGACACCATCGAGGCGAAGTCGCCCACGGCCGTCAAGGTGACCCTGGCCTCGCTCCGCCGGTCGCGCGGGCTGACGCTCGACCAGGCGCTCGCCGAGGAATACCGCGTGGGACTGCGCTGCCTCGCCGGACCGGACTTCCGGGAGGGGATCCGGGCGCAGGTGGTGGACAAGGACCGCAACCCGCAGTGGCAGCCGGCAACGCTGCCGGAGGTGCACGCGGACGACGTCGAGCGGTACTTCGCGCCGTTGGGGGACCGGGAACTGGTTCTGTGGGAAAGGGAGTCGGACCATGCCTGATGAAGCAACCGTGCCTGAAGCAGCAAGCCGGCCTGGTACAGCAAAACCGCGCGTCGCCTTCCTCGGATTGGGTCACATGGGCGGACCCATGGCGGTCAACCTGGTCAAGGCAGGCTACGACATCATCGGCTTCGACGTGGTGCCCGCCGCGCTGGATGCTGCGCGCGAGCACGGCATCCCCGTCGCCACCAGTGCCGCGGAAACCATCCCCGGAGCCGAGATCGTGCTCACGATGTTTCCGAGCGGGCAGCATGTGCTGGACGCTTACCGGGGCAACGACCGGGAGCCGGGCCTGCTGGCGGCCGCTGCGCCGAACACCATGTTCCTGGACTGCTCCACCATCAATGTTGACGAGGCACGGGAAGCCGCCCGGCTGGCCCTCGACACCGGACACCGCTCCGTGGACGCGCCCGTTTCCGGCGGCGTGGTGGGGGCGGAGGCCGGCACCCTGACGTTCATGGTGGGTGCGCTGCCGGAGGACTTCGAGACAGTGCGGCCGTTGTTCGACGTCATGGGCAAACGCGCGGTGCTGTGCGGAGAGCACGGAGCCGGCCAGGCCGCGAAGGTCTGCAACAACCTCATCCTGGGCGTCTCCATGATCGCGGTCAGCGAGGCGTTCGTCCTCGGGGAAAAGCTGGGGCTGACGCACCAGGCTTTGTTCGATGTTGCGTCCGCGGCATCGGGCCAGTGCTGGGCCCTCACCACCAACTGCCCGGTCCCGGGACCGGTGCCCACCAGTCCCGCCAACCGCGACTACCAGCCCGGGTTCGCCGGAGCATTGATGGCCAAGGACCTCCGGTTGGCGCTGAACGCCCTCCAGTCCACCGGCGTCGCCGCCCGGATGGGCCCCCTGGCCTCCGAGATTTACGACGCCTTCGCCGCTGAAGGCGGTGCCGGCCGGGATTTCTCCGGCATCATCACCGATATCCGGGACAAGTCTGGACAGTAGGCTTAGTTTCAGGACGGATCAAGTTTCAGGACGAACCAACCACGTGAGGGGCATGGATGACGCACGAGTACGGGAACATTCTGGTGGAGCGCCGCGGGCGCGTCGGACTCGTCACCCTGAACCGGCCCGAGGCGCTGAACGCCCTGGACAGGACCACGCTGGAAGAACTCGTGGCGGCGGTTTCGGCCATGGACGCGGATCCCGGCGTTGGCGCCGTCGTGATTACCGGCTCGGGGAAGGCCTTCGCCGCCGGCGCCGACATCAAAGAGATGGCGGACAAGGGCTACCTGGAGATGTACGACGCCGACTGGTTCCGCGGGTGGGAGGATCTCACCAGGCTGCGCATTCCGCTGATCGCGGCCGTGTCCGGCTTCGCGCTGGGCGGCGGCTGCGAGCTGGCCATGATGTGTGACTTCATCATCGCCGGCGACAACGCCAAGTTCGGCCAGCCCGAGATCAACCTCGGAGTGGTGCCGGGCATGGGCGGGTCCCAGCGGCTCACCCGCGCCGTGGGCAAGGCCAAGGCGATGGACATGATCCTCACCGGCCGGTTCATCGACGCGGCCGAGGCGGAGCGCTCAGGCCTGGTGGCACGCGTGGTGCCTGCCGCGGACACCGTGGAGGAGGCGCTGAAGGCCGCGGAGGTCATCGCGTCCAAGTCGAAGCCGGCCGCCATGCTGGCCAAGGAAGCCGTTAACGCGGCCTTCGAGACGGGTCTGGCGCAGGGCGTGCTGTTTGAACGGCGGCTGTTCCATTCGCTCTTCGCCTCGGAGGACCAGAAGGAAGGCATGGCCGCTTTCGCGGAGAAGCGCCAGCCGGAGTTCAGGCACCGGTGAGCGCCCGGCTGACCGGGGAGCGCACCGTGAAGGGGACTTCCCTGCGCGTTGTCCCGGCGGCCATGGTTTCGCTGGCCGGCTTTGTCCTGTTCGCGCTGGAGCAGAGCCTGTTGGGGTATGCCCTGCTCGCTGCAGCGCTCGTGCTCGCGGCCTTGGTGGACCGGCTGCTGTTCCGCGACCTCGCGCTGATCGCGGCCGGAGTGGCCATCATCAGTGCCGTGCCCATCACCACCGACGTCAGCACCTCCCACATGCTCGTCATGGGCTCGGCCATGATCGCGGCCGTGGGGATCCCCTATGCTGTATCGCGCTTCGTCACCAAAGAGCATGCGGTGGTCTTCCCGGTACGGACCGGGCAGAAATGGACACGTGCGGAGAAGTGGTACCTTCCCGCCGTCGTGGTGATCGGCTACGCCTTGCTGCCCGTGTACATGATCCGGACCGGGGTCTACTCGAACTGGCCCGCCGTGCATGATCCGGAGGGCATCGCGCGGCTCTTCGTCGGCACCAACGCCCTGGGCATCTGGGATGAGCTGTTCTTCATCTGCACCTGCTTCGCCCTGCTGCGCCGCCACCTGCCCGACTGGCAGGCCAACCTGCTGCAGGCCGTCCTGTTCACGTCGTTCCTGTGGGAGCTGGGGTTCAAGGCCTGGGCGCCGTTCTTCATCTACCCCTTCGCCCTGCTGCAGGCCCGCATCTTCACGGTGACCAAGTCGCTTTCGTACATCGTGAGCGTGCACCTGCTCTTCGACTTCGTGCTGTTCCTGGTGCTGCTCCACGCGCACAACCGGGCGTGGATCGACATCTTCCTGTACTGACTCCCGAGTCCATTCCACCCGCGAAACTCCACAGCGGAATCCTGAAATGGCCGCCGGGATTTAACCCGCAGTTCATCGCGATGCCCTAGCCTTGCACTTCAGGCAAAAGTGTTTTTCAGGCAAACGTGCGAAAAGGGGAACGATCGTGGCCGACATCGCTGCTGTACTGGGACGGCTCACCGCGGCCGAGCTTGATGAAATCCACGCCACGGGCCCGCAGGGGCACCTGAGCCGCAAAATCGTTGAGGCGCTGGACAGGGCTGCCGGCGGTCCGGGCGGCGGCCGCGGGTACTACGTGCCAGCCGGAAGTGTCAGCGGAACGGGCAGCCCGCACGTCGTGTTGAGGAGCGACGTCGCGGCCTGGCTTTTCGGGCATGCCGCGCCGGCCGCCGTCGCCGACCCCGCCTAGCCTGCGGTTTGTGCTGCCGGCGTAAGAGCGGATGCTGGCGCGGCGCCCGGGTCCGCGTTGGAACCGTTGCCATCCGTTCCGCCGTTAGGTTGCCGCAGGACGCCAACGTCCAGGATGGTGCCCAACAGGCCACGGGCCGCTTCGAGGACCTCGCGTACTTCGGGTGACGTCAGTTCGTAGAACAGGCGGCCGTCCTTCCGGGACGGAACGATCAGCCGCTGGCGCCGCAGAATGCCGAGGTGCTGTGAGAGATTGGAAGCCTCAAGCCCGGTGCAGTCCCGCAAGTTGCTCACGGTCTCGGGGCCGTTGACCAGCATCTCCAGTACCCGGATGCGTGCCGGGTGGCCCATGGACTTGAACAGGTCAGCCTTTACCCCGGTGTGGATCACGCCGTCGGGCATGTCGCCCATTCTGGATTCCTTCCACTGCTTCTTGCCACGTGCTTCTTGGCCGGGTGTTGCCGGCCCGCCAACCTCGGTGCCCCCATAGGCGTATAGACCCCAGTATAGAGACAGAACGGTCTGTCCCCGACGAGCGGGGAGAACTTTTGCTGGCGGACCGGGAACGAGCGCTGTTGCGGCCGCGGACCGCCCTTGCCAAGAGCGCGGATCTAGTTCACAATTTCATAAATTCCTCAATTACCGCCCGGGTCATCCGCGGAAGCGGTAAGGAGAAAAAACTTCAGTTGCATCTGGCGACGACGGCGTCCCGGACGCCGTGTTCCCGTATCCAGGAGGGCTAAATGGCTGGCATGTTCGAACTCTTCATTGACGCAGGGGACTCCTTCAGGTTCCAGCTCACCGCCCCGGACGGCACCGTGTTGGCCGTATCCCGCCCTTTTCCCAGCAAGGCTGCCGCGGTCGAAGGCATCGCTGCCGTTCGACCCCGCTCCATGCGTATGCCCCTCCCGTGCCAAAGGATGGCCGGCTAGGGCGGCAGGGAACCGCGATGAGCCTTCCAAAAACCGTCCGGGCGTACTCGAGTGCTCTCGGGCCGGCAGATTGCGTTGCCGGCACGTTCCACTACGACGCCATTTCGGGGCGGCTTGAATGGTCCGATGAGCTGTACACGCTCCACGGTTACCGGCGCGGCGAAATCGTGCCCACCGTGGAGCTCCTCTACGCCCATAAGCATCCGGACGACAGGGACCGCTGCCATGACATCTTCATGGCAGCCTGCGAAGCGGGCGGATTTTTCTGCAGCTACCACAGCATCCTTGATGCCCGCATGCGGGAACACCGTGTCCTCACTGCCGGCGAGGCCCTCCTGGAGGACGGCAGGCTCATTGCTGTTGAGGGGTTCATCGTGGACCTGACCAGCACGCTGCAGTGGGAAACGGAAAGGGCGGCACGGGAAGCGGTTGAGGGTGCCCTTGGCACGCGAAGCACCATAGAACAGGCGAAAGGCATCCTGATGGGCATCCTGCGGATTGGTTCCCAGGCCGCCTTCGACCTGCTGGCCACATACAGCCAGGACACCAACATCAAGGTGGCCAGCACAGCTGCCGATCTGGTACGGCTGGCCAACTCCCCGCAGCAGGCGGCATTGCTTGACACGTTCGTCCAGGAGCTCCAGCGGGGCACGGGCGGCCGGGCAGTCCGTGATGCCGGACAGTCGGTGAAGCCGGTCAGTCGGTGAAGCCGGTCAGTCCGTAAAGCCTGTCAGTCCGTAAAGTCTCCGGCGCCCCGGCGGAAATCGCCCAGGATCCGGATGAGCTGGTTCACGTCCTTGTCGCCGAAACCGGACTGGCCGAATACCTCGGCGTTGAGCACCGCCGTCGCTCTTTTTGCCAGCGTGCGGCCCTCGGGCGTGAGCTCGATCAGCGTGGTGCGCCCGTCCGTGGGATGCGGTGAGCGGACCACCAGTCCCGCTGTCTGGAGGCGGTCGACGGCGTTAGTCACCGAGGTGGGGTGGACCTGCAGCAGGGCGCTCGCCTTGTTCATGGGCAGGGCGCCGCTCCTGGCGAAGCTGAGCAGCGCCAGCAGTTCGTAGCGGGCGAAGGTCAGCCCGAACGGCTTCAGGGCCCCCTCGATGCGGGCCAGCAGGATCTGCTGGGTGCGCATGATTGCCGTGATGGCAGCCATCGGCGCGGCCACGTCACTCCAGCCGTGGTTCTCCCAGTTGCGCTGGGCATCGGCAATCGGGTCACGGGGCAGCGGAGGGCTCACGGCTCAGCCCTGGCTTTTCAGGCCCGGGAAATCCGCTTCGGAGTATTCCGTGCCCAGGCCCAGCGGTACCCCGGTCACCCCAGGTTGGACGCCGTCCGCGTGGCGGAGCTCCTCGCTGTGCCTCAGCTCCACCCGGCGGATTTTTCCCGAAATGGTTTTCGGCAGTTCGGCGAATTCAAGCCTGCGGATGCGCTTGAACGGCGCCAGGTGGTCGCGGCAGTAGCGCAGGATTTCCTCGGCGAGTTCGGGCCCCGGTTCGTGGCCGGCAGCGAGCACCACAAATGCCTTGGGCACGGACAGCTTCAGCGGGTCGGGGGAGGGGACGACGGCCGCTTCCGCCACGGCCGGGTGCTCAATCAGTACGCTCTCCAGCTCGAATGGGGAGAGCCGGTAGTCGGAGGACTTGAAGACGTCGTCATCCCGGCCCACGTAGGTGATGACGCCGTGCTCGTCCCGGCTCGCCATGTCGCCCGTGTGGTAGTAGCCGCCGCGGAAGGCCTCGGCCGTCTTCTCCGGGTCACCGTAGTACGACTTCATCAGCCCGGCCGGGCGGGGATCCAGGCGCAGGCACAGCTCGCCGTCGTCCGCTTCCTCTCCCGTCACCGGATCGACGAGGACCACGTCGTACCCCGGCAGTGGCTGGCCCATGGCGCCGATTTTGACGGGCTGGGCGGGGGTGTTGGCCACCTGCACCGTGGTCTCGGTCTGGCCGAAGCCGTCGCGGATGGTCTGGCCCCAGGCGCGCTGGACCTGGCCAATAACCTCCGCGTTGAGCGGCTCGCCGGCGGAAACAACCTTGGTGGGCGGATTCCTGAGAAGGCTCAGGTCGGCCTGGATGAGCATCCGCCAGACGGTGGGCGGAGCGCAGAAGCTGGTGACTTTCTCCCGTTCCATCTGCTCCATCAGGGCCCTGGCATCGAAGCGTTCGTAGTTGTAAACGAACACGCAGGCCTCGGCAATCCACGGGGCGAACAGGTTAGACCAGGCGTGTTTTGCCCAGCCCGGAGAGGCCACGTTGAGGTGCACGTCGCCCGGCTCCAGACCGATCCAGTACATCGTGGACAGGTGGCCCACCGGGTAGGACGTGTGCGTGTGCTCCACGAGCTTGGCCTTGGAGGTGGTGCCCGAGGTGAAGTAGAGGAGGAGGGTTTCGTCCGCCAGGGTGGGGGCATCGGGGGTGAAGGCAGTGGGGGACGCCGTGGAATCCGCGTACTGCAGCGCCTGCGCGGCACCGCTCGTTCCGGCATCGGGGACTTCGATCAGCCGGTAGCGGCCGGGCACCTCGGCAAACTTGCCGAGGTTTGAACTGCCGACGGCGGCCCACCCCGCTTCCCCGCGCTCCACCCGGTCCTTCAGGTCAGCTGGACCCATGAGGGTGGTGGTGGGGATCAGCACGATGCCAAGCTTGATGCCGGCCAGCACGAGTTCCCACAGTTCCACCTGGTTGCCCAGCATGATGATCATGCGGTCGCCGCGCTTCACGCCCTGGCTGCGGAGCCAGTTGGCCACCTGGTTGGAGCGGGCCGACAGTTCGGCGAAGCTGCGCCGGGTGGCCGAGCCGTCCTGTTCCACGATCACCAGCGCCGGGTTGGCAGCGCTGGCAGGATCGGCGGCGATGGGGTCAAACCAGTCGAGGGCGAAGTTGAACTCCTTGGGCCGCGGCCATTCGAAGCTGGCCCTCGCCTGACGGTAGTCCTGGCGCAAAGCGAGCAGCTGGTCGCGTGCGGCGCGGAAGTCGTCGGTGACTGTCATGGGGCACCTTTCGCCTGGGGATTCACGTCCTAGTGATCCGCATCACTGTGCAATATACTAGGACATCCAACGGTTTGGAAGAGCGAAGGGACCTATGCCCGTGCAGCCACAAGGACGTGACAACGGACAGCCCGCAGAGGCTACAACGGGGAAAGCCGCGGCGGGGGAAACGGGGACGATGGCGCCGCCGTTCGCCGATGCGGATCTGATGTATGTTGCCGACCTGCTTCCGCCAGCCGAGCGGACCCGCTATCTCGAAATCCGGGACTTCCTGCAGTCCAGGGTCCGGGCCCAGTCCATCGAATACTGGAATCGGGAAGAGTTCCCGTTCGGGCTGCTCGCGGAGCTGGGGAAGCACGGACTTGGCGGGCTGCAGACGGACGGAACATCCACGCTCTTCAAAGGCCTCATGTACGTTGAGGTGGCCCGCGCCGACGTCTCCCTGTCGGCACTGGTGGGCATCCACAACGAACTGATCGTCGGCATGATCGACGCCCTGGGGTCGGAGGAGCAGAAGCAGCGGTGGCTGCCGGGACTGACCGCCTTCACACAGTTGGGGGCCTTCGCGCTGACCGAGCCGGAGCACGGTTCGGACATCGCCGGCGGGCTGGCCACCACGGCCCGGCTGGAGGACGGCGAGTGGGTCATCGACGGGGCCAAGCGGTGGATAGGCGCCGGAACCATCGCCGACTTTGCGCTGGTGTGGGCCCGGGACGCCGCCGACCAGCAGATCAAAGGCTTCATTGTCGAAACGGACCGACCCGGTTACACGGCGACCAAAATCAGCAACAAGATCGGGCTCCGGATCATGCAGAACGCCGATATCCGGCTGGACAGCGTCCGCATTCCGGAGGCCAACCTGCTCCCGGGGGCCACGGATTTCACCAAGGCAAACGAGCTGCTGAGGGATTCCCGCGCCTGGGTGGGATGGCAGGCTGCGGGGATCCAGCTCGCGGCCTTTGACGTTGCCCGCTCCTATTCGCTGCAGCGCCGCCAGTTCGGTAAGGAGCTGGCACGCTTCCAGCTCATCCAGCAGCAGCTCGCCGAGATCCTGGGCAACGCCTCGGCCTCACTGGCACTGATGGCACAGTTGGCCCGGGTCCAGGAGGAAGGCAGGCTGGAAATGGCCCAGGCGGCAATGGCCAAGGCCACCACCACCCGGCTGGCCCGCGCCTCCGTGGCCCTGGGCCGGTCGCTGCTGGGCGGCAACGGCATCAGCAGCGACTTCGAGATGGGGAAACTCTTTGGTGACGCCGAGATCCTCTACACCTACGAGGGCAGCTACGAGATCAATTCCCTGATTGTGGCCCGGGCCGTGACAGGAAAATCGGCCTTCGTCTAGGCCGATCTACCCGGACAGCGCGGCGGCTTTCCGCGCTGCGGCCTCCAGTTGCTCCACGTAGGCGGACTGCTCGGCGGCGCCCCGCTGTGGAAGGTTGGGGTCGCCGGGGCCCTGCCCGGCGGAGCCGTCGATGAGTTCGCGGATGATGTCGGCGTGTCCGAGGTGCTGCGCTGTCTCGGCACACATGTGCACCAGCATCTGGTGCAGGGTCACGTTCCTGCGTTTTTCCCGCCACCAAGGCACCACGCCGGGGGCGTCCAGTGGCAGCGCCTCGATGGTGGCATCGGTGTGCGCCGCCGAAAAGTGGTGCAGCTCGACGATCTCGGCACGCGTCTGCTCCGGGGT
This sequence comes from Arthrobacter sp. SAFR-023, assembly GCF_051965295.1. NCBI lineage: Bacteria > Bacillati > Actinomycetota > Actinomycetes > Micrococcales > Micrococcaceae > Arthrobacter > Arthrobacter sp. SAFR-023. Next base: position 83,629 of record NZ_JBQCMF010000006.1, on the reverse strand, counting down.
GGCCCACATGTCCGCATCCGGTTCGGCACCGTCGGCGAACCAGGGCAGCACCCGGCCACTGGGCCGGCCGAAGACCTCGCCGAAATAATCCAGTTCCACGCTGGCCACGTGTTTGACCAGGCCCAGGAGATTGGTGCCGGTGGGCGTCATCGGCCGGCGGACGTCATACTCGCCCAGGCCGTCGAGCTTGGCGAGGAGCTGGGCGCGACGTGTCCGGAGGTAATGGTGGAGGGTGGCTTTTTCGTCCATGGGCGGCACTCTACCGGGCTAAAAACCAAAAAACTCCCCTGTGCGTGCGAGGCACGGACAGGGGAGTCTTTGGAAAGCCGTTACAGCGGGCGAATGTTCTCTGCCTGCGGACCCTTGGGGCCCTGGGTCACCTCGAACTCGACCTTCTGGTTTTCATCCAGGGAGCGGTAGCCGCTGCTGGCAATTGCTGAATAGTGTGCGAATACATCTGCTGATCCATCATCCGGAGCGATGAAGCCGAAGCCCTTTTCGGCGTTGAACCATTTAACTGTGCCTGTTGCCATTGCTACTTCCTTTGTAACCCTTTTTCTGGTCCTGCTCCGACAGCAGGCAGACGCGGAAATTGTTCTCCGCTGTCTCCAACCTATGGGCCATCCGCCGGGCGTGCAATAGTTGCCGTCATCAGGAGTCCCACCCGTAACGGGAGATTCTGTCCACAAACCCCATTCGGAGGGGCTGTTTCCTGCTCTAGGGTGTGCTGCCCGGCTCCTGGCCGGTGTCCTCCCACTGCACATCGAGATTGCGGAAAACCGGGGGTCCGTCACACAGGGCCGCCATCTGGGCGGCGAAGTCTGACGTCTCAGGCCGGTTGGAATTCTCCATCGCCGACTCGTAGGAGTCGAATTCCACGATGGTGAGGTATGTCCCGGGACGGTCGCGGTCCGCCGTGGCGGTGATGCGGCGAAACGTCGGTGTGGTGGTTCCCTCGGTTCTCGACGGGCGGCCCAGCGCTTCGACCTCCTCAATGCGTGAGGTCTGGAATTCAATGATCTGCACAAACCCGGCCATGACGGCTCCTTGACGGCGGTGGTGACTGATGCCGCTCACGGTAGACCCGGCGCCGGGCCCGCGCAACCGTTATGCGGCTGCTAGCGCATCCCCTCGCGGCGGATGGCGGTGGCGATGGCCGCGGCCCTCGTTTCCACCCCCAGCTTGGCGTAGATGTGGGCGAGATGGGTCTTGACGGTGGCCTCGGAAATGAACAGCCGCTGCCCCAGCTCCCTGTTGCTGAGTCCTTCGGTGAGAAGGCTCAGCAGTTCGGCTTCCCGCGGTGTCAGTACCTCGTCAGGGTTGCGCAGCTGCTGGAAGAGGCGGGAGGCCACCGGCGGGCTCATGACGCTTTTGCCCTGGACGGCGCCCCGGACCGCGGCGAAGATTTCCTCGGGCGCGGCGTCCTTCAAAAGGTAGCCCATGGCCCCGGCATCAACTGCCCGGACAATGTCGGCGTCGGAATCATAGGTGGTGAAGACGAGCACGGCCTGCCTGCGGTTGCGTTCGCGGACCTTCCGGATCGCCTCGATCCCGTCCATGCCCGGGCCCATAGCCAGGTCCATCATCACGACGTCGGGGGCGTGCCCTTCCACAGCCGTCAGGGCTTCCTCGCCCGAGGAGGCTTCCGCCACCACCTCGATGTCCGGCTGCGTCCCCAGCAGGGCCTTCAATCCGCTGCGGACCACGAGGTGGTCGTCGACCAGGAGCACGGTGATGGCGCTCATTCTTCCCCCTTTGCCGGCAGCTGCGCCGCCACAACAGTTCCCTCGCCCGGGGCGCTTTCCACCGAGAAGGCGCCGCCCAGCTGCTCCACCCGCTGCCGCATGGCGCGCAGTCCGTATCCACCGGCGTCCGACGGCGGTGCTACCGCCGCCGGATCGAAGCCCGCGCCGTCGTCGTAGATGTCCAGCGTGACCGCATCCGGCAGGAAGCCGAGGGTGATGGTGGTGGTATCCGCGGACGCGTGCAGCTTGATGTTCGAGGTGGCGCTCTGCACCACCCTGAGGAGGGCATGGCGGACCTCGCCTGCCACCTGCCGGGGTTCGCCGGTGACCAGCAGCGTGGCGTCCGGTACGTACTGCGAGGCGGCCTGGAGCAGGGCGTCCGGCAGCGGCGAGGAGTCGAGGCCGGGGGAGGCGAGTTCGTGGACCAGGCTGCGGGTGTCGGAGAGGTTCCGGCGCAGCAATTCGCTGGCATGCCGAAGATCCTGCCGGGACGCCGGCTCCGGCCAGGCACGGTTAGCGGCTTCGAGCAGGAGCAGGCTGCTGGCGAGGCCTTGGGTCACGGTGTCGTGGATCTCCCGGGAGACGCGCTCACGCTCCTCGATGGTGCCTGCCCGGCGCTCGCTGGCCACTAGCTGACCCTGGGCGAGAGACACTTCACGGTGCAGGCGCCGCTGCTCGGCGGCGTCGTGCTCAATGCGGTCGTAGATCAGCGTCAGCAGGACGCCGACGGCGAGCGGTCCCAGGAGCATGGCCAGATCGGTGCCGTCGCTGAGCCGGAACAGTCCCGCCGCGGTGGCCGCCGCCGTCGCCCCCGCCGCCGCGTAGGCGACCGCCCCTGTGAAGGCGATGCGGCACAGGAAGAACAGCGCAAACGAGCACCAGGCGAAGCTGGGTGCGGAGATCACCAGGACGGCCCAGACGGCGACCAGGACGAACATCCACACCGCCCAGGGGCGCCGGCGCTGGGCGAGCACGGCGATGACGGCGTACAGGGCGCAGGCGGCGGCCGCCAGCGCGAGGACAAGCAGGTTGTCCTGGGCGCTGTGCCGCATCACGTAGCGCACCACCGAAGCCACGATGAGCACGGCGAAGCCGAGGTGGACCGCGGCGTCGATCCGTCCAAGCCGGCTGCCCGGAACATGGCCGGTCCGTGCGGGAAGTAGTTCCGGTGCAGTGGGGGCGGTGAAGGGCATGGGCGGGTCCGGTTCCGGTGGGAGGCGTGCTAGGAACCATGCTATTGCGCGCATCGTTGCTGGTCTCTCAGCCTTTTGGCTGATACCGCCATCCGGAAGTACGAGCCGGTCCCAACTGATGGCCTGATGCGCCCGTGGTGGCACAGGTTCACCATGGAGATGCAGCCGTTTTGCTGCGCCCGCCAACATGGGCTGCGCCCCGCTTATTGAAGGAGAACCACCGTGAAGAAGTCCCAGAAGATTTTTGCCGCCGCCGCGGCCGGAGCGCTCGTCATCACCGCCGGTGCCGCCCTCACCAATTCGGGGTCCGGGCCTTCCCCCGCAGCGGCTTCGGTCCAGCCCGCGGCGGCTGTGCCCGCCGCGGATGTCCAGCCGGGTGCGGACAACGTCGTCGCCCAGAACCGGATCACCGTTGGCGCCTCGGCGAAGGCAGTGGGCGCTGCGCTCGCCAAGTGCCAGGCCGACAAGCTGCCGTTCGTCACGGTGGCCCTCGTGGACCGGTTCGGCACCGTCCAGGCCCTCCTGCGTGGCGACAATGCCGCCGAGCACACCATCGAGTCGGCCAAGCGCAAGGCGTACACGGCCGCAGCACTCGGCAGCCCCACCAGTGAACTTGCCAAGCGCATCTCCGGCAACGGGCCGAGCATCGCGGACCTTCCCGGCACACTGTTCCTCCGCGGCGGTGTCCCGCTGAAGGTGAACGGCGTCTCCGTGGCGGGCATTGGCGTCGGTGGCGCCCCCGACGGCAAGCTGGACGAAGCCTGCGCCGAGGCTGGCGCCGCCGTGATTGCCGCCAAGTAGGTTGCGGCCTGTGGTTAAAGACAGGAACGACGGCGGCCGGCCAGCCAGCGCTTTTTCGCTCGCCGGCCTGGCGGTGCTCGTGGCGTCCCTGCTGGCAGGTTGCTCCGGCGCCCCGTCGGCCGGGGACCCGGCCCCAGTCAGTTCCAGCCCGGTCGCTTCAGCCCATGGCAGCCGGACGACGTCGGGCGGTTCCGGTGCGAGCGGCACTGCGCGGCCGCCGTCGTCGGCTCCCGCCACTGCACCTCCTGCCCTGTCTCCGGCTGAGCAGCAGAAGCTGGACCATCGGCTGGTCCTGGCCGCGAAAGCCAACGACGCGCCGCTCGTGGCGCAGCTGATCCGGGAAGGCGGGAACGTGAACGCCAAGGACTCGATCCAGGATTCGGCCTTCCTGTACGCGGGCGCCGAGGGCTTCAATGAGATTCTGCGGCTGACCCTGGCCCACGGTGCGGACGTCAGGAGCACCAACCGTTTTGGCGGCACCGCCCTGATTCCGGCCAGCGAGCATGGGCATGTGGAGACAGTACGGATTCTCATCGCCGCCGGTGTCCGCGTCAATCACGTCAACAATCTTGGCTGGACCGCGATGCAGGAAGCCATCCTCCTGAACAACGGAGGTCCGAGGCAGCAGGACGTGGTGCGGCAGCTGCTGGACGCCGGGGCAGACCCCAACATCCGCGACCCGCAGGGCAGGACGGCCTTGGAGAACGCTGAGCGGCTGGGCTTTGCCGGGATGGCCCGGCTTATCCGGTCGCGGAGCTGAGCGTCAAAGTGCGGCGGCCGGACTGGCCCGCTTTTGGACCGCCGGCCGCCACCGTTCGCGCCTCCGCGGCGAGGTTGCCCGTCAAAGCTGGGCCGGTTCGGCGAGGTCCAGGGCAACAGTAAACTCGGCGCCGGTTTTCTCCCGGATTTCGTCCACGGTGACGCCGGGGGCGAGGCGGGTGAGGGTGAGCCGGCGGCCGCCGTCGTCCTTTTTGGAGAGGTCGAAGACGGCAAGGTCGCTGATGACGCGGTCCACGACGTTCACACCGGTCAGGGGGAGGGTGCAGCCGGTGACGATCTTGGGGCTGCCGTCTTTGGCATTGTGTTCGGTGAGGACCACGACGCGCGGGGTGCCGGCGACGAGGTCCATGGCGCCGCCCATGCCCTTGACCATCTTGCCGGGGATGGTCCAGTTGGCGAGGTCGCCGTTGCCGGAGACCTGCATGGCGCCGAGGATGGCGACTTTGACGTGCCCGCCGCGGATCATGCCGAAGGAGGTGGCGGAGTCGAAGATGCTGCCGCCTGGCAGGACGGTGACGGTCTGTTTGCCGGCGTTGATCAGGTCGGCGTCCTCCTCGCCCTCGTACGGGAACGGGCCCATGCCGAGCAGTCCGTTTTCACTTTGCAGAACCACGCGCACGCCGTCGGGCAGGTTGTTGGCTACCAGCGTGGGGATGCCGATGCCGAGGTTGACGTAGTCGCCGTCGTTCAGTTCTTCGGCCGCGATCGCGGCCATCTCATTCCGGGTCCAGGCCACGGGAGTCTCCTTGTTAGTTGTTGACGAGTTCGGGGCTGATCCGGTCCGCGCGGGGGCGGACGGTGCGCTGTTCGATGTCCTTGACCCTGTTGCTGGCCCGGACCAGGTGCTGGACGTAGACGCCGGGCGTGACGATGTGGTTCGGATCCAGCGCGCCGGGTTCGACGATGACCTCCGCCTCAGCAACGGTCACGGCGCCGGCGGTGGCGACCACCGGATTGAAGTTCCGGGCGGTGTAGCGGTAGATCAGGTTGCCGTCCGTGTCGGCGGTGTGGGCATGGACCAGTGCGACGTCGGCCCGAATGGCGCGCTCCCGGACGTACGTTTCGCCGTCGAACACCTCGTGCGGTTTGCCCTCGGCAACCAGGGTTCCCACCCCGGTTTTGGTGTAGAAGGCAGGGATGCCGGCGCCGCCGGCGCGCAGCCGCTCGGCCAGGGTGCCCTGCGGGGTGAACTCCACTTCGAGGACGCCGGCGAGGTACTGCTCGGCGAACAGCTTGTTCTCGCCGACGTAGGACGCAATGACCTTACGGACCTGGCCGGCCTCGATCAGGATGCCTAGGCCTTTGCCGTCGACCCCCATGTTGTTCGACACCACGGTAAGGTCCTTCACGCCCGAATCGCGCACGGCCTCGATCAGGTCGGAGGGGATGCCGCTCAAGCCGAAGCCACCCACGGCAAGGGTGATCCCGTCCTGCAGGACATTGTGCAGGGCCTGGGCGGCTCCGGATTTCAGTTTCGACATCGCATCTCCTCGTTGAGCTCGTTATAGTCCACTTTATGGACGCTGGTTCTGACTGTGGAGCGTAGGCGGGCCGAGACGACGGTGTCAAGGCTCTAAGGCCCGGGGCTACTCGCGCTTTTACACTGTGGACGATAGGCTGGTGAGTGTCCACAATATGGATCATCGGGAGAAGTCGTGAATCAGGCACCGGTCCAAGGCGCACAGGTCGTCAGCCGCATCGCGGGGCTCCTGCGAATCGTGGGACGCAAGCCGGAAGGGAGCCCGCTCGCGGAGCTTGTGCGTGACTCGGGGCTGACGCGTCCTACCGTGCACCGCCTGCTCACGTCACTCGCGGCCGAGGGCCTCCTCGACCACGATCACCTGAGCGGGAACTGGGTGCTCGGCCCCGAGGCCCTGCTGATGGGCTCGGTTGCTGCCGCGCGTTTCCCGCTGGAGGACCTCGCGAGGCCCAGTCTGCGCCGGCTTGCGGAGGAGACCGGCGAGAGCGCTTTCTTCTCGATTCGCCGGGGCTCTGAAACCGTGTGCCTGCTGAGGGAAGAAGGCAGCTTCCCTGTCCGCTCCTTCGTGCTTCACGAGGGCGTCCGGTTTCCGCTGGGTGTGGCATCCGCAGGAACGGCGATCATGGCGTTCCTGCCCGAGACGGAACAGGAGCAGATCCTGTCCGACTGGGCTGCTCACGCCAGCAAATACGCCGACGGGCACCCGGAAGACTTGGTCCGGAAGGGCCTGCAGCAGACCCGCCGCCGGGGCTACTCGGTGAACCCCGGCTTGGTGCTCGAAGGCAGCTGGGGGATGGGCGCAGCGGTCTTCGACCAGGCTGGGCGTCCGTCCTGGGCGCTGTCCCTGACCGGCATCGAACCCCGGTTCCGTGAAGACCGGCGCGAACAGCTGGGACGGCTCCTGCTGGAGGAGGCCCACCGGCTCACCGTTCGGCTCGGCGCGGGTGGGCAGCGTAGGCGGCAGAACTAGCTGCCGCACCTGGCGCTGCGCAGCATCGCCGGACGGGACTGCTGGAACTGTTGTGGTGCCTGCTGCCCGTGCCTACCCTTGCAGAGGGATCCCCTGCAGCGCCGTCCGCAGACGAGCCCACCTTCTGCGGACAGCGCTGTCCGCAGAAAAGCCGGACAGCACCGAAGGAGCCAGGGCCATGAGCACACGGGTCTACTTTGAGGAATACGGCGGTCCGCAGGTCCTGAAGGTGGGGACGGAGCAGCTGCCCGAGCCGGGCGACGGCCTGGTCCGGGTGGAATTCCGGGCGGTCAGCGTCAACCCCGTAGACTGGAAACTCGTGGCCGGCTACCTGAAAAAGTGGACGCCTTTGGGCTTTCCGGCGGTGCCCGGCTGCGAAGCGGCCGGCGTCGTGACCGCCGTCGGGACCGCTTTTGAGGGGTTTGCGGTGGGTGACGAGGTCATTTGGAACGGACTCGTGGGCGGCTACCGGACAGCGGCCGTGGTGCCGGCCGACCAGCTGACCCCCCTGCCGGCGGGCGTGGACTTCGAACAGGCAGCGTGCATTCCGGTGGCAGGCGGCACGGCGTATTCGGCCCTGAAGCAGCTCGCGGTGGGAGCCGGGGACACGGTGCTTGTCCACGGAGCCGCTGGCGGGGTTGGCTCGGCCGCGGTCCAGATCGCGCAGGCCTTCGGGGCACGCGTGATCGGCACGGCGTCAGAGGCCAACCAGGAGTACCTCAGCGAACTGGGCGCCGAACCCGTGACGTACGGCCGCGGCCTGGCCGAACGGGTGCGTTCCCTGGCCGACGACGCCGGAACAGTCACCGCTGTCCTGGACACCGTGGGGAGCGAGGATTCGCTGGCAGCAACGGCCGAGCTGCTCCAGGGCGCCGGCCGGGCGGTGACCACAGTTCCGGGCGAGCAGTCATCGGCGGCCGGCCTGGTGGCCGTACAACAGCTGGAAGGCCGGGTGGCGGAAGCGGGGACGCTCGCCGCGGAGGGCCAGATTACCTTCACGATCGCGCACCGGATGCCACTGATCGAGGCCGCCGATGCGCTGGAAATCAGCCGCGGCGGCCACGGCCGCGGGAAGATCCTGCTGCTGCCCTAGGCGCGTCAGGAGGCCCGCGGCTAGAGACCTGCCCTGGCCTCTTCCGGACCCGCGTGCTTCCACCAGGTGTCGAAGATGCTGACGGGAACTGTGCGCTTGTGCCGGGTCCGCAGGTACTTCTCCTCGATCAGCTCCGCTGCGCTGTCGCCGACGTCGCGGCCCTCGAGGTAGTCGTCGATCTGGTCGTAGCTCAGGCCCAGTTCGTCCTCGTCGGTGCGGCCAGGCCTGTCGTCCAGGAGGTCGGCCGTGGGCACCTTCTTCCACACCCGCTCCGGGGCGCCGAGGTGTTCCAGCAGGGTCCGGTTCTGCCGCTTGTTCAGGCCGAACAGCGGCAGGATGTCGGCCCCGCCGTCGCCGTACTTGGTAAAGAATCCGGTGACGGATTCAGCGCCGTGGTCGGTGCCGATGACGAGGTAGTTGTGCTCTCCGGCCAGGGCGTACTGGGCGATCATGCGCGTGCGGGCCTTGGTGTTGCCCTTGTGGAAGTCGGAGATCCCGTTGCCGACGGTCTTTTCGAACTCGTCCTCGAAGCCGTCCACGGCGGCGGAAATGTTGAACGTCCATTCCTTCGAGGCCTTGATGAAGTCCAGGGCGGCCTGCGCGTCATCCTCGTCGTGCTGCACGCCGTAGGGGAGGCGGACCGCCACAAATTCCGCGTCCACGCCTTCTGACTGCAGCTCGTCGACCGCGAGCTGTGCGAGCCGCCCGGCGAGCGACGAGTCAAGGCCGCCGGAGATGCCCAGGACGAAGCCCTTGGTGCCGGTGGCCTTGAGGTACTCCTTCAGGAAAGTGACGCGTTTGCGCACCTCCTCTGCGGGATCGATCTGGGGCTGGACGCCCATTTCTTCGATGATCTTGGCTTGGAGTGTGCGCATGTGACACAGCCTAGTCAGCGGCGTCAGTACCGCTCAACTGTTTCCGCCGAGTTCGCGCCAGAGGACGGCCCCCTCCGGCTACCGACCGGCCGGTGCCGGGCCCGTGGAGCCCCGGACCGTCAGGTGCGTGGGCATGACAGAGCGGCTCCGTGCGACGCCGCCGGCGAGCGGGTTCAGCTGGGCCAGCAGCATGGAGACAGCGACGCGGCCCGCCTGCTCGATGGGGGAGGCCATGGTGGACAGCGGCGGGTTGCAGAAGTCGGCGCCGAAGATGTCGTCACAGCCCACGATGCTCATGTCCTCGGGCACCCTGATGCCGCGTTCGCGCAGCCGCTGGAGCATCCCGATAGCAATGAGGTCGTTGAAGACGATGCACGCCGTCACTCCGCTGTGCACCGCGGCGTCGGCGGCGGCGGCTCCGGACTGCGTCTTCGGGGCGAAGGGTCCCAGCCTGCGGACCTCCACGCCGCGCTCCTCGGCCGCCCCGGACAGCGTGTCCCACCGCCGGGTGCTGGACTGGGAGGTTGCCGGGCCGGCGATATAGGCGACGCTGCTGTGGCCGAGCGAGATGAGGTGGTCCAGCGCCTGGGTGGTGGCCGACGGCGTGTCGATGATGACGGCGGGAACGCCGGCAACGTCGCGGTTGATGGTGACCATCGGCATCTTCGCGGCGGCGGCCAGCAGCGCTTCGTCGGTGAGCCGGGATGCTGCCACCACCACTCCGTCCGCGCTCTTGCGCAGCTGCTCGACGGCGCTGGCCTCCACCTCATCGGATTCCTCCGTGTCCACCAGCAGCTGCGTGTATCCGGCCGCCTTGAGCTGCAGCTGGGTGCCCCTGATGAGGTCGAAGTAGAAGGGGTTGGTGATGTCCGGCACCAGGACCCCGACGGCGCCGGTCCGGCCGGAGCTCAACGCTTTGGCCTGGCTGTTGGGAACATATCGGAGCTGGGCGGCCGCCGCTTCGATCCGCTGGCGGGTGCGGATATTGACGCGGTCCGGGGTGGACAGCGCGCGGGAAACGGTGGAGGCCGCCACGCCGCAGAGCGCGGCAATATCGTGGATGGTGGCCGGCCGGTCCACTGCAGCTGGTTGCGTCGCAGCCACGGCGCTCCTCTCTGAACCTACGAGCCACTTGCTTTGCGGCTCTCTCCGTCCGCCCGGGCCCTTGCGGCACGGGTCGAAATGGCGGGTCTGTGACTGGCGGCACAGGTCCGTTGAACAAGAATGCCACAGGTTGTCAAAGTTTGGCAATCGGTTGTCGTGGGCGTGCCACTGGCCCTAGACTGGCTCCGACACTGTTGTGAACTGCGTCACCGCGCTCAGGCCGGGGGCGGACCGGGAACGGACTGCCCCAGGAACGGACTGCCGCGCGGCGGCCGCCAAAACCAGGAGACCCCGCGTGAGCAAAACCCCAACCACCGTCTGGCCGCTATCGGGATTCGGCGACGAGATCGACCCGGACCCGGCGGTGCAGGCCGCCGTATTGCTTGCCCTGGGGGCCAGCCACATCGAGGTCCGCAGCGCCTGGGGCACCAACGTCTCCGAACTGGCCCCCGCGCAGGTTGCCCGGCTCAAGGAAATCCTGGACAGCAAGGGCCTCAAGGTCTCGGCGGTCGCCAGCCCCATCGGCAAGGTGGATGTCAGCCTCCCGGTGGAACACGAGCTGGAGCGGCTGAAGCAGATCATCTCCGTGGCCCGGGGCCTGGACGCCCGGTATATCCGGATCTTTTCCTTCTACCGGGCGGAGGGGCAAAGCCTTGAGGGCATCCGGGAGGATGTCCTGGCCCGCATGGGTGCCCTTGCGGCGCTCGCCGAGCAGTCCGGCGTCGTACTTCTGCATGAGAACGAAAAGGGGATCTACGGGGATACACCGGAACGCGTGCTGGACATCATGCAGTCAGTGGATTCGCCGGCCCTGCGCATCGCCTGGGACAACGCCAACTTCGTCCAGGTGGGCGTCAAGCCCTACACCGACGGCTACGCCATGCTGCGCCCCTACCTGGAGTACTTCCAGGTCAAGGACGCGCTCTCGACCACCGGCGAAGTGGTGCCTGCCGGCGAGGGCGACGGCGAACTCGATGCCACCATCGCCGCCCTTAAGGCGGACGGATTCACCGGCTTTGCCTCGCTGGAACCGCACCTGGCCAGCGCCCACGAGCTGGGCGGATTCTCCGGCCCGGTGGCTTTCGGAACCGCTGCCCGCGCCTTCGCCGCGCTCGCCGCGAAAAACGGAATAGAACTGTCGTGAGTACGACGGCGGCCGTCATCGGCTGTGGCGATGTCTCCTCTGTGCACTTCGAGGCGATAGCAAAACTCGACGGCGCCACCCTGGTGGGCGTCTGCGATCCGGACCCGCAGCGGCTGGCTTCCGCGATGGCCGCCTACGGCGTCCCGGGCTTTGCGGACCACCAGAGCCTCATCGAAGCTGTCCGCCCGGACGTGGTGCACATCTGCACCCCGCATGACCGGCACGCCTCGGTTGCGGCGGACTGCCTCGAGCGCGGCGTGCACGTCATCGTCGAGAAGCCGCTGGCCCATACGCTCGCGGAGGGACGGCGGCTGGTCGAAGTCGCCGCTGCCGGCAGGGCGAAGATCGCGGTGTGTTTCCAGAACCGGTACAACGCGACGTCGCAGGCCATGCATTCGCTGCTGTCCGCAGGCGGCCTGGGGCGCGTGCTGGGGGCTTCGGCCACGGTGATGTGGCAGCGCACCGCGGAGTATTACCGCGACCGGCCATGGCGGGGTAGCTGGGCAGGCGGCGGGGGAGGCCTGATGATGAACCAGGCCATCCACACCGTGGACCTGCTCCAGTGGCTGGTGGGTGACGTGACGGCCGTCAGCGGCAACGCGTCCACCCGCTTCCTGGGCGGAACCATCGAGGTGGAGGACACTGCGGAGTTCGTGGCGGAACACGCCAACGGTGCGCGGAGCGCGTTCTATGCCACGCTGGCCCATGCCACCAACGCCCCGGTCACCCTGGATGTGGTCACGGAGGAGGCTGTGCTGACCCTGCGCGGCGATCTCACCATCACTTACGCGGACGGGCGCGTGGAGGTCGTTCCGGAGCGCCGCAGTGAGTCCGGCGGCCGGTCCTATTGGGGCGTCTCGCACGAGCTGCTGATCGGCGATTTCTACGCCCGGCTCGGCGACGCTGATCCCTTCTGGATCAGTCCCGCGGAGGCCGAAAAGTCCCTGCGCATTGTTAAGGACGTGTACCGCCAGAGCTATTCGGAGTCCGCTGCAAGGGTCTCCTAATGCTCCGCATTGGCAACCGGCTGCACTACTACTCTGCCGTTCTACTGGGCTGTGCTGAGCCTTCTTCAAGAAACATGGCAACACTTTTTTGACAATCGGTTGCCAAGCGGTGCAACAGTGCGTACTCTGAATTCCAGACGGCCAGCGTGTGGCCCACGCCACACCGGCCTCATCAAAAAGCCCACGTTTCTACAGACTCCCTTCTAATTCCTTTCAAGGAGCCAACAATGAAGTTAGGTCCCAAGGCGGCAGCAACCGCCATCATACTGAGCGCCTCGCTAGCACTCACCGCATGTGGCGGCGGCGCCGGCTCGGGCTCAAACGCCGGCGGTGGAAGCGCCGGAACAGCGCTGACGCTGGGCACCCTCCGGGACATCACCTCCTGGGATCCCGCACAGGCCCACGTCGGCCATGGGCTGCAGCCGTACCAGGCCGCGTATGACACCCTGATCCTGCGCGAACCGGACGGGAAATTGAGCCCCATGCTGGCTACCGACTGGAAGTACAACAGCACCAACACCAAGCTCACCGTGGACCTCCGGACCGACGTCACCTTCAGCGACGGCGCCAAGTTCGACGCCGAGGCCGCGAAGGCCAACCTGGACCACTTCAAGAAGGCCAACGGCCCCCAGATGGCCCAGCTCGCCTCCGTGAAGGACGTGAGCGTGGTGGACGCGGACACCATCGACATCAACCTCAGCGCCGCGGAGCCGGCCCTGGAATACTTCCTGAGCCAGGCCGCCGGCCTGATGGGAAGCCCCGAGGCCCTGGGCACCGAGGCCATCAAGACCCTGCCGGTCGGCTCTGGCCCGTACGTGATGGACAAGGCTGCCTCCGTGAAGGACTCCCAGACGGTCTTCACTGCGCGCAAGGACTACTGGAACAAGGACCTGCAGAAGTTCCAGAAGCTCACCCTCAAAATCCTGACCGATCCCACAGCCCGCACCAACGCCCTGGTTTCCGGCCAGATCGACGCCACGCTCCTGGACCCGAAAAACGGCAAGCAGGCCGAAGGCACCAAGATGAAGCTCGAAACCAACCAGGTCGACTGGTCCGGTTTGCTCCTCCTGGACCGGGACGGTGCCAAGAACCCGGCGCTGGCCAACGTCAAGGTTCGCCAGGCCATCAACTACGCGTTCGACCGCAAGACCATCCTTGAACAGGTGATGCTCGGCCAGGGAACCCCGACCTCGCAGCCGTTTGGCAAGGACAGCGGCGCATGGATGGAGGAGCTGGAAAACTACTATAGCTACGACCCCGCCAAGGCCAAGCTGCTGCTGAAGGAATCCGGCTTCGAGAACAACGTGACTCTGGACGTCCCCACCCTTCCGGGGGCTGAAACCCTGATTTCGGTTCTGCAGCAGCAACTCGCAGACGTCGGCATCACCCTGAAGCCCGGTGCAGCGATCACCAATACCTTCACCTCGGACGTTGCCGCCCGGAAGTACAACGCACTGTTCTTCAACCTCTTCCAGGGCGAGCCCACTGTGGCGATTGACCAGATCGTCTCCACCAAGGCCCTGTACAACCCGTTCAAGAACACGACGCCGGAGCTCGAGAAAAAGATCCAGGCTGTCCGGACCGGGGGCGAGGATGCAGGCAAGCTGGCACAGGAAGTCAACAAATATGTGGTGGAACAGGCATGGTTCGCGCCGCTGTTCCGGGTGAACCAGATGTACTACCACAACGCCAAGGTGAACGTCACGCCGCAGGTCCAGCAGGCCGTTCCGTCCATCTACAACTACTCGCCGGCCAAGTAGGACCCCATGATCAGGTTCATTGCGAAAAGACTGGGCAGCGGTCTGGTGGTGCTGTTCGTAGTCTCGGCGCTCACCTTCACTCTGCTGTACACATCCAGCGGCAGCATTGCGCGGAACATCCTGGGCGACCAGGCCACCCCTGAACAGGTTGCCCTGAAAGAACAGGAACTGGGGCTGGACCAGCCCCTCCTGACGCGCTACTTCGCCTGGCTGGGCGATGCCCTGGGCGGGAACCTTGGAGTCTCCTGGTTCACGTCGGAACCGGTGGCCAACTCGTTGGCCACCCGGATCCCGGTGACCATGACCATGGTTTTTGCCGCAATGATCCTGATCGCCATCTGCGCAGCGCTGATCGGCGTTGCCGCAGCCGTCAAGCGCGGCTGGGTGGACAGGCTGGTCCAGGTGGGCGCGATCGTTGGCGACTCCATCCCGGGGTACGTGATCGGCGTCTTCCTCGTGACCCTCCTGGCCATCCAGCTGGGCTTCTTTCCCGCCACCAGCACCATCTCTCCGGAGGTGGGTCCCGAGGCGTGGGTCTACTCGATGACCCTTCCGGTCATCGCCCTTCTGATCAACGGCGTGACCGGCGGTGCGCAGCAGATCCGCAGCGCCGTCATCAAGCAGCTGGAACGCGACTACGTCCGCACGCTGCGCAGCCGCGGCGTCGGAGAGCGCGAGATCCTGTTCAAGCACGTGCTGCGGAGCGCCGCTCCGGCCGGCCTGACCGTGCTCAGCCTGCAGCTCATCGGCATGCTGGGCGGTGTGGTGATCATCGAGCAGATCTTCGCCCTCCCGGGCATGGGTCCGCTCGCGGTCACCGCCACGGGCCAGACGGACCTGCCCGTGGTCATGGGGGTGGTGATGTACACCGTGGTGGTGGTCATCGTCGTGAACCTCCTGGTGGACATCCTCAATGGTTGGCTCAACCCGAAAGTGCGTGTGTCATGAGTGATTCCGTAGAAACAGCGGCTGTTGCCGCGCCCGCCCCGGCGGGGCCGCATCAAACCGGGCAGAGCGGAACGGTGGTCCGTTCCACCGTGATGCGCCGGCTCCTCAGGAACCCCCTCGGCATCGCATCCCTGGTGATCCTGGCGGGTATAGCGTCGCTGGCCATCCTCGCCCCCGTCCTGGCACCTTTCGACGAGAACTTTGCCAACATCACCAAGACCTTGGCGGCGCCCGACGGGGTGAACATCCTGGGCACGGACAGCGCCGGCCGTGACAACTGGAGCAGGCTGCTCTTCGGAGCCCAGCTGACCCTCCTTTCGGCGCTGCTGTGTGCCGGTGTTGCCATTGCCATCGGCCTCCCGGCCGGCCTGATCGCCGGCTACTACTCAGGCAGGTTCGAGGCCGTCTCCAACTGGGTTGTCAGCATCCTCATGAGCCTCCCGGGCTTGATTGTGCTGCTCACCATCCGTGCCGCGTTCGGTCCTTCGGTGTGGATCTCCATGATCGCGTTCGGCATCCTCATCAGCCCGTCCTACTTCCGGCTAACCCGCGCCGCGGTCCAGTCAGTGCGGAACGAGCTCTACGTCGACGCCGCCCGTGTATCCGGACTCTCGGACCTGAGCATCATTGCCCGCCACATCTTCTCCGTGGTCCGCGCCCCCATCATCATCCAGACGGCGGCCATCGCCGGCGTAGCCATCGCCATCCAGTCCGGACTCGAGTTCCTCGGTCTCGGCGACCCGACCAAGGCAACCTGGGGCGTCATGCTGTCCGAAGGCTTCAAGAACGTCTACCTGACCCCGACACTGCTCTTCTGGCCGGCGTTTGCCATGGCATTGACCATCGGCGGACTCGTCCTGCTGGGCAACGCCATCCGGGACGCGCTCGAGGACGGTGAGAAGATCAAGCACCGCAGGAAGCGGACACCGGCTCCGGGTGCTTCTGCGGCAGGCACGACGGCGGCACCCGCCAAGGCGGGCCAGTCGCGTAAGTCCGTGGCCGCCGTCGAGCTTGGAACCGAGCACCACCTCGTGAAGGTGACCAACCTCGGCGTCGGCTATCCGCAGGCCGACGGTACTGTCAAGAAGGTGGTGGACGACGTCTCCTTCCACGTGGACCGCGGCGAAATCCTCGGCATCGTGGGGGAGTCGGGATCCGGGAAGTCCCAGACCGCGTTCTCCATCCTGGGCCTGCTCCCGGACAACGCCCGTATTGTGGCCGGATCCATCCAGTTCGACGGCAAGTTCACGGTGGCGCCGGGCGAGGACCGGGTCAGCCAGGACCGGCTGTCCAAGCTGCGGGGCAAGCGGATCTCCTACATTCCGCAGGAGCCGATGAGCAACCTGGACCCGGCGTTCACCATCGGCTACCAGCTGGTCACCCCCATGGTGCGGGTCCTTGGAATCTCGAAGGAGGAAGCCCGCAAGCGCGCGCTGAAGCAGCTGGCCGACGTCGGCATCGTGAATCCGGAGCGGACCTTCGGCGCCTACCCGCACGAGGTGTCCGGCGGCATGGCCCAGCGTGTCCTGATCGCCGGCGCCATCAGCTGCGAACCTGACCTGGTGATCGCCGACGAACCCACCACGGCCCTGGACGTCACGGTGCAGGCCGACGTGCTGGACCTCCTGCGCGAGCTGCAGCAGCGGCTGAACATCGGCGTCATCCTGGTGACCCACAACTTCGGCGTGGTGGCGGACCTCTGCGACCGGGTGGCCGTCATGCAGAATGGCCGGCTGGTGGAGGAGGGATCCGTCCGCGACATCCTCCGGAATCCGAAGGAGCGGTACACGCAGACCCTGCTGGCGTCCATGCTCGAGGGCAAAACCCCCATGTCCATGCTTGTATCCAGCCAGAAGGAACCGGTGGCATGAATACTGTGGAACTCAAGGAAAGCGCACCGCTGCTGACGGTGGACAACCTGGTGGTCGAGTACCCCAGCAAGAAATTCCGGGCCCGGCCGTTCCGGGCGCTGACGGACATCAACATCTCCATCGGCCAGGGCGAGACCCTTGGCCTGGTGGGCGAATCAGGCTCCGGCAAGACCACCCTGGGCCGGGCCGTCCTTGGCCTCGCGCCCGTGACCGGCGGCAGGATCGTCTTCGAGGGCAAGGACATCAGCCAGGCCACGCGCAAGCAGCGCCGGATCCTGAGCCGTGACCTGCAGGTGGTGTTCCAGGACCCGTACACCTCCCTGAACCCGGCCCTGGAAATCGGCGACATCCTCGCCGAGCCCCTCGGCGTGCAGGGCATGGAGCAGAAGGCGGCCAGGACGCGCGTCAGGGAACTGCTGGACCAGGTTGGCCTGCCCTCGGACGCCATCCACCGCCTGCCGCGGGAGTTCAGCGGCGGCCAGCGCCAGCGCGTCGCGATCGCCCGGGCCCTGGCGCTCTCACCCAAGCTGATCGTCTGCGACGAACCCGTCAGTGCCCTGGACCTCTCCACCCAGGCACGCGTCCTGGACCTGTTCCTGCAGATCCAGAAGGACACCGGCGTGTCCTACCTGTTCGTCTCCCATGACCTCGACGTGGTGCGGCACATCAGCCACCGCGTTGCCGTGATGTACCACGGCGAGATCGTCGAACAGGGGCCTGCCGAGGTGGTCACCCGCGATCCCGAGCACCCCTACACCCAGCGGCTCCTACTGGCATCCCCGGTGCCCGACCCGGACCGGCAGGAACAGCGCCGGGCGGACCGGCACCGCCTGCTGGAGATCCAGCGGCAGCAGAACGAACAGGCCGGCGTCCCTGCCTAGGGGACCGACCGCCACCAACGAAAGGACCACCATGGCCACCATTGGCGTACAAGCGATGATGCTGAAGGACAGCTTCAGCGAACTCGGGGCGTTCGAAACGCTCCGCAAGGTCAGCGCGATCGGCTACAACGCCGTCGAAATTTCCCAGATCCCGATGACGGCGGACAACGTGGCGGAACTGGACCGCTTCCGCAGCGAACTCGGGATGGATATCGCGGCGCTGTCCGTCATGCTGGAGAAACCCCAGGGCCGGCCGGGCGATTCGCTCCGTGAAGACTTCGGCAAGATCGTGGACGACGCCAAGACGCTGGACTCCAACCTGCTGCGGATCGGCATGCTGCCGTTCCCCGCGATGAAGTCCCTCGACGCCGTCGTCGACTTCGCACGGGAAGCCAACGACTACGCCGAACGCCTGCAGGAGCACGGCATCAGCCTTTACTACCACAACCACCACATCGAGTTTGCGAAGTTCGACGGCCAGTACATGCTGGACATCATTGCGGAGAATTCGCCGGCGATGGGCATGGAAATTGACGTCCACTGGGTGCAGCGTGGCGGCCTGGACCCGGTCCGGACCCTGGAAAAGTACGCCGGACGCACCGCCATGGTGCACCTGAAGGACTACCGGATCGGGCAGCTGCCGGAGTCCGCCTTCGGGCTGCTGGAATCCGGTGACATCGCAGGCTTCATGGCCGAGTTCAAGGACGTGGTGCAGTTCGCCGAAGTGGGCGAGGGAAACCTGGACTTCCCCGCCATCGTCCCCGCCGCGCGGGCTGCCGGCGCAAAGTACCTTCTGGTGGAGCAGGACCAGCTGTACGGCCGCACCGTCTGGGACGCGCTGCAGACCTCCTACGACAACCTCGTGGCCATGGGCCACGCCGACCTTTTCTAAACAACGGAGTATCAGCACATGAGTAAGAAAGTACGCCTTGGCATCATCGGCCTGGGCCAGCAGGGCGGCGCGTACGCCAAGTTCATCACGGAGGGACTGGTCCCGAACATGGTGATCGGCGCCATCTGCGACACCGACCCAGCCAAGAAGGAACTAGCGGCTTCCCAGTACGCTGACGTGCCCTTCCATGACGACTACATCGCCATGCTGGAAAGCGGCGACGTGGACGCCGTGGTCACCTGCGTCCCGCATTTCCTGCACCCGGAAATGGGCATCGAAACGCTCAAACGCAACATCCACGCGCTCGTGGAAAAGCCCGCGGGCGTGTACACCAAGCAGGTCAGGGAGCTCAACGAGTTTGCCGCCGGCAAGCCCGAGCTGTCCTTCGCCATCATGTTCAACCAGCGCAACAACCCGCTGTACCAGAAGCTCAAGGAGATCGTCGATAACGGCGAGATCGGCGCTATCCGCCGCACCAACTGGATCATCACCAACTGGTGGCGGCCGCAGGGTTATTACAACTCCAGCGAATGGCGCGCCACGTGGGGCGGGGAAGGCGGCGGCGTCCTGGTGAACCAGGCCCCGCACCAGCTGGACCTGTGGCAATGGATCTGCGGCGTGCCCAAGTCGGTGTACGCAAAGGTGGCCTACGGCTTCCGCCGCGATATCGCCGTTGAGGACGAGGTCACCGCGGTGGTGGACTACGGCGACGGGGCCACCGGCGTCTTTGTCACGGCCACGCACGACCTCACCGGAACCGACCGCTTCGAAATCCTGGGTGACCAGGGCAAGATCGTCGTCGAAGGCTCCAAGACCGCCACGGTGACCCGCCTGGTCAGGCCGGAACGTGAACTCAGCGACGGCATGGACATGGACGATGTCCGCAAACTCTTCATGGGCCAGCTGAATCCCGAGGAGTATTACACTACCGAGGTCCTCGAGTTCGAGTCCGCCTGGGGTGCGCAGCATTCCGGCGTGCTGCAGAACTTCGCGGCCAACATCCTGGACGGCACGCCGCTGCTGGCGCCGGGCTCGGACGGCATCAACGGGGTCCGCCTGGCCAACGCCATCCACCTCTCCAGCTGGACCGGCACGGAGGTGGGCCTGGACTTTGACGAGGACGAGTTCCTGGCGGAGCTGAACAAGCGCATCGCGGGCGAAGGCAAGTTCCCCGAGCGCTCGTAATCTCCGACCCCGCCCAACTCAGTGGCAGCACAGGGCGTTCCCGGCGCTGGGAATGCCCTGTGCTGCCACCTGGATGGGCCGGTTCCTCGTTAGGATGGGGCAGTGACCGAACCCAAGACGCCGGATGCCCCCGCCACCAAGGCTCCGGCCAGGAAGCACGCCAGGGACGGCAAGTCCAACGCCACCATCTACGACATCGCCAAACTGGCCGGCGTCAATCCGTCCACGGTCTCGCGGGCGCTCAGCAAACCCGGCCGGGTCAGCGCCAGGACGCAGAAGCTCATCGAGGATGCCGCGGCCGAACTGAACTACCAGGTCAACCCCTTCGCCCGCGCCCTGCCGACGGGCCGCACCAACACCTTCGGGCTCATCGTCGCGGACATCACCAACCCGACGTTCTTCGACATCATTCGCGGCGCCGAAACCACCGCCACCCTCCGCGACTACACCCTCGTGCTGGCGGAGTCCGCCGAGTCGGCCGTCACCGAGCTCACCGCGGCCCGGCGGATGATGACCACCGCGGACGGGCTCATCCTCGCCAGCCCCCGCATGGACGATGACGACATCCGCGCGCTCGCCCGCGACAAGCCTGTGGTGGTGATCAACCGCGATGTCCATGGCGTGCCCTGCGTGGTCCCCGACGTCAACAAGGGCATCAGCGAGGCCGTCCGCAGCCTGGCCGCCAACGGCCACAAAAAGGTCGCGTTCGTGGCCGGCCCGCAGCAGTCCTGGATGTCCGCCCGCCGCTGGGAAGGCGTCCAGGCGGCCTGCGAATGGTCCCGACTCGAGGCCGTGCGCCTGGAATCCGGTAAACCAACGGTCGACGGCGGCAGGCAGGTGGCGCGCGACGTGCGGGACAGCGGTGCCACCGCCGTGCTGACCTACAACGACCTCCTGGCCATCGGCCTCATGCAGGAACTCCAGGCCGCCGGCCTGGTGGTGCCGGACCAGATCAGCATCGTGGGCTTCGATGACATCTTCGGTGCCGACTTCACCACCCCGCCGCTCACAACCGTGCGCTCCCCCCTGGGGGAGTGCGGATCGGGAGCCACCACACTCCTGCTGGACCTGCTGCACGGCGACGGCGAACCTGCCGCAACTCTGCGCGTGGAGACGGAGCTCGTGCTGCGCGGCTCGAGCGGAAGGCTTCTTCCAGCACGCTAACCGCAACCGAATTGGCAATCTTTGGCAACCGGTTGACAAGAACTGGATGAAGGCCGACCATTGAGCTATGTCACACTCGATTGCCGCCAACCCAGACAGGCTCCTGCCCGCGGACCCGGGAACGCGCAGCATTGCGCGCGACCTCCTGCAGCGCGTCCAGGACCTCCCCATCATTTCCCCGCACGGGCACGTTGACGCCGCAGTCATCGAGCAGAACACGCCCTTCCCCGACCCGGCGGCGCTGCTGGTCAGCCCCGACCACTACGTCACCCGCCTCATCCACGCCAGCGGCGTGCCGTTTGACCGCCTGCGCCAACCGGACTCCTCGGCTGCAGGTTCCCCGAATGCGGACTCGACCGCCCCGGACTCCCGGGCCATCTGGCGCGAATTCTGCCGGGCCTGGCCGCTGTTCGAGGGGACCGCCTCCGGCTACTGGCTCCGCACCCAGTTCAGCGGCGTATTCGGCCTGGACCGGGAGATCAGTGCCGAGACCGCCGACGCCAGCTACGACGCGATCTCCGCCAAGCTCATGGAACCAGGCTTCCGACCGCGCCAGCTCTTCAAGGACTTCAACATCGAAGTGCTCGCAACCACGGATGATCCGCTGGACAGCCTCGCCAGCCACAAGGCCATCGCCGCAGACCCCACATTCCACGGCCGAGTCCTGCCCACCTTCCGCCCCGACGCCTACCTGAACATCGCGCATCCCGCGTGGTCCGCGAACGTTGACCGCCTCATCGCGGCAGCGGGCGATGGCGGCACCGGCTATGCCGGGTACATCACCGCCTTGGAAAACCGACGTCGTTATTTCGTGGAGCACGGTGCGGTGTCTGCCGACCACGGCGTGCGCACCCCTGCCACGCTGAAGCTTGACGACCGCGACGCCGCGCGGTTGTTTGACCGCGCCCGCTCCGGTGCGGCCACGGCGCAGGACCGTGACGCGTTCGAAGCGCACATGATGTACCAGATGGCGCGGATGTCAGTGGCGGACGGCCTGGTGATGACCATCCATCCGGGTTCGTACCGGAACCACCACGAGCCGACGTTCGAAAAGTACGGACCCGACACCGGCCACGACATTCCGTTCGCGGTCAACTACACCGAGGCCATCCGCCCGCTGCTGCAGGACTTCGGCACGGCCAAGGATTTCCACCTGGTGCTCTTCACCCTTGACGAGACGGTTTTCTCGCGCGAACTCGCGCCGCTGGCCGGCTTCTACCCGTCCGTCTACCTTGGCGCCCCGTGGTGGTTCCTTGACGCCCCGGACGCCATGCTCCGCTTCCGCTCTGCCGTTACCGAGACCGCCGGCTTCTCCCGTTCCTCGGGCTTCATCGACGATACGCGCGCCTTCTGCTCCATCCCCGCCCGCCACGATGCCTCCCGCCGCATTGAGGCCTCCTTCCTCGCCCGGCTGGTGGCCGAGCACCGCGTCAGTGAGGAGCGGGCCCACGAACTCATCGTGGACATCGTGGACGGATCGCCGCGAAGGGTCTTCAAGCTGTGAGCGTCGGACTGCGGCCCGAAAAGGCGGCTGCCGTGGACCGGCCGAGGCTCGACCGCACCCTGCAGCCGGGCACCATGGCCCCCATCCGCATCGTCCATCTGGGGCTCGGCGCCTTCCACCGCTCGCACCAGGCCTGGTATACCCACCGGGCCAGCGACGCCGCCGACTGGGGCATTGCTGCCTTCACCGGCCGGCGCCCCGATGCTGCCCTGGCCCTGGCAGAACAGGACGGGCTGTTCACGCTGGTGGAACGGTCCGACGGCGGCGACTCCTTCGACGTGGTCGGCAGCATCGTGGAGGCCGTGGACGGGGCCGATGTGGAGCGGCTGGCGGAGCTGGTCGCGGCCCCGCAGACCGGCGTCGTCACCCTTACTGTCACCGAAGCCGCCTACCGGCTCGGCGCCGACGGTCAGCTCGACCGCAGCGCTCCCGACGTCGTGGCCGACCTTGCGCTGCTGTCTTCCGGAAGCGGAAACGCGGCGACGCCGCTGGGCCGGCTGGTCTTTGCCCTCGCCGCGCGCCGGGCTGCCGATGCGGGTCCGCTCGCCGTCGTCTGCTGCGACAACCTCTCCAGTAACGGCACCGTGGCGCGGAACGCCGTGGTGGGCGTCGCCGGCGCATGGGACCCTCAGCTCGCTGTGTGGATTGAGGGCAACGTCAGCTTCGTCAGCACCTCGGTGGACCGGATCACGCCGCGCACCACCCATGCGGACCTCGAAGCCGTCGAAGCGTCCTGCGGCTACCGCGACACGTCTCCGGTGGTGGCCGAGCCTTTCGCCAACTGGGTGCTCAGCGGTGACTTTCCTGCGGGCCGGCCCCGGTGGGAAGACGCCGGTGCGGTGTTTGTCGGCGACATCGAGCCGTACGAGAACCGCAAGTTGTGGCTCCTGAACGGGGCCCACTCGCTGCTGGCGTACGCCGGCCAGTTGCGTGGCCACACCACCGTGGCGGAAGCGTTGGCCGACCCGTTGTGCAGGAAGGCCGTGGAAGCGTTCTGGGATGAGTCGGCAAGCAGCCTGCATGGACCTGGCGGGAGTGCTGAGGACCTGCAGATTCCGGCCTACCGCGAGGCCCTCCTGGTGCGCTTCGGCAATGCGCGCATCGCCCACCACCTGGCGCAGATAGCGATGGACGGCAGCACCAAGCTGCGGATGCGGGCCGTGCCGGTGCTGCGGGCCGAGCGTGCCGCAGGCAGGTCCGGGGCTGCCGCCGCGCTCATGATTGCTGCCTGGATGGACTTCACCGCGCGGGCGGGGACGGTCCAGGACCCCCTGGCGGACCAAATCGCCGCGGTGAACCGGCTGGGTGGCCCGGAGGGGAGCGGCCTCGAGCGTGTCCGCGCGCTGTTGGCCCTGGTGGACCCGGCCCTGGCCGGCGACGCCGACGTTGTAGGCCTGATAGAAGACCTACGGGGAAGCTTCGGGGAGCCCGCTGCGTCCCCGTAGCGCCCCGCGCATATGCGGCACTGCCCGGCTCCTGGACCATAGGGAGCCGGGCAGTGTTGTGTGGAGGCCGTGCTCTTTGTGGGGAGTGCCGTTCCCGCGCAGGCCGACTTCCGCTCCAGTCCCCGTTTTGTAAAAGTTTCAAGGAATTTTTGGCAACCGCTTGCCATTTGATTGCCAGGTGACTAGCATTACAACAAGAACCCCACACCCGGCTCAGTCCGCAAAGACGCGATAGGACCCACCAGATGCTTAAGCCCCAGGCAAACGAAACCCGAGAGCTGATCAACCTCGACGGCCTCTACCGCTTTAAGGTGGACTTTGACCGGGCCGGGCACCGGCAGGAGTGGTTCAGGTCTCCGCTGGCCACGGACCTCGAAATGGGAGTTCCCGCCAGCTACAACGACGTCTTCCCGGACAAGGCCATCCGCGACCACGTGGGCTACGTCTGGTACCAGCGTGAAGTGCGCGTGCCGCGCGGCTGGGCAGGGGAGCGGATCCACATCCGCCTGGACTCCGCCACCCATGAGGGCATGGTCTGGGTCGACGACGTCCTGGTGGCCGAGCACACCGGAGGCTACATGCCGTTCAGCGCGGACATCACCGAGCACGTCGCGGCCGGGCAGGCGTTCCGGCTCACCGTCGCCGTGAACAACGAACTGACCCAGGCCACCATCCCGCCGGGCACCATCACCGTCACCGAGGACGGCCGCCGGCAGCAGAGCTACCTCCACGACTTCTACAACTATGCCGGCCTGCACCGCAGCGTCTGGCTGTTCAGCACACCTGCCGTCTCCGTTGAGGACATCACCGTGGTGACCGGCTTCGAAGGCACCACCGGCTCGGTGGATTACCGCATCGCCACGGCGGGAGGTGCCGGCAACGAAGACGTGAGGGTCACTCTCAGGGACGCCGCCGGCGCCACGGTGGCCACCGCGGAAGGTGCCGCGGGCACCCTGGCGATTGACGGCGTCGTACTTTGGCAGCCCGGCGCCGCCTACCTCTACAGCCTGGCGGCGGAAATTTACGACGGCGGCCGGCTGGCTGACACGTACACCCTGCCCGTCGGGGTCCGCACCGTTGAGGTCAGCGGCAAGGAATTCCTGATCAACGGCGAGCCGTTCTACTTCACCGGCTTCGGCATGCACGAGGACCACGTGACGGTGGGCAAGGGCCACAGCAACGCCCAGATGGTCAACGACTTCCAGCTCCTGGACTGGGTGGGCGCCAACTCGTTCCGCACCTCGCACTACCCCTACGCCGAAGAGGTCATGGAGTTCGCCGACCGGCACGGCATCGTGGTGATCGACGAAACCGCCGCCGTGGGACTGCACCTCGGCTTCGGCGCCGTATTCGGCGGCATCGCCAAACCCACGTACGTCGACGGCGGTGTGGACGCCAATACCGCGGCCAACCACCGCCAGGCCATCACCGAGCTCGTCGCCCGGGACAAGAACCACCCGTCCGTGGTGATCTGGTCCATCGCCAACGAACCCAATGGCTCCGAGGAAGGCGCCCGCGAGTACTTCCAGCCGCTGGCCGACCTGACCCGCGAGCTGGACCCCACCCGTCCGGTGGGCTACGTCAACGTCATGTTCGATACCCCCGAGAAGGAAGTGCTGGCCGACCTCTTCGACGTCCTCATGCTCAACCGCTACTACGGCTGGTACGTCCACAACGGCGACCTCGAAACCGCCGAGCAGGTCCTCGAGAAGGAACTCCGGGAATGGGAAGCCAAGTACGGCAAGCCCATGATCATGACCGAGTACGGCCCGGACACCATGCCCGGCTTCCACTCCATCTACGAACAGCCATGGAGCGAGGAGTACCAGGCCGCGTTCCTCGCCATGTACCACCGCGTCTTTGACCGGGTGGATGCCATGGTGGGGGAGCAGGTGTGGAACTTCGCGGACTTCCAGACCTACAACGGCATCATGCGCGTGGACGGCAACAAGAAGGGTGTGTTCACCCGGGACCGCCGGCCCAAGCCTGCTGCCTTCGCCCTGCGCCAGCGTTGGACGGCGCTCGCCGGCAGCAAGAACGTCACCGGCAAGACCCTCACCAACCCCTAACGCTTTTCACATTTTGCGCCGCCCTTAGGCCGGCTCGGGTAAAGGAGCCCACTCATGAAGAAGCTGAACAAGCTCAGCATCATCGGCTACGGCGCCGGCGATGCCGCGAACAACCTCGCTTTCACCACCGCCACCATGTTCCTGCTGGTGTACTACACGGACGTCGCCGGTATCTCGGCGGCAGCGGCTGGCACCCTGCTCCTGGCGGTGCGCATCTTCGACGCCTTCGCCGACGTTTTTGCCGGCCGGATCGTGGACCGTACGTACAGCAAGCGGTTCGGCAAGTTCCGGCCCTTCATCATGTTCGGCTCCATCCCGCTCCTGCTGCTCAGCGTGGCCACTTTCTCGGTGCCGCAGCTCGGTGAGTCGGGCAGCCTGCTTTACGCCTACGTCACCTACGCCGCCCTCGGCCTGGCCTACAGCCTGGTCAACATCCCGTACGGGTCGCTGGCCGGCGCCATGACACAGGACCCGGGGGACCGGGCCAAGCTCGGCTCGGCCCGCATGATCGGCGCACTGCTGGTTGGTTCTTCCCTGGGGATCTTCGTGGCACCGCTGATCAAGCCCGGCGCCACCAATCTGCAGGCAACGTTCACCGCCCTCACACTGGTGTTTGTGGTGATCGGCGCCGGCCTCTACTTCTTCACCGCCCTGACCGCCAAGGAACGGGTGCACCGCGCCGTTCCCAACGTCACCTTCAAGCAGAGCATGGACACGCTCAAAGGCAACAAGCCGCTCCTGATGCTGTGCTTGAGCTCCTTCTTCTTCCTCACCGGCTATCTCGCCCTGACGTCGGTGCAGCTGTACTACCTGCGCGACGTCCTGGGCAGGCTGGACCTGTACCCGGTCCTCTCCATCACCCAGCTGGTTCTCACCTTCGTGCTGTCGGCCTTCATGCCCAGGCTGGTGCGGACCGTCGGCAAGAAGCGCGTCTACATCGTCTCGTCACTGATTTCTGCTGCGGGCGGCGCGATCGTCTTCTTCACCCCGGCCACCCAGGTGTGGATCGGCTTCTCCGGCCTGGTGATCAGCGTGACGGGCGTCCTCGCCGTGAGCATCGTGGTCTGGGCCCTTGAGGCCGACACCGTTGAATACGGCGAATGGAAGACCGGCGTACGCACGGAAGGCATCACCTACGCGCTCTTCTCCTTCACCCGCAAGACCGGCCAGGCGGTGGGCGGAGCGCTGGCCGCCTATGCGCTGGCCCTCGGCGGCTACAAGTCCGGCGCCGCCCAGACGGCCGAGGCCGTGTTCGGAATCCAGGTGGCCGCCGGGGCGCTGCCGGCCGTCATGACCTTGCTGGCCGTGCTGGTCATGGCCAAGTACAAGCTCACGGACACCATGCACGCCCAGATCCTGGCGGACATCACGGCCCGCCGTGAAAGCGGCGATGCCCCCAAAACGGCCGGTGCCGCCGTCGGGCCCGTCACCACGACCACCAACTGAGCACCGTCCGCCATCTGGGCAGTACCTACCAACCGAGCATCCACCAGCCGACCCCTGACCCAGTCCATCCGAAAGGACCTGTTGTGAAAATCATTGCCGCGGAAGTCTTCGTGACCAGCCCATCCCGTAACTTTGTAACGTTGCGGATCACCACGGAGGACGGCGTGACCGGTATCGGTGACGCCACGCTGAACGGGCGTGAGCTTGCGGTGGCGGCGTACCTGAAGGAGCACGTGGCGCAGCTGCTGATCGGGAAGGATCCGCACCGGATTGAGGACACGTGGCAGTTCCTATACCGGTCTTCGTACTGGCGGCGCGGGCCGGTGACGATGGCGGCGATCGCTGCGGTGGACATGGCGTTGTGGGATATCAAGGGCAAGCTGGCGGGCATGCCGGTGTACCAGCTGCTGGGCGGGGCGTCCCGGAACGGGCTGCGCGCCTACGGCCACGCCTCGGGTTCGGATATCCCGTCCCTGTTCGATTCGGTCCGGGAGCACCTGGAACTGGGGTACAGGTCGGTGCGAATCCAGACCGCGGTGCCCGGGATCAAGGCCGTGTACGGGGTGGCGGCGCAGGCGCAGGCCTCCGGCGAACGCTACGACTATGAACCGGCCGGCCGGGGTGCGTTCCCGGTGGAGGAGGACTGGGACACCCGGGCCTACCTGCGCCACCTGCCCACGGTGTTCGAGGCGGTCCGGAACGAGTTCGGCCCGGAACTGCCGCTGCTGCACGACGGGCACCACCGGATGACGCCGATCCAGGCCGCGAAGCTGGGCAAGGCGCTGGAGCCGTATGACCTGTTCTGGCTGGAGGACTGCACTCCGGCGGAGAACCAGGAGGCGCTGCGCCTGGTCCGCTCCCACACCACCACGCCGCTGGCGATCGGTGAGATCTTCAACACCGTGTACGACTACCAGAGCATCATCAAGGAACAGCTGATCGACTACGTCCGGGCAGCGTCCACCCACTTCGGCGGGATCTCGCCGTTGAAGAAGGTCATGGACTTCGCCGCGCAGTACCAGATCAAGTCCGGTTTCCACGGCCCCACGGACATTTCCCCGGTCGGGTTCGCCGCGCAGCTGCACGTGGGCCTGGCGATCCACAACTACGGCATCCAGGAATACATGCAGCACTCCGCGGCGACCAATGAGGTCTTCGAGCAGTCCATGACCTTCACCGACGGCTACCTGCACCCGGGCGACAAGCCCGGCATCGGCGTCGAATTCAACGCCGAAGCCGCGGCCGCCTACCCGTACCAGCAGGCCTACCTGCCCTACAACCGCCTCGTCGACGGAACGGTCCACGACTGGTGAGCGGGCCCGGTTCCAGCGGACATGTCCCGGCCGCCGGCCTTCACGTGATCGTCATGGGCGTGTCCGGCTGCGGCAAGACCACTATCGGCGACCTCCTGGCCCGCGAACTGGGGGCCCCGTTCCTCGACGGCGACTCGCTGCACCCGGTGGAGAACGTCACCAAGATGGCCGCAGGCACGCCGCTGACCGACGAGGACCGCTGGCCATGGCTGGCGATCGTGGGCCGCAAACTGGCGGCCGCCGGTCCGGACGGACTGGTCCTCGCCTGCTCGGCGCTGCGGCGCAGTTACCGGGATGCGATCCGGGAACAGGCGCCGGATACGGTGTTCCTGCACCTGCACGGCAGCAAAGAGGTCCTGACCGCCCGGACTGAGGGACGGACCGGCCACTTCATGCCGCCCGCCCTCCTCGCCTCGCAGCTGGCCACCCTCGAACCCTTGCAGGTTGATGAGGCAGGCGTGGTGGTGGACATCGCCGCGCCGGTGGACGCCGTCGTCGAACACGCGATGGCCGGCCTCGAGCACCTGGGCTGCCGCGCGGCGAGCTAGCGACGCTCCTGCGTCCACTGCGCGAACTGGCAGCTGATGACCCCAAATCCGCGGTTTGAGGTCATTAGCTGCCAGTTCGCGTCCGGCGGGGCCACAAGGATCCGTTCGCGCTCTGTGCTCCCGTGCACCGGGAGGCGTACCGTATGGCTCATGGAGAGTACAGGGTGCGCGGTGGTGGGCGGCGGGCCGGCCGGCATGATGCTGGCCCTCTTGCTGGCACGGGCCGGCGTCGAGGTCACCGTCCTCGAAAAGCACGGCGATTTCCTCCGGGACTTCCGCGGCGACACCGTCCATGCCTCCACCATCCGGCTCATCGACGAACTCGGCCTCGGCGCCGAGTTCCGCGAACTGCCGCAAAGCCGGCTGCGCAATGTCGCCTTCCCCGTGCCTGGCGGCGGCCTGGTCACGCTGGGCAATTTCGCCGCGCTCCGGCCACCGTACAACTACATTGCCATGATGCCGCAGTGGGACTTCCTGAACTTCCTCGCCAGGGCTGCCGAGCAGGAGCCGACGTTCACGCTCCTGATGGAGCACACGGCAACGTCCCTGATGTCCGACGGCGGACGGGTCACTGGTGTCCGCTACCTCACCAAGGACGGCGCCGAAGGCGCACTCCGCGCGGACCTTGTGGCGGCCACGGACGGCCGGCATTCGGTGCTGCGGCAGGCGGCCGGCCTGACGTCGAAGGAATACCCGGTGCCGTTCGACACCTGGTGGTTCAAGCTGCCGAGGGCCGAGTCCGAACAGGGGGAGGTGGCCGGGATCGTTCCGGCCTTCGGTGACCGCGCCGGCGTTATCGCCCTGTTCCGGGACACCTATTACCAGATGGGCTACTTCGCCCAGAAAGGCTCCGGCGACCGCATCAAGAGCGAGGGAGTGGAACGGTTCCGGGAACGCATCGCCGCCTTGCGCCCTGACCTCGCCGACAGGGTCGATGCCATCAGTTCCCTGGACGACCTTCACTGGCTTGATGTCCGGCTGGACCGCCTGCGGCGCTGGTACGTCGACGGGCTGCTGTGCATCGGTGACGCCGCGCATGCGATGTCCCCGGCCGGCGGGGTGGGGATCAACCTAGCCATCCAGGACGCCGTGGCCGCGGCAACCCGGCTCGCCCCCGCGTTGCTGCGGGGCAAAGTCACCGTGAAGGATCTGGCCGCGGTGCAGCGGCGGCGGCAGCTGCCCACCATGATCATCCAGTCTGTCCAGCGCTTCATGCACCGCGGCGTCTTCGTTCCGCTCTTTACCGGCAAGAGGTCGGGAGCGCCGCCGGTGATGATGTACCTCGCCCAGCACGTGCCCGTCCTGATGCGGCTGCTGCCCCGGATGATCGCGATCGGACCCCTGCCCGAGCACGCGCCCGCCTTTGCCCGGCGGGTGGACGCGGGGCCCGGCAAGGCATCCGGCACCGACTAAACTGGAGCCCATGACTTCCACCCCGGACTCGCTTTCCAACACCGCTGCCCGTGCCCGACTTCTGGAACTGATCAAGGAGCTCGCGGTTGTCCGCGGCAAGGTCATCCTGTCCAGCGGTGCCGAGGCCGACTACTACATCGACCTGCGCCGCATCACCCTGCACCACGAGGCCTCCAAGCTCGTTGGCCAGGTCATGCTGTCCCTCATCGACGACGCCGGCATCGGCTTTGAGTGCGCCGGCGGCCTCACGATGGGGGCAGACCCGGTGGGCACCGCCGTCATGCACGCCGCCACCGACGCCGGCCGGGCGGTCGACGCCTTCGTGGTCCGCAAGGCGCAGAAGTCCTACGGTATGGGCCGCCAGGTGGAAGGTCCCTCCGTCGACGGCCGCAAGGTCCTGGTGCTCGAGGACACGTCCACCACCGGCGGCTCGGCCCTGACCGCCGTCGAGGGCGTCCGGAACGCCGGCGGCAACGTCGTCGCCGTCGCCGTCATCGTCGACCGCGACACCGGCGCCAAGGAAAAGATCGAAGCCGAAGCCGGTGTGCCGTACCTGTACGCCTTCAGCAAGGACGAACTCGGCCTGAGCTGATCCTCGCCCAGGCTGCTTTGGCAGCCAGAGGGGACGCCCGGAGCGGACCGACTGGAGCGGGCCGTTTGAAGCGGACGACGGCGGGACCTCCCGCCGTCGTCCGCTCGGCTTTTGGCCCCAAGCTTTTGGGCTCCACGGCCCCCCCGCTTGTGCTGCCCCGCCCGGCTGTGCCTAGGGTAGTTCAGTGCCATACGAAGGGGCCGCGGGCCAGACCGGCCAGCAGAAGCCGCCGGGCGCAGACGCTGCCCGGCTTCTCCGGCGCGCCGCCAACCTCAAACGCTTCTCCCGCCGGACCTTCCTCACTGGAGCCGGCGCCTCCACTGTCCTCGCAGCCGACATGCTGTTCACGAAGCGCGTGCAGGAGGAGCGGCAGGTCCATAAAATACTCGTGGTCGAGGACGACTTCGCGCAGAGTTACTTTCCGAATGCCAGCTGGATCCTGTTCCCCGGCTACAAGACAAGCTGGGAAGAGGCCCAGTGGATCCTCAATTCGCTGCGCGGGAGCCTCCGGCTGCGCGGCCAGCTCGCGGCGGCCGGGTATTCGAACCTCGGACTGGACATCGACCAGCTGGTCATCGCGGTGATTGAGCACGTCCGGGCACACAACCTCACTACCCTGTACTTCTACGGTCACAGCTTTGGCGGGATGGTGGCTACGCAGGTGGCAGCCCGGCTGCTGGAGCTGCATGGCGTCAAGGTTGAGCTGATCGTGCTCGACTGCAGCCCCTACAGCAAGTTCGACGTCCTGGACCAGAGCTGGTTCGACGGCGTGGTGTTCCTCTACGAAAGCGGGTTCCGGATCCCCTCCGTGCTGCGCGGCGGCTACGAGCTGGGGGAGCGGGTGGCCCACAAGGACGAGCGCTCATGGCGGCAGATCCTCGACCAGACGCTGGAGCAGCTGTCCCCGATCGCACCCTCCAGCGTCCTGGTGCAGACGGAATCCGCCTACATCTACCACTTCGATGCCACGCGCTTTGCGGGCCAGATCGGCGATACCCGCATGGCTTACATCGGAAATCCCCGGGACCAGACCGTCAACTACCGGACGGCCCGTGATTCCTGGGCCCACACGTTCGCCGCCAACATGGTCACGGCCGACCGGCAGACCACGGGCGCACTGCCGGCACACGCCAGCCCGGGCTGGAACCCGTTCGTGTACCGGCCCATCCTCGAGGACCTGGAGAACGAAATCTTCCCGCTGCCCGGAGGCGGCGGAAAGATGACACCGTTCTAGATCTGGTTCTTGAGGTCCGCCACGGAGTTCAGCACCTGGTTGGGCCGGAACGGGTAGGAGGCGATTTCGTTGCGCTGCGTGATGCCGCTGAGCACCAGGACGGTGTGCAGCCCGGCCTCCATGCCCGCGATGATGTCGGTGTCCATGCGGTCGCCGATCATCGCGGTGGTCTCCGAATGTGCATCGATCTGGTTCATGGCCGAGCGGAACATCATGGGGTTCGGTTTGCCCACAATGTACGGCTCCCGTCCGGTCGCCTTGGTGATCAGGGCGGCGATGGCGCCCGTGGCGGGCATCGGACCGTCCTTGGAGGGGCCGGTGGCGTCCGGGTTGGTGGCGATGAAACGCGCCCCGGCGAGGATCAGCCGGATCGCCATGGTGATCGCCTCGAAGGAGTACGTGCGGGTTTCGCCGAGGACCACAAAGTCGGGGTTCTGGTCGGTGAGGATGAAGCCGGCCTCGTGGAGCGCCGTCGTCAGTCCTGCCTCGCCGATGGTGTACGCGCGGTTCCCGGAATCCGAGCCCTGCACCTGGTCCTTCAGGAACTGGGCCGTGGCCAGGGCCGACGTCCAGATGTTCTCCTCAGGGATTTCCAGGCCGGAGGCCCGCAGGCGGGCGGCGAGGTCGCGCGGCGTGAAGATGGAGTTGTTGGTCAGGACGAGGAAGCGCTTTGAGGTGTCCACCCAGCGCTGGACCAGCTCCGCGGCCCCGGGAACGGCCTGGTTCTCATGCACCAGGACGCCGTCCATGTCGGTGAGCCAGCATTCAATGTCCTGGCCGCTGCGGTACACGGCCGCCGATGTCTTTACCTTGTCCGCTTCTGCCATGTCATTCCTTCACCGAGATGTTTGCATTCGGAGCCCAGTCTAGTGTTGAGGGGTGACGCAAACGCCCGGGACACCCGAACCCCAACCAGAACCATCCCAGCCAGGACCGAACGGGACGCCGGAGCCAAAGCCGGAGGTCGGCGTCGGGCCCTGGGAAGGTGAATGGCCGGAAGGCGACCACTGGGATCCGGACCTCCTGACGGATGGCGACCGGCGCAACGTCGTGGACAAGTACCGGTACTGGAAGCACGAGGCGATCGTCGCGGACCTGGATGCCAAACGGCACGACTTCCACATAGCCATCGAAAACTGGCAGCACGACCTCAACATCGGAACCGTGGTGCGCACCGCCAACGCATTCCTCGCCAAGGAGGTCCACATCATCGGACGACGGCGGTGGAACAGGCGCGGGGCGATGGTCACCGACCGCTACCAGCACGTCCGCCACCACCCCACCGTGGAGGACTTCGTGGCCTGGGCGCAGGGGGAGGGCCTGGCCATCATCGGGATCGACATCTTCCCCGATTCCGTCCCGCTGGAGACCTACGAGCTGCCGCAGAAGTGCGTGCTGGTCTTCGGGCAGGAAGGGCCGGGGCTGACGCCCGAAGTGCATGAGGCTGCAGAGGCCACGCTGTCGATCGAGCAGTTCGGGTCCACGAGGTCTATCAACGCAGGCTCGGCCGCGGCGATCGCCATGCACGCCTGGGTGCGCCGGCACGTGTTCGGCCAGCACGTCTAGTTTTCTGTCGAGGTGAGACGTCACGGCAATGTTTGCGCCCGACACTGCCGTGAAGTGCCATTTCGAAGCGGGTACGGCAGCTGTCCCTGTGGATAACCCCGGTGGCCGCTGACTGAGCAGCAACAATTGAGCATGCGCAAGGCACCGCTCCCCGAGCACCTGAGGAAGGGCTCCTTCTCCCTCCGCGCCGCAGATAAGGCCGGAGTTAGTAGGACCGGCACCGAGGCGAACGACTTGGTCACGGTTTCGCGGGGAATCCGGATGCACCTAGGCTCGGAGGCGTCCGGGGCGGATGCGCTGCGCGCCTACACCGAGCTTGATGACGCCTCCGTGCTTGCCGTAGCCTCGGCCGCCAGGATGCTGCAGGTCTGCTTGCCCGTCTGGCTGGAGCAGGACTGGCGTATCCACGTAGCCCGCCGGCGCGGATTCAGCATGCCGCGCAGGGTGAACGTGGTGGGTCACCTGCTCACGCTACTCCCCGGTGAGGTCATTGAGTACGACGGCGTCCGGCTCACCTCCCCTGCCCGGACGTGGCTGGACCTGGCCTCGGTCCTGACCGCCGATGAGCTCGTCATTGCCGGCGACTCGCTTGTGTGCTCGCACGGACCGGACTTTCCCCGGCCACGGGAGCCAATGTGCACTGTCGAGGACCTTCGGGCTGCCATCGCCCGGCACCCCGGGATGCGCGGCATACGTACCGCCAGATCCGCGGTGGAACTGGTGCGTGTGGGTTCGGATTCCCAGCCTGAAACAAGGATGCGCCTGCACCTGATCAGGAGCGGCTTGCCCGAACCCGTTCTGAACCATGTGGTGACTGGGGTTTCTGGAAGGCCGGTGCTTTGGCCGGACGCTTCTTACCCGGCGCAGCGAGTAGCGGTCCAGTACGAGGGCTCGCACCACAATGCGGCCGACCAGTACCTGCGGGATATCCGGCGGGCGGACATTGCGGCAGAGCATGGCTGGCTTGAGGTCCGGGTGTCGAAGTTCGACCTCGCCGGTGACCGTCCCGCCGTCGTCGGCAAGGTCCGGGCGGCGCTGCAGAGCCGGGGCTGGCGCGCGAGATGACACTTCGCGGCAGTGTTGGCGCCGAAGACTGCCGTGAAGTGCCATCTCACTAACAGCCGCAAGTGTTACCCGGCCGGGTGACCCAAACCACGGCGCGTGTAAAGAAATGGCTAGGATGGTTCCTAGCCGACGAGGTTCACTCCAGGGTCAACGAAACCCGCAGACGAAATTCGATTTAGGAGTCAGCATGCCCATTGCAACCCCAGATATCTATGCCGACATGATCGACCGCGCCAAGAAGGGCGGCTTCGCGTTCCCGGCCGTCAACGTCACGTCTTCCCAGACCCTGAACGCGGCCCTGCGCGGTTTCGCCGAGGCCGAGTCTGACGGCATCGTCCAGGTCTCCACCGGTGGTGCTGCATACTGGTCCGGCGCCTCCACCAAGGACATGGTTGCCGGTTCGCTGGGCTTCGCCGCGTTCGCCCGCGAGGTGGCCAAGAACTACAACGTGAACATCGCGCTGCACACGGACCACTGCCCCAAGGACAAGCTGGACGGTTTCGTCCTGCCGCTGCTGGCCGCTTCCGAGGCCGAGGTCAAGGCCGGCCGGAACCCGCTGTTCAACTCGCACATGTGGGACGGCTCCGCCGAGACCCTGGACGAGAACCTGCGCATTGCCCGCGAACTGCTCGAGCGCACTGCGGCCGCAAAGATGATCCTCGAGGTTGAAATCGGCACCGTCGGCGGCGAGGAAGACGGCGTCGAGCACGAGATCAACGAGAAGCTCTACACCACGGTGGACGACGCCCTCGCCACCATCGAGGCTCTCGGCGCCGGCGAGAACGGCCGCTACATCACCGCCCTGACCTTCGGCAACGTACACGGCGTGTACAAGCCGGGCGGAGTAAAGCTGCGCCCGGAGATCCTGAAGGACATCCAGGCCCAGGTCGGTGCCCGGATCGGCAAGGAGAATCCGTTCGACCTGGTGTTCCACGGCGGTTCCGGCTCCTCTGACCAGGAAATCGCGGACGCCGTGTCCTACGGCACCATCAAGATGAACATCGACACCGACACCCAGTACGCGTACACCCGTCCGGTGGCTGACCACATGTTCCGCAACTACGACGGCGTCCTGAAGGTCGACGGCGAAGTGGGCAACAAGAAGACCTACGACCCCCGCGTCTGGGGCGCTTCCGCCGAGGCCGGCCTCGCCGCACGCGTTGTCGAGGCAACCCAGCAGCTGGGCTCCGCGGGCAAGACCTTCTAGTCATGTCCGACGAGTTCCGCAAGAACCTTATGGGTCCCGAGCCCACGCTCCTGCCCGCTGAGACCGAGGTGTACCAGCACCTCGCGCTCGGCGCCGAGGCGCTGGACCTCGTGGAAAAGCACCCCACGTCGTCGCTGTTGTGGGCCGTGCTGGCCGAGGAGGCGTGGTCGGAAGGCCGCACCATCGATTCATACGCCTACGCACGGGTCGGCTACCACCGCGGCCTGGACTCGCTCCGCCGTAACGGCTGGCGGGGCGTGGGTCCCATCCCGTGGGAGCACGAGCCCAACCGCGGCTTCCTGCGGGCGCTTTACTCGCTGGGCCGCGCCTCCGCCGCCATCAACGAGGCGGAGGAACCTCAGCGCATCGAGAAGTTCCTCAACGACTCGGACCCCGCGGCCAAGGCTGCCATCGAGGGCAAGTAGTACAACCAAGTTAAATACGACGGCGGGCGGTCACCTTTTCCAAGGAAGGTGACCGCCCGCCGTCGTATGTTAGCTGGCCCTCTGCAGGCCGGTGCGGGCCATGGCGTCGGCGTAGGCAACGTGCATCTCGTCGAGGTACTGCTTCTGCCGCTCGGGGCTTCCGGCGAAGGAGCGGCCGCTGAGCGAACGGACCTTGTAGGTCTTGAGCCCCCGGCGCCAGAGCAGCGGAACCTCGGTCTTGAGCAGCAGGCCTGCGAGGCGGTTGGCCTCGGTGCCGTGGGCCACGATGACCGAGGCGCGAGGGACCAGTGCCAGGAATTTCAGCAGCGGCTTGAGGCCGGCCTGAATCTGGTCGGGCGTGAACTTGCCGTTGGGCTCATCCGGCGTGTGCCACGGGTGGACGTTCCACGGCATGATGTACTCCGGCCGCAGGCCCAGCTTCCACTGGAGGCCCAGCATGCGGGTGGCAGCATCGTCGTCGCCCGGCATGATGAAGCCGGTGGGCGATGCCGTGCCGATGTTGGAGAAGAGGCTGATGATGCGGCATTCGTCGACGTCGTGCGCGGGGTCGACGTACGGCACCTGGGTGCCCGGCTTGGCGCTCTGCAACGTATCGCAGAGCTCATTGACAGCGGCAACGTTGGGCTCGTAGCGGCGCCTTAGAAGCTGTTCATGGAAGGATTCGGTAGCCAGAGCGGTCATATGGTGCTGTGTCTCCTGCAGGTGGGTCGCGCCGCCGCGCCGCAGTCCGGCACGCCGCAGGCATGCCGAGTGCGGCGTGGTGAAAAATGAGGTGTGGACCGGTACCTGACCGGTCCTTCCCAGTTTAGCAAGGCGTCCGAACCGCAATGTCCCGCCCCCGCGCGCCGCCATGGCGGACTCGCGCGGGGAAGGGCCTGCAGGGCGGTGAATGAGGGCTAAATCACTTCCAGAGCCGCTTGGTGGCGAGGCGTGCGCCTTCTCCCAGCGCCTCCAGTTTCGCGACCGCGATCTGCGGGTGCACCCGGCCGCCGAGGCCGCAGTCGGTGGAGGCGATCACGCTCTCGCGTCCCACGAGCCTCGCGAAGCGTTCGATCCGGTCCGCCACCAGTTCCGGATGCTCCACGACGTTGGTCGCGTGCGAGACAACGCCCGGAATGATGACCTTGCCCTCGGGAAGCTTGGTGTCTTCCCACACGCGCCATTCGTGCTCGTGCCGGACATTGGCTGCCTCGAACGAGTAGCCGCCTGCATTGATCTGCAGGACGGAGCTGATGATGTCGGCAAACGGGATGTCCGTGGTGTGGGGGCCGTGCCAGGATCCCCAGCAGACATGCAGCCGGATCTGGTCCTGGGGCAGGTCGCGAAGTGCCCAGTTGGTGGCCTCGACCCGGAGCTGGATGAATTTGAGGTAGTCCTCGAGGCTGGGCTCCGGGTTGATCTGGTCCCAGCTCTCCGCCAGCGACGGGTCATCGAGCTGCACGGTCAGCCCGGCGTCGACGATTGCCTTGTATTCCTCGCGCATGGCGTCGGCGCAGGCGTAGACCAGTTCCTCTTCGGTCTTGTAGTAGTCGTTGGCAACCCGTGCGCAGGAGCCGGGCGAAAGCGACGCGACGAAACCCTCGGTGAGGCCGGCTGCCTGCATGCCGGTCTTGAGGTTGGTGACGTCAGAGGCCACGAGGTCCTGCCCGGTGTAGGTCAGCGGACCGGCGATCTTGGGTTGTGCCACGCTCTTCCGGTGGGCGAGGATCCCGGAGGATGGGTCGCTGTAGGCGTCGTTGAACTTCTGCCTGTCCCGGCGGTCGGGGAAGGAGGTCAGGACGATGTTGCCAGGTGTGGAACGGTGCACCTCGGCATCGGCCCAGCGGTCCACGTTGGTGGGCTCGAGGCCGCCGAGGCGGGCGAACGAGTAGTTCCACCAGGCACCGTAGTCGACGCTGCTGGACATCGCGTGCCCGTATTCGCCGTCGTTGGGGATGTCGATGCCCAGGTCCTTTTGGCGCCGGACGATGTCCACCACCGAGGTTTCCAGGAGGTCCAGGAACTCCGGCGTGATTCCGTCCGCTTCCTTGGCGGCGTTGGCGGCGATGAGTTCCGGGGTGCGGGGCAGGGATCCGGCGTGTGTGACGCGGATGTGGTCGGTGTTCAGTGACATGGTTGGGTCTCCTCGGCCGCTCGGGATGGTTCACTCTCACTCAAGTCTCCGGACGGAGACAGTGGCAAATCGCAGGTGGAATGTGTCGCCGGAATCTGCTGCACGGACGAAACACCAAAAGCCATACTTTTGCCCCGCATCCGCTAAACTTGGGTGGTAAGAGCCCCGGAACTCTTGCGTCCCCTCCCCGGCCAGCGCCGCGGGTTCGGACGACGAATTCGGGGCATTCTCATGAACGGCGCCGACCTCCGGTTGAAGCACCTCGGTGATCCAGCCGGGCTAGGCCCGAACGAATGGGGGAGGATCCCATGCCAGCAATCGTGATCGTCGGAGCCCAGTGGGGCGACGAAGGAAAAGGTAAGGCCACCGACCTGCTTGGCGGCCGCGTCGACTACGTAGTGAAGCCGAACGGCGGCAACAACGCCGGGCACACCGTCGTCGTAGGCGGTGAGAAGTATGAGCTCAAGCTCCTTCCGGCCGGCATCCTCAGCCCCAACGCCGTCCCCATCATCGGCAACGGCTGCGTCGTCAACCTCGAGGCACTTTTCCAGGAGATCGAAGGCCTCGAAGCGCGCGGGGCGGACACCTCCAAGCTGCGTGTCTCCGCCAACGCCCACCTCGTGGCCCCGTACCACCAGGTGCTGGACAAGGTTACCGAACGCTTCCTCGGCAGCCGCGCCATCGGCACCACCGGCCGCGGCATCGGGCCCACCTACATGGACAAGGTTGCCCGCCTCGGCATCCGGGTCCAGGACGTCTTCGACGAGTCCATCCTGCGCCAGAAGGTGGAAGGCTCACTGCGCCAAAAGAACGAGCTCCTGGTCAAGGTCTATAACCGCCGCAGCATCGAGGTGGAGGAAGTGGTCAGCTACTTCCTCTCCTTCGCGGACCGGCTGCGCCCCCTGGTCATCGACAGCACCCTCGTGCTGAACACTGCCCTGGACGAGGGCAAGGTGGTGCTCATGGAGGGTGGCCAGGCCACGTTCCTCGACGTCGACCACGGCACCTACCCGTTCGTCACCTCCTCGAACCCCACCGCCGGCGGCGCCTCCGTGGGTTCGGGCATCGGCCCCACCCGCATCTCGCGGTCCATCGGCATCATCAAGGCGTACACCACCCGCGTCGGTGCCGGGCCGTTCCCCACCGAGCTGTTCGACGAGATGGGCGTGTACTTGCAGAAGACCGGCGGCGAATTCGGCGTCAACACCGGCCGCCCGCGCCGCTGCGGCTGGTATGACGCCGTCCTGGCCCGCCACGCCTCCCGCGTGAACGGCTTCACCGACTACTTCGTCACCAAGCTGGATGTCCTCACCGGCATCGAACAGATCCCGGTGTGCGTGGCCTACGACGTCGACGGCGTCCGGCACGACGAGATGCCCATGACCCAGACGGAGTTCCACCACGCCAAGCCCATCTTCGAATACTTCGAAGGCTGGACCGAGGACATCACCGGTGCCCGCGCGCTGGCCGACCTGCCCGAGAACGCCCGCAACTACGTGCTGGCCCTCGAGAAGCTGTCCGGCACGCGTTTCTCCGCGATCGGCGTCGGACCGGACCGCGACCAGACCATCGTGGTCAACGACCTGATCAACGACTGACGCGGAAAGCGTCCGGCAACAACAGCTCAAACAAGCAGTTCCCGACGGCGGCGGGTCACCTTACGGTGGCCCGCCGCCGTCGTGCTTTCCGGGCAGAAACCATCCCGACAGAAAAAAGTTTTCGGAACCGCGTAACCTGCCGGCCCGCCGCAGCGATTACGTATATGTAAGCGCCGGGCAGGAGGTTGTCCCCCATCGGCCTCCGGCCCGGCCTTCAATCAACCAAAGGATTTTTTTCTGATGAAGAGTGTTAGCAAGACCACCAAGATTGCTGTCGCAGCCGCCATCGTCGCTGTTGGAGGTTTCTCCAGCATCGGACTGGCCAACGCTGCCCAGGTTTCCAGCTCGCAGCACACAGAGGTGACCCCCGCTACGCCCGCCACCCCGGCCGTTCCCGCGACCCCCGAGGTTCCGGAAGTACCCGCCGTCCCGGCCACACCGGCCACCCCGACGGTTCCTGCCGCCCCGGCCGCCAAGGCCAAGGCTGCCGGCGAAGCTGCTGACGCAGCCGACGCCGCAGTGGAAGCTGACAAGGACAAGGCCGCCGCCAACGCGAACGTCTCCGCCGGGGACAAGGCTGCAGGCGCCGATGTTACCGCAGCAATCCCCGCTGTTCCCGGTGGTGCCGGCGTTCCGGCCACCCCGGCCATTCCCGCCGCCCCGGCTGTGCCGGACGTTGCGGACCACGTGGCCAAGCCGGCCGCTCCGTCCGTCGCCGCTGATGTCAAGGCTGACGCTGCTGCTGACCTGCCCACCGGCAAGTAGTCCACAGCACGCGAAACAGGGCGTTCCCCGAATAGGGGCGTGAGGTGTGCGGCGGCTAGGCTTACTACCGCCGCACACCTGCAGTAAAGGGAAGGATCGCTCCTTGGCAGCTCAGCTGACCGACGACGAATTGTCAGCAGCCCTGTCTGGCGACCCTTCCGGCTTCAGCGCCGTCTACAGCATCATTTCCCCTGCCGTCCTCGGTTATTTCCGGGCCCGCGGGGTGGACGACGCCGAAGCCCTCACGCAGGACGTCTTCGTGGATGTCCTGCCCAAGCTCAGCAATGTCAGGGGCGGCCACTCCGGGCTGCGGACCTTCATCTTCTCCGTGGCGCATGCCCGCCTCGTGGACTATCACCGCCGGTCCGCGCGGACGCCGCATCTTACTGAATTCGACCCGCTCCTGGATGAGCGCCGGTCGAGTTCCGCCGAGGACGAGGTGCTCGGTTCACTGGGCGGAATCACTTCATCACTTGCCATGCTCAACGATGACCAGCGGGAAGTGCTGGTCCTGCGGATCGTCGCGGACCTTTCGGTGGAACAGGTGGCCGGCATCATGGACAAGACCCCCGGGGCCATCAAACAGCTCCAGCGCCGCGGGCTGATAACCCTGCGCGAACTCGTCAAGGAAAAGGACCACGCAGCATCATGAGTGTCATGCCGGCAGGCCGCGAAGAAGGAGAGATCCAGGCGATCCTCCTGGATTCCGGGCTCGAAGACGACGCCGATCTCCGCAGGTCCCTTGAAGAACTGCGCGGGCTCGCCCAGGACTCCGCACCCCAGCCGCGGGCCGATCTCGCCGCCCTGCTCGCACACGGGGCATCAGCACACGGTGCACCAGCTTCAGACATACCCGCGTCAGACAGGCCCGCCCCGGGCCCGGCCATGCGGCGCGCCGCCTCCAACGTGGCGAGCCTTGAACTTCACCGCCGCAACCGGCAGCGGCGGATGGGCTTTGTGGTGGGCGCCGCAGTGGTCGGTGCCATGGGGCTTGGGGCCGGCGCTGTCGCAGCCTCCAGCGAGGACTTCCGCAACAGCGTAGGCCACACCGTGGTCCGAATCTTCCAGCCGACCAGCGAGACAACCGCGCCGACGCCGGTGCCCACGTCGCCCGCCGGCATTCCGGCGGCTCCGACGCCGACTGTTGCTGCACCCCAGCCATCGGTTACCGGAACGGCTGCTTCGCCGTCGGCACCCGTGACGCCCGTCCAGACGGACCCGGCTGCCGAGAAGGGATCATCCCATCCATCGGCCGCGAACGGTTCCTCCGGCAACGCGGCGAAGAGCCAAGCCCCGGCCCCGGGCAGGCCCAGCCAGCTGCCCACCGTCCCCGGAACCGGCGTGGCTCCCAAGCTTCCGGCCAAGCCGCTGCCGGCAGTGCCCACGCTGCCGGGCGGCATGCCGACCGTCCCGGCCAAGCCGGTCCCCGGCACGCCGTAGAGGGAGCCGCCCGAGTTTTTGTCCACTTATTGGCCGCAAATGGCCGCCGAAGTCGCGATACGTGGACAAAAACTGAAGGAAGGGGGGGCGCAAAAAAGTTTTTTGAAAAGGTTTGGAATCGGCGTAACCCTTTCGGGTTCCCCGTCGATTACCGAAGTGAGAGTGCCGGGCTGGAAGTTGTCCCCCATCAATATCCAGCCCGGCATTTTTTATCTCTCCGGTCCTGCTGGCCTGTTTCCAGGCCCTGATGCCAGGCGCTGTTGCTAGGCCAGGACCTGCCGCTTCGAGGAGATCACTCCCGTGTCGAACCCGGCCAGGTGAAGCCCGCCGTGGAAACGGGCGTGCTCGATCTTGACGCAGCGGTCCATCACCACGTTCAGTCCTGCGGCCTCGGCATCCTGTGCCACACTCTCGTGCCAC
Source organism: Arthrobacter sp. SAFR-023 (assembly GCF_051965295.1). NCBI lineage: Bacteria > Bacillati > Actinomycetota > Actinomycetes > Micrococcales > Micrococcaceae > Arthrobacter > Arthrobacter sp. SAFR-023. The sequence goes on along the minus strand of NZ_JBQCMF010000006.1, from coordinate 40,552 downwards.
GAGCCGAGCTGCAGCCACAGGGTCTTGGCACCCGCGGCCACAGCCTCGTCCAGCACACCCGGAAGGTCATCGTGCTTGCGGAAAACGTCCACGATGTCCGGGCTTTCGGGCAGGTCCGCCAGCGAGGCGTAGGTGGGCTGGCCGAGGATCTCCTTGACCACGGGATTCACGAAGTACACCTTGTACCGCGTCGAGGACTGCAGATAGGTGGCCACGAAGTAGCTCGCCCGGGACGGCTTGTCCGAGGCGCCCACGATGGCAATCGACTTAGCTTCACGCAGCAGGTTCAAACGCTCCGGCGCGGACGGGCCGGCCCAGGTTCGCTCAGTGTTGCTCATGACCGTGCTCCAATCGTGCAGGAATCAGCAGTTTCTTCGAGGACGACGGCGCCACCCGCCGTGGCGCTCTGCGCTTCCGTGAGCGCCTGGTCCAGGTCCCAGAGGATGTCCTCGAGGTCCTCCAGGCCAACCGAGATGCGGACCAGGTCCTCAGGAACGCCGGCGGATTCCAGTTGCTCATCACTGAGCTGCTGGTGGGTCGTCGAGCCCGGGTGGATCACCAGGGTGCGGGCGTCGCCCACGTTGGCCAGGTGCGAGGCCAGCTGCAGGGACTCGATGAACTTCTGGCCGGCTGCCCGGCCGCCCTTCACGCCGAAGGAGAACACGGAACCCGGCCCCAGCGGCAGGTACTTCCGGGCCCGCTCGAAGTGCGGATGGGAGGGCAGTCCGGAGAAGTTCACGTAAGCCACGCGTTCGTCGGCTTCGAGCCACTCGGCCACAGCCTGGGCGTTCTTCAGGTGCTCGTCCAGGCGCTGGGGGAGGGTTTCGACGCCCTGCAGCAGCTGGAATGCGGACTGCGGGGAGAGGGCTGGCCCGATGTCGCGCAGCTGTTCGCAGCGCAGCTTGGTGAGGAACCCGTATTCGCCGAAGTTGCCCCACCAGGACACGTTGCCGTACGAGGCCACAGGTTCGGTCATGGTGGGGAACTTGCCGTTGCCCCAGTTGAACCGGCCGCTCTCCACGATGACGCCGCCCAGGGTGGTGCCGTGGCCGCCGAGGAACTTCGTGGCGGAGTGGATCACGATGTCCGCGCCGTGCTCAATCGGCCGCACGAGGTACGGCGTGCTCAAGGTGGCGTCGACGACGAGGGGGATGCCGGCGTCGTGCGCCACCTTTGCCAGGGCCGCCAGGTCCTGGACCTCGGACGACGGGTTGGCCACCACCTCGACAAAGATGGCCTTGGTGTTCTCCCGGACGGCCGCTGCGTAGTCGGCGGGGTCGGTGCCGGGGACGAACGTGGTGTCTACGCCGAAACGGCGCAGGGTCACGTCGAGCTGGGTGACCGTGCCGCCGTAGAGCTGGGATGCCGCGACGATGTGGTCACCGGCCTGGGTGAGGGCGGCGAAGGTGATGAACTCCGCGGCCATGCCCGACGACGTCGCAACAGCGCCGATGCCACCCTCCAGCGAGGCGATGCGCTCCTCGAACGCGGCCACCGTCGGGTTGCCGATGCGGGAGTAGATGTTGCCGTACTTCTGCAGCGCGAAAAGGTTGGCGGCATCCTGGGTGTCCTTGAATACGAAGGACGTGGTCTGGTAAATCGGAACGGCACGGGCGCCGTGCTCGGCGTCGGGAGTGCCGCCGGCATGCAGGGCGCGGGTGCGGAATCCGAATTTGCGGTCAGCCACTAGACAGTCACCAGCCCGGTGGTTGAACCCGCCGAAGCCACCGGCGTCTGGGACAGGTCCAGCTCGGCGCCATGCTTGCGGGCCAGGTCGGCCTCAAGTTCCCGGACGATGGGCAGGATGTCCTGGCCGAAGGCGGCGACCTCCTCCTGGAAGTGCAGGTAGCAGGTCAGGAACAGGTTCACGCCGATCTTCTTGTACTCGACGATGCGCTCGGCGATCTGCTCGGGGGTGCCGATCAGCTGCGTTTTGAAGCCGTCGTTGTACTGGATCAGGTCCTCGAACTTGGAGTCAGCCCACATGCCCTTGCCGTCCTTGGTGGACGCGCCGGCTTCCTGCACAGCGTCCCGGAAGCCCTGGACCGCCGGCTTGTGCGCCTTCTCCACGATCTCGCGGAGGGTGTCGCGGGCTTCCTTCTCCGAGTCACGCGCAATGACGAAGCCGTTGAGGCCAAACCTTGGGGCGGCCAGTTGCCCTTCCGTGCCGCGCTTGGTCTCGCCCGAAGCAGCGACGACGCCGGCGATGTTTTCCTTGAAGCCTTCAAGGTCCTTGCCGTTGGAGAAGTACCAGTCGGCGACGCGGCCTGCGGTGGCCTGGGCCGCCGTGGAGTTTCCGCCGAAGAAGATCTCCGGGTGGGCGCGGCCCGGAACGTCCACGGGGGCAGGGTTCAGGGTGAAGTCCGTGATGTTGTAGTACTTGCCGGCCTGGCTGTACTCCTTCTCGGTCCACAGCCCGCGCAGCACCCTGATGAATTCCTCGGTGCGGACGTAGCGTTCGTCATGCTCCAGCCATTCGAGGCCAAAGTTGGTGAACTCGTTCTTCAGCCAGCCGGAAACGATGTTGACAGCGGCTCGGCCGTTCGAAATGTGGTCGGCGGTGATGATGTACTTGGCCAGCACGCCGGGGTGCCACATGCCCGGGTGGACGGCGGCGATCACCTTGAGACGTTCGGTGGCGGCGAGCAGGGCGAGGCTGAAGGACGTCGCCTCGTGCTGCTTGTCCGCCCCGTAGGAGGCGGCGTAGCGGGTCTGGGTCAGGGCGTATTCGAAACCGGATTCCTCCGCGATGCGGGCCAGCTTCTTGTTGTAGTCGAAGTCCCAGCTGGTGCGCTGCTCAATGGTGGAGACCACCAGGCCGCCGGAGACGTTCGGCACCCAGTAAGCGAACTTCAGCGGTTCGGAAAGACGGGCTACGTTGCTGATGTCATTCATGAATTGTTCCTTTACTTCTGCCCGGAGTTGGGGTTTCCGGGGACGGCGGCAGCGCGGCTGTGTAGCGCTTTCTGGATACCGGCAATGGCCGGTTCGTTCTGGAGTGAGGTGGTGTCGCCCAGCGCGGTTCCCTCGAAAAGCTGGGTCAGCAGACGGCGCATGATTTTGCCGCTGCGGGTCTTGGGTACGTCGGGGACAACGACGATGTCGCGTGGCTTGGCGATCGGGCCGATTTCCTTGGCAACGTGGTTGCGGAGGGTTTCGCTGGTTGAGCTCGCCGAAACCCCGTTCTTCAAAACAACAAACGCGACGACGGCGTGCCCCGTCTTGGGATCGGCCACCGGACAGACACCCGCTTCCACCACATCCGGGTGGGTGACGAGGGCGGACTCAATCTCGATCGTGGAGAGCAGGTGGCCTGAGACGTTGAGCGTGTCGTCCACCCGCCCCAGGATCCAGATGTCGCCGTCGTCGTCGTACTTGGCGCCGTCACCCGCAAGGAACCAGCCCTGCTCCGCGTACTGGCTCCAGTAGGAGTCGAAGTAGCGGCGCGGGTTGCCCCAGACTGTCCGGGCGATTGCCGGGCCGGGCTGGTCCACGACGATGAAGCCCTGTACCCAGGGTGCGGTGCGGTTCCCGGCCTCGTCCACCACGCGCGTGCTGACGCCGGGCAGCGGCCGGGCGGCGCAGCCGGGCTTGAACTCGGTGTCCGTGGGCGCGGGGGACATGATGGTGGCCCCGGTTTCGGACTGCCACCAGGTGTCCACCACCGGGGCGGACCCCGCCCCCAGGTTGTCGCGGAGCCAGCGCCACGCCTCCGGGTTAACGGCCTCTCCCACGGTGCCGAGCAAACGGATGGAGGAGAAGTCGTAGCTGTTCGGGACGCCGTCCGGGAACCAGCCCATGAGTGAGCGGACCAGGGTGGGCGCTGTGTAGTACTGCGTGACGCCGTAGCGTTCGATGATCTCGAAGTGCCGGCCCGGGTGCGGGGTGTTGGGCGTGCCCTCGAAGATCACCTGCGTGACGCCGTTGGAGAGCGGACCGTAGATTTCGTAGGTGTGCGCGGTGACCCAGGCGAGGTCGGCGGTGCACCAGTGCACATCCTGGTCCCGGAGCGCAGGGTCCGGGTTGCTGAACAGGTGCTCGAAGCTCCACGACGCCTGGGTCAGGTAGCCGCCGGATGTGTGAACCAATCCCTTGGGCTTACCCGTGGTGCCGGAGGTGTACATGATGAACAGGGGAGTCTCGGCGTCGAACGCCTCCGGTTCGTGCACGTCGGAGGCGGGTTCGACGACGTCGTGCCACCAGACGTCGCGGCCTGCGGTCATGGGGACCGCTGCGAGATCGTCGGGGGCCGTGGTGCGGTTGATGACCAGGACGCGCTCGATGGCGTTGTCCCCGGCGACGGCGGCGTCTGCGTTGTCCTTGACCGGCACCGCGACGCCGCGGCGGAACTGGCCGTCGGTGGTCACCAGTAGCTTGGCTCCGGTGTCCTCGACGCGGAACCGGAGGGCCTCGGCGGAAAATCCGCCGAACACCAGGGAGTGGATGGCGCCGATCCGGGCCACGGCGAGGGTGATGATGACCGTTTCCGGAATTACCGGCAGGTAGATGACCACGCGGTCGCCCTTGGTGATGCCGAGGGACAGCAGCGCGTTGGCGGCCCTGGAGACTTCACCCTGCAGTTCGGCGTAGGTGATAGCGCGGCGGTCGCCCGGTTCGCCCTCGAAGAAGAGCGCCACCTTGTCCCCGCGGCCGGCGGCGACGTGGCGGTCCACGCAGTTGTACGCGACGTTCAGCCTGCCGCCGTCGAACCACTTGATTTCCGGCCCACGGCCGGCTTCGACGTCGGCGGGCCGCCAGCTGTGCGCCGTGTGCCAAGGCTTGTGGGTGCCGTGGTTCTGGGTGCCAGGTTCCTGGCCGCCGGGGCGCTCGGCCCAGTCCAGCCGGAGGGCCTGTTCCTCCCAGAAGGCAACATTGCCGGCGTCCACAATGGGGGTGGTGCCGCTGTGACGCGCCGGCCCGTCGGTGGGGACGCCGTGCACTGCGCCGTCCGTTGGCTCGGTCGAGGACCATCCCGAAGAGCCGCTGAAGGAGCCGGGCGCGTCACGCAGCCCTGCTTCGTTCGCCGTCGCGTCCGAAGTGGTTCGTGGGGTTGCCTCGGATGGGATCCGGGCAAGGGTGGGCAGGGCAGAAGTATTCTTTGGTGTCATTGCAGCACTCCATCGGTCCTGGCAGTAGCACCCCTGGTCCTCCGCCGGAATGGAAGAACAGTGACGTGGGAATGGTCGTCTCACGTCACCGGGGTTGCTGCGGCTTCATCGATCCAGGTCTCTCGGCCGCTCGGGATGGTCACTATCTACTAGAGCCGAGTTGCAGGATTTCTCAAAATTGGCGTCTGGGGAGCTGTAATATTCGTTCATCACGGCCCACGTTCGCTGCCCGTCATCCACATATTCGGAAAAGGCCGCAAAAGTACGGCAGGAGTAGAGTTGAGGCATGGCTCACGAAAACGATCCGGCGGTTGTCGACCGACTCATGCGAACGAAGGGCACCTGGGCGATCGTTGGCCTGACCCGGAATGAGTGGCGCTCGGCGTACGACGTCTCGCTGTTTGTCCGCGACCGCATGGGCATGGAGATCATCCCGGTTAACCTGCCGGGCGACGACGTGCACGGAGAGAAGGGCTACCGCTCCCTCTCCGAGATTCCGGCGGAAAAGCACCCGATCGACGTCGTGGACTGTTTCGTCAACTCCCAGAAGGTGGGGCCCGTCATCGACGAGGCCATCGCCGTCGGCGCCAAGGCAGTGTGGCTGCAGCTCGGCGTGTTCGACGACGCCGCCGTGGAGCGCGCGAAGGCCGCCGGGCTGGACGTCGTCGTGAATTCATGCCCTGCCCGCGAAGGGTGGCGCGTGGGCATCTAGCCTGTGCGGAGGCTCCGGGTCAGGACCTCATCAGCCCGGGGTAGTGACGCTCGGTCACATCCGGGTGGGCACGCATCCGGCCCTTGAGCATGTTCAGGCCGAACGAGGCGAGCATCGGGTTGGCGGGGTCGTCTGAGATGCCGCGCGCCTGGGCCTTGAGTTCCGCCGGGAGGGGCACCGGATCGATCACCGCATCAAGACGGGGCGACCAGAAAAACGGGACCGAGTAACGGTCCACACCGGGCGGCGGAGCTTTGACCCGGTGGATGGTGGCGGCCAAATACCCCTCGGTGGCCACTTCGAGCATTTCGCCCAGGTTCACCACCAGCGCTTCGGGGATGGGTTCCACCGGTGCCCATGCGCTGGCGCCCGGAGGCAGCACTTCGAGGCCGCCCACGTCATCCTGGAGCAGGAGGGTCACAAATCCGTAGTCCGCATGGGAGCCCACGCCCTGGTCTCCGGCTGCTTCCACTACGCCGCCAACGTAGTGGACCAGCTTGCCCATCCAGGCGGGGGTATCCCCGAACGGCTCGTCGAAATAGTTCTCCGGCTGCTTGAGGGACACGGCGATGGCCCGCATGAGCTCCGCCCCCACCTTGGACATGAGCTCGGCCCAGGCCATCGCCGCCTGCTTCAGTTCCGGCATGGACTCTGGCCACAGGTTGTGGCCCTGCAGGAGCCAGTACGGCTGCTCGGGCGGATAGTCCTCCACGGGCTCCCGGTCTGGTGAGTAGTCGATCTGCTCGCGTGCATCCGCCCTTCCCTGCGTGACCTCCGTGCCCATCCTGGTGTAGCCACGGAAATGCCGGGACAGCCGGTTGTCCAGCTTCATGCGTTCCTCGAGGGGCAGGTCGAAAAAGCCCCTGATCGTCGCCAGCAGCTCCTTGGCTTGGCCGGGTGCACCGCCGTAGCCGATGACCTGGAAGAAACCGACGCGGTGCGTGGCATTGCGGAGCTCCTCGATGAACTCCGGATTGAATGTACCGTCGCCCCGGCGGGAGGAGCCGAGATCCAGTACAGGTATGGTCTCCCGGGCAGCTGCCATATTCGCAGACTAGCACCGCCCGGAAAGGGTTTGTAGGCTCGCAGCATGGATCAAGCCGCGCTGAGAAAGATCTGCCTGTCGTTTCCGGGCGCCTTCGAGGACTTCCCGTTCGGGCCCGAAACGTCGGTATTCAAGGTCAGGTCGGCCGTGTCCGGCGGGGCGCGCCAGGAGGCCAAGATGTTCGCCGCGTCCACCATGGATCCTGATGACTGGTCGGTCAGCCTCAAGTGCGAGCCTGCCCTGGCAGAACAGCTCCGGGCCGTTCATCCCGAGATCACCGGGGCGTGGCACATGAACAAGACGCACTGGAATGGCGTCCGGCTGGACGGTGGACTGCCGGACGACATGGTCCGGGACATGGTGGAGGACTCCTACGATCTTGTGGTCGCGTCCTTGAGCCGGAAGCAGCGGGAACAGTTGGGCTGGGCCGGCCAGGTGCGCGATGGCTGAAAAGCGGCTGGCACGTGGTGCCCTCAATTACGCCGAGATCGGCGCCACCGAGCGCGGCGGGCACCCGGCAGGCTACCGCCGGGTGGCGTCCCGCACCTATCTCGGCGAGGGGACGGACGTCTACCACCGGGTGGCCCGGGGGATACTGGCCTGGGAACTGCAGCGGCGGTCCGGGCTGCGCGTCCGGACCGAGTCCGACGTCGTCGTTCCCGGCGCGCGCGTGGTGAGCGGATTCGGCGTCGGGCCCTTCCGCCTCAATGCCCCCTGCGAGGTGGTGTGGGTGCACCGTCCCGTGCCGGGCGGCGGACCGCAGTCGGCCGGTTTCGGCTATGGCTCCCTGCCTGGCCACCCGGTGCGCGGCGAGGAGTCGTTTGAGGCCGAGATTGACGCCCAAGGCAGGGTGTACCTCAGCATCACTGCGTTCAGCCGGCCGTCCAACTGGTTCTACGCTGCCGGCGGCGCGCTGGCCCGCCGTGCGCAGCGCCTCATGACTTCCCGCTACATTGAAGGTGCACGGCAACTCGCCGCAGGTGAAAGCTGATCAGGAGAGGTACATGCTGGACCAAAAGAGCCTTGACCTTTTGTGGAACTTCGAGGATCCGAAGCTGTCCGAGCAGCGTTTTCGGGACGCGCTGGCCGACCCGCGGTACGACGCCGACGAACGGGCCGAACTCTCCACGCAGCTGGGGCGGGCCATCGGGCTCCAGGGTCGCTTCGAAGAGGCCGACGCCCTGCTCGACTCAATTGATGGGGACGAGCCGACGGTTGGTGTCCGCGTCCTGCTGGAGCGCGGGAGGGTCCTGAACTCGAGCGGGCACGCGGCCATGGCGGTGCCGCTGTTCGAGCAGGCGGCCGAGCTCGGCGACCACCTTGGCGAGGAATTCCTGGCCGTGGACGCACTGCACATGCTGGCCATCGCCGACTCCGCCCACGCGGAGCTCTGGACCCGCAGCGCCCTGGAGTACGCCTCGACGGTCCACGACGAGCGGACCAAGCGCTGGATGGTGGCCCTGCACAACAACCTGGGCTGGACCCTGCACGGAGCGGGCCGGCTCACCGAGGCCCTCGTGGAGTTCCAGCTCGCCGAGCAGTGGGCCGAACGCGTCGGAACCCCGGCCCAGCAGAAGTATGCCCGCGAGGCCATCGAGGAGTGCGAGCAGGCACTCTCCTCCGGACAGAACGCACAAACCCAAGGAAAGGCATAAATCCCGTGATATTCATCGTCGTCAAGTTCAAGGTCAAGCCAGACTGGTCCGACAAATGGCTCGGCCTCGTGGCTGACTTCACCGAGGCCACCCGCCAGGAGCCCGGCAACCTGTGGTTCGACTGGTCCCGCAGTGTGGACGACCCCAACGAGTTCGTCCTGGTCGAAGCGTTCAAGGACGATGCCGCCGGGGACCATGTCAACAGCGCCCATTTCAAGAAGGCCATGGCGGACATGCCGCAGGCCCTCGCGGAGACCCCGCGCATCATCAGCCGTCAGTTCGACGGCGACGGCTGGGACGCGATGGGCGAACTCACGATCTGAGCACTCGATAGCATTGTGTGCATGTGGATCGGCTGGATCGAGTTCGACATCCTCCTCGGCGACGTGCACAGCCTCAAGGAGAAGAGGTCTGTTGTTCGGCCGCTGCTGGCCGAGGTCAAACGGCGCTATGACGTCTCCGTGGCCGAGGTGGGGGACCACGACCAGTACCGCCGCACGAGGATCGGCGCCGGCCTGGTCGCCGCAGACCGCGCGCACCTCGTGGAGGTGCTCACCGCCGTCGAACGCTTCGTGGCCTACCGTCCGGAACTGGAGCTGCTAAGCGCCCGGCAGCGGGAGATCCACAGCGAGGATTAAAGCAACGCGGGGTCACTTCGCGCCCAATCCGGGGGGATTATTGGGCGGGAAGTGACCCCGCGTTGGTTTATGTGGGCGGTGGGGATTAGCCGAAGTACTTCGGCAGGGTGGCCTCGTGGGCTTCGCGGAGCGAGTCCAGCGAGAGGGTGTCCACGCCGTTGATCTCCAACTGTCCGCTGGCTGCGTCCACCACGCCGATGCGCAGGTGCTCGAAGCCGCGGGCGGTGCACATGTCCTTGAAGCGGACTTCCTCGGAGCGCGGAACGCTCACGACGGCGCGGCCCTGGGTCTCGGAGAACAGCGCGGTGAAGAGATCCACGCCGTCGCGGTCCAGGACATCCTGCAGCGCGATCCGGGCGCCCACGCCGTAGCGCAGCGACGCTTCCACCAGGGCCGCGGCAAGGCCGCCCTCGGAGAGGTCGTGGGCCGAGTCCACCATGCCGTCGCGGGACGCGTTGATCAGGATCTCACCCAGCGCACGCTCGGCCTCGAGGTCAACCTTGGGCGGCAGACCGCCGAGGTGGCCGCGCAGGTTGGACCATTCGGAGCCGTCCAGCTCTGCCGCCGTGGTGCCCAGCAGGTAGATGGCTGCGCCGTCTTCCCGCCAGCCCGACGGCGTGCGGCGGGCAACGTCGTCGAGCTTGCCCAGCACTGCCACCACCGGGGAGGGGTGGATCGGCGTGGTGCCAGTCTGGTTGTACAGCGAGACGTTGCCGCCGGTGACGGGGATGCCCAGCACCATGCAGGCGTCGGAGAGGCCGCGGATGGCTTCGGCCAGCTGCCACATGACGTCCGGGTCCTCGGGGGAACCGAAGTTCAGGCAGTCGCTGACGGCCATCGGCACGGCGCCGGAGGTGGCTACGTTGCGGTAGGCCTCGGCCAGTGCCAGCTGGGCGCCGTGGTACGGGTCAAGGTAGGTGTAGCGGCCGTTGGCGTCGGTGGCCAGGGCAACGCCCAGGCCGGATTCCTCGTCCACGCGGACCACGCCGGCGTCGTCCGGGAACGCCAAGGCGGTGTTGCCGCCGACGTACCGGTCGTACTGGTTGGTGATCCAGGACTTGTCGCACATGTTCGGCGAAGCGACGAGCTCCGTGACGGCCGCGGCCAGTTCCGCCGGGGCGGAGGGGCGGCCGGCGTCCTGGGCGGACCCGGTGAAGGAGTCGGCCTGGAGGGCGTCCTGCCACTCGGGGCGGGCGAACGGGCGGTCGTAGACCGGACCGTCGTGGGCCACGGTGCGCGGGTCGACGTCGACAATGACTTCGCCTTCCCACGTGATGATCAGGCGGCCGCTGTCGGTCACCTCACCCAGCCAGGCGTACTCCACGGCCCACTTGTCCATGACGGCTTCGAAGGCCTCGACGTTCTCGGGCGTCACCACGGCCATCATGCGTTCCTGCGACTCGGACATCAGGATCTCGCCCGGGGTCAGTGTGGGGTCGCGCAGCAGGACAGAGGTCAGTTCGACGTTCATGCCGCCGTCGCCGTTGGAGGCGAGCTCGGACGTGGCGCAGGAAATGCCCGCGGCGCCGAGGTCCTGGATGCCCTCAACCAGCGAACCCTTGAACAGTTCAAGGCAGCACTCGATCAGGACCTTTTCGGCGAACGGGTCGCCCACCTGGACCGCAGGCCGCTTGGACGGCTTGGTGTCGTCGAAGGACTCGGAGGCGAGCACCGAGGCGCCGCCGATGCCGTCGCCGCCGGTGCGTGCACCGAACAGGACCACCTTGTTGCCCTTGCCGGAGGCGTTGGCCAGGCGGATGTCCTCGTGGCGCATGACGCCCACGGCTAAGGCGTTGACCAGCGGGTTGCCCTGGTACACGGAGTCGAAGACCATCTCGCCGCCGATGTTCGGCAGACCGAGGGAGTTGCCGTAGCCGCCGATGCCGGCGACCGCGCCGTGCATGACGCGGGCGGTGTCCGGGTGGTCGATGGCGCCAAAGCGGAGCGGATCCATCACGGCAACCGGGCGGGCGCCCATCGAGATGATGTCGCGGACGATGCCGCCGATGCCGGTGGCGGCACCCTGGTACGGCTCAACGAACGACGGCGAGTTGTGCGACTCGATCTTGAACGTCACGGCCCAGCCGTCGCCCAGGTTGGTGACGCCGGCGTTCTCGCCGATGCCCACCAGCATGTCCTTCTTCATCTCGTCGGTCACCTTGTCGCCGAACTGGCGCAGGTGGTTCTTCGAGGACTTGTAGGAGCAGTGCTCGCTCCACATCACGGAGTACATGGCGAGTTCCGCGCCGGTGGGGCGGCGGCCCAGGACCTTGACGATCTCATCGAACTCGTTCTGCTTCAGGCCGAGTTCGGCCCACGGCAGTTCGGTGTCCGGCGTCTTGGCCGCGTGCTCGACGGTGTCGATGTTGAACTTCTTGGTCTCGGTGATCGAGCTGGGGTCCACACTGGCAGGGTTCCCTGGCCGAGCGTGCGAGGTTAGGGTGCCCGTGGGGCGTGAGATCTCGGTCATTAGTTCGCTCCCACAATCTTGTTCAGTACCGAGGTGAAGAGACCGAGGCCTTCGGTGTCGGACCCGCCGATACCGTCCAGCGACTCGGGGCCGAAGCCCACCTCCACGGCGTGCTCCGGGTGCGGCATGAGGCCCACCACGTTGCCGGCGGCGTTGGAGATGCCGGCAATGTCACGGCGCGAGCCGTTCGGGTTGAAGCCCACGTAGCGGAACACCACGCGGCCCTCCGCCTCGAGGGCGTCGAGGGTCTTCTCGTCCGCGATGTACTGGCCGTCCTGGTTCTTCAGCGGCACCGTGATTTCCTGGCCCGTGGCGTAGTCCCCGGTCCAGTAGGTGCTGTTGTTTTCAACCCGCAGCACCTGGTCGCGGCAGATGAACTTCAGGTGGTCGTTCTTGATCATGGAGCCGGGCAGCAGGTGCGACTCGGTCAGCAGCTGGAAGCCGTTGCAGATGCCGAGCACCGGCAGCTTGGCGTCCGAGTTGGCGGCGTCGATGATCTTGGACATCAGCGGGGCGAAGCGCGCGATGGCGCCGGCGCGCAGGTAGTCGCCGTAGGAGAAGCCGCCCGGCAGGATGACGGCGTCGACGTCGCCCAGTTCGGAGTCTCCGTGCCAGAGCTCCACCGGCGTGCCGCCCGCGAGCCGGACCGCACGGGAAGCGTCCCGGTCATCCAGGGTTCCGGGGAAAGTGACGACGCCGATTTTCGCGCCTGCCAAGCGCGGCTCGGCGGCGACGGCGATTGCCTCGCCGATCAGGGGAAGTTCAGTCATCTCAGGCCTCGACGACCTCGACGTTCACGACGTCCTCGATCACCGGGTTGGACAGCAGGGTTTCGGCGGCATCGCGGGCCTGGGCCAGGATGTCCTCGGTCACCTCGCCGTCAACGGTCAGTTCGAAACGCTTGCCCTGGCGTACAGAGCTAAAGCTGGTGAAGCCCAGGCGGGGGAGTGCTCCCACGATGGCCTTCCCCTGGGGGTCCAGAATCTCGGGCTTGGGCATGACGTCGACAACGATCCGGGGCATCCGGTAACTCCTGTGCGTGTGCATTGGGTAAGGGCGCAGCGGAGTGGTGCCGTCTCACGCCATTCCTGAAATTGCCTGCCCGGTTCAAATGGCAGGGCATTCAAATGGCATGGTGTGGACGGGCGCTCCGCGAGCTTGCATGCCTATTCTACCGGCCGCAGCGCACCACTTTCGTATCCGGTGCGGCGGACGCCACTGAGCGGGAAGAACGACGCCGGCTCTGGCCCGCCGGGGGCACGCTCAGTAGGATTGCGGAATGGCTGAGAATTCGAAATCCGTCCTGTTGCCTGTGATGGCCGTCGCCGTGTTCGCCGGCCTCGGAAGGATGGTGTTCCAGAAGATCAAAGCCGACCGCGCGGCCCGCCAGAACAATGCCGGCCAGGACCGGGTTGGGCGCCGTGCTGGCCGAGGCGCTGCCGGCGGTGACCGGGTGGCCGGTCCGGTCGACGAGAAGACGCGCCAGTGGATCAGTGAGGTGGTCCGCACGCCCCGGCAGTAGCTCCCGCCAGGCGGCAGCACAGACTTCAACTCGCAGCGGCGGGTGCCCTTTTCGGGCGCCCGCCGCTGCTTTTTGATGCGAGCGTCAAGGGCAGTGACAAAAAAGTAAATTGGTGGATTGTGGCCTATGTCATATACGGCTCTCAGTAGGTACTGTGGGGATCGGTCGACGATTGCTGGGATCGACAGGACCTGTCATCTTCACGTGTCGTTGCCGCCTGCGCCCGGCAATGTAGCCGGGGCTGTTCCTTAGGAAAGGTTCCAACCACTCGTGAAATCAGCAGGAAAAAGCTTATTCCGAAGCCGGGGGGCCGGGAAAGCAGTGGCACTGGCTGTCGGCTTGCCTTTGCTTCTTTCGTCGGTCGGCGCGCTGCCGGCAACCGCGGCGCCGTCGCAGGTTGCGGCGACGGCCGCACAGCAAAAGAACGTTGACCCCAACGACTACTCGGCCGGCCGCTACATTGTGGTCCTGACCGAGAAGCCCGCCGCCACCTACGAGGGCGGCACTCCGGGCCTGCAGGCCACCAAGCCGCGGTCCGGCCATAAACTCGACGCCGACCGGGCAGAGGTACGCAAGTACCAGGCCCACCTGGAGGCGAAACAGGCCGCGCTGGCTCAGAAGGAAAACGTGCAGATCCGCCGCAAGTACACGGCGGCACTCAATGGTTTCACCGCCAGGCTTACCGCCGACCAGGCCGTGAACCTTGCCAAGAACCCTGAGGTCCTCGCGGTGGCACCCGATACCCAGCAGGCCCCGGACTACTCCACCACGGACTTCCTCAAGCTCAGCGGAGCCTATGGCACGTGGAACAGGCAGTTCGGCGGAAAGGCCGGCGCCGGCAAGGGTGTTGTGGTGGGCGTCATCGACTCCGGCTACACGCCGGGCAGCCAGTTCTTCGCCGGCACTGAGGTTGCACAGCTCAAGGGCAACCCGCAGGTAGGCGTTCCCTACCGCACTGCCGGCGGCAACATCGCGATGCTGAAAGCAGACGGCAGCACCTTCGAGGGCGAGTGCCAAACGGGCGAAGAGTTCAACGGTACGGCCTGCAACTCCAAGGTCCTCAGTGCCAGGTACTTCTCCGACGCCTTCGAGGATTCCGTGCCCAAGCAGGACCGGGCGCCGGAGGAACTGGTTTCGCCGGTGGACGTGGGAAGCCACGGAACCCACACGGCAAGCACCGCGGCCGGCAACGTCGACGTGGAGACCTTCGTCGACGGCCGCAGCTTCGGCCTGACCGGCGGCATCGCACCGGCCGCCAAGCTTGCCACCTACAAGATCTGCTGGGAGGACAACGATCCCAGCACGGGCGGCTGCTACACCTCGGCCGCTGTCGACGCCATCAACCAGGCCGTACTCGACGGCGTGGATGTCCTCAACTACTCGATCTCGGGCACCACGTCCACCACGACGGACCCGGTGTCCATGGCGTTCCTGTCCGCAGCGTCCGCTGGCATCTTCGTGGCCACCTCCGCGGGCAACTCCGGCCCCGAAGCCAGCACCGTGAACCACGGCGAGCCGTGGGTCACCACCGTTGCGGCCAGCAGCTTCTCCCAGGAGTTGCAGGGCACCGTGGAGTTCTCCGACGGCAGCAAGTTCCGCGGCGCCAGCATCATGAACCGCGAAGTTTCCGGCGCGGGCGTTGTGCTCGCCGCCAGTGCAGCATCCGGACAGGCCGCCGACCCTGCACTGTGTGCCCCAGGCTCCCTCGACCCGGCCAAGATCGCCGGCAAGGTGGTGGTCTGCGACCGGGGCGTCTACGACCGGGTGGCCAAGAGCGCCGAGGTTGCGCGGGGCGGCGGGGTGGGCATGATCCTCGTGAACCTGGCCGCGTCATCGCTCGACGCCGACAAGCACTCCGTCCCTACCGTGCACGTGAATCCGCCGGCCACGGAAACCATCAAGGCCAAGGTGACGGCGAACCCGGCCATCACGGTCTCGCTGGTCAACAAGGACACCACGGGACTGCCCGCAGAGGCGCAGCCGCAGATCGCCGGCTTCTCCTCCCGCGGACCGCTCCTCGCTACCGACTCTGACCTGCTGAAGCCCGACGTGGCCGCACCCGGCGTCGCCGTCCTGGCCGGTGTTTCTCCGATCGGTGCCGGCGGCGACGACTTCGGCTTCATGTCTGGCACGTCCATGGCGTCGCCCCACGTGGCCGGCTTCGGTGCCCTCATCCTGGGCAAGAATCCCACCTGGTCCCCGGCCGCCGTGAAGTCGGCCATGATGACCACCGCCAGCGACGTCAAGCTCGCAGACGGCAGCAAGAACACGGACGTCCTCGCCACCGGCGCGGGA
Source organism: Arthrobacter sp. SAFR-023 (assembly GCF_051965295.1). NCBI lineage: Bacteria > Bacillati > Actinomycetota > Actinomycetes > Micrococcales > Micrococcaceae > Arthrobacter > Arthrobacter sp. SAFR-023. The sequence continues at coordinate 25,107 of NZ_JBQCMF010000006.1, read as the reverse complement.
CAGGTCGACCCCGCCCGCGTCCTGGATCCGGGCCTCGTGTACGACGCCACCACCGACGATTACCTGCGGTTCATCCAGGGAACCGGCATGGACCTTGGCATGCCCGGGCTTGGCAGCACGCGGTCCCGCGACATGAACGTCCCGTCCTTCTCGCTCGGAAACCTGGCCGGCAGGATCGAGGTCACCCGGACGGTGACCGCCCTGACACCGGGTGTGTACAGCGCGAAGGCCAGCGTGCCCGGAGTGAAGGTCACGGTGACGCCGTCGGTCCTGTCCTTCAGCGCGGCGGGCGAGAAGCGCACGTTCAAGGTGGCCTTTGAAAACCAGAGCGCCAAGCTGGGCGAGTTCGCCGCGGGTTCCCTCACGTGGCGGGGTGCCAACAAGAGCGTGACCTCACCCATTGCGGTGCGGCCGCAGTCGGTGGTTGCGCCTAAGAACATTGCGTTCACCTCCCAAGGGGCCAACGGTTCCGGGAACATCGGCATCGTCTCGGGGTCGAACTCGCGCACGAACGTGACACTCGACGGCCTGTCGAAGGCGGACTCCTCGGCCATCGAGCTCGTACCCGGTCCCTTCCGGTACGAGGCCGACGCCTCGAACTTCGTCAAGACGGTGGAAGTTCCGGCCGGCGTGCCCCTGGCCAAGCTGTCCGTGATTTCCGCGGATGAGAACGCCGACTTCGACATGGTGGTGGTCACGCCGGACGGGCAGGCAATTGTGGTCGCCACGGCCTCGGCGAGCGAGTCTGTTTCGATTCCGAACCCTGCTGCCGGTACCTACCAGATGTTCGTGAATCTCTACGACAGTCCCGACCAACAGGCCACCAAGGCCTCGGTGGATGCTGCGGTCCTCGGGGCGAATGAGGGCAACGCGACCGTGACTCCTGATCCGGTCCGCCTTGCGAACGGGCTCAGCGGGAAGCTCGCCCTCACCTGGAAAAACCTGGCGCCCGGCTCCTACATCGGGCGGATCACCTTCGACGGGGCCAGCGCCCCGACGTTCGTGAGCGTCGTGGTGGCGGAGGGCGGCGCCGTCGCGGTCGCACCGGCTTCGGAAGATCCGAAGAAAAAGAAGGAACGGGGGAAGGTCCAGAACCAGGACCTGACGCGGTCACCGGATAACTCCATCTAGGAAGGTCCCGGAACGCGGCTCCCGAAGGGGCCCCACAGCGAAGGCCGGCGGGCATGGCGCAAATTGCCAGGATCCCGTCGGCCTTCGCCGTGCCATCCCTCTGTTCGAGCACCCCGGGGCAGCGCTGATCTCGCAGGGGCTCAGATGGCGCCCGTGGACCCTGCCACCCCGCCCAGCAGCGGGGACAGCGCACGCCAACGGGCAATTTCACAACCGTCCGTCATGGAGAACCGCGAGTTCACGGTGCGGCCGTTGAAAGTGCCGGTGACCACGGCCACCTGGGGGCCGCCGTACTGCTGGGTGCACAGCCTGGGCGGGCCCGGTTCGGGGAAAAAGATCCGTTCGCCGAAGCGTCCGACGGCGGCAACCGCCGCCGCGGGATCCGGCAGGTTTGATTCCACCAGTAGGCCGGAACGGCTGACCAGGACAAAGATGTGTTCGGGGCCGCCCGGGGCGTGGGTGAGGGCGACGGTCAGTTCAAGGTCTGCGTCCGGAGGCAGGGCCACGTCCGGGCCTGCGCCCGGGAACGGAGGTGTGCCGCTCATCGTTCGGTCTCCGTTCCGAGGCTGCCGAAGAGCGGCGCGAGGGCGGCCATGAGCCTGCCGCGCAGCTCCTGGGCTTCCGCCGAGAAGGCTCGCTGCTGCTCCACGTAGGCAGCCTTGCCGTCGGGGGTCTCAATCGGAATGGCGGGGTAACCCCAGTCCGTGAGGTCGTAGGGGGAGGCCTGCATGTCCATGGCCCGCACCCGCCAGGACAGCTCGAAGCAGTCCATGACGAGTTCGCTGGGCAGGGCAGGGGAGAGCTTGTACGCCCACTTGTAAAGGTCCATGTTGGCGTGCAGGCAGCCGGGCTGCTCCATGGTCCGCTGGTTCTCCCGGCTGGGGGAAAGTTCGTTCAGGGGCACGGCGTCGGGTGTGTAGAACCGGAACGCGTCGAAGTGCGAGCAGCGGATCCTGTTGTCCTCGACCACCTTGTCCGTGCCCGCACCGCCGAGCCGCAGCTTAAGGTACTCGTGGCGCAGCTCGAACTTCTCCTGCCGGTAGACCATGGCCCACTCGTGCAGGCCGAAGCAGCCGAACTGCGCCGGCCGCGCGGCCGTTCCGGCCAGAATGATCCGGGCAAACAGGACGGCCTCGCGCCGTTCGGCCAGGAACGACTGACGGTCGAACACCACCGCGGTACCGCCGGGCGGGAGGCCCGCGCTGGCCAGCTCACCGCCGTCGAGCGCTTTGTAGAATTTCCAGTCCTTGCGGGCAGCCGCCTCCGTTCCGGAAAGGACCGCACCATCGCCGGGATGCCAGCGCAGCAGCTGGCCGGGCTTTTGCGTGTAGTACGTGAAGAGGAAGTCCTCCACGGGATGCTTCCGCCCCGCGGAGCGGCGGGCAAGGTAGGGATCGGCGTAACGGCGCACCCGGCGCACGTGCGCGGCTTCCCGTCCCCTCCAGGCAGCAGGGGGGAGGACCTGGGCGGCGGGGATCGTCAATGCAGTACCTGCCACGGTGCTAGAGAGCCCCGCCTGCAGCACCGAGGATGTCCTTGGCGGCGTTCCAGGCTCCGATCTGGCAGCCGTCCCGCAGGGCGAAGGAGGTCTCCACAGGAGTGCCATTGACTTCGCCCGTCACGGTGGCCACCTGCGGCCCGCCATACTGCTGCGTGCAGGAGATGCCCTTGGACGGCGCCGCGGGGTTCACGATGGCTGCGTTGTCCTTCAGCGACGCGCAGGCTGCTGCGGCGGTGGGGTGCTGGCTTTCCGCCATTGGCGCGCCGCCCTTGCAGACCAGCGTGTAATTGGCGGCCTTTCCGTCCTTCGACGCTTTGACCGTGATGGACAGTTCGGCATCGCCGGCGCCCGGTCCGGACGGCAGGGGAGAAGCGGCAGAGGGTGCGGGCGCCGGGACGGTCGTTTCGGCGTCGGGCGGTGTGGAGCCTGGCGCCGGGGTACCGGGAGTGCCGGTGCCGGGGGTTTCTGTGCCCGGTCTCTCGGTGCCCGGTGAAGAAGTCCCGGGCGATGGCGTCCCAGGCGAGCCGGTGGTGGTCCCGGGGGTGGCCGAAGGCTGGCCGGTTCCGGTGTTCGGGGTGCAGGCTGCGAGACCGCCCGTCGCTGCGAGGGCGAGCAGCACAGAAATCAGTTGCTTGCGCATGCCGGGTCTCCTCAAGTTTTTCCCATTCTACCGTCGGGGCCCCGGGCCGTCCGGTACAGCCCGATAACGGTACCCGGCAATTGCTAACGGAAGGGTATCGATTCTTGGGGGCGTCCGCGGTATCTTTCTGACATCAACGGGTGCGCGGCATAACCAAATAGTGATGACGCCCATGGGGGGCAGAGCGTCCAGTTCGTGGGACCAAAGGTCTACAGGTCCTGAACCAAGGAAGGCATCCCCCATGATCCCTCAGCAATCCACTACCCGCCCCGGACACGGCAGTAGGCTGCCGGCCATCTTCGCCGTATCCCTTGCCATGGTCATCGGCCAGGGCCTCGCCGGACCGACGGCGGCGGCTCCAGTAGCTGCATCGGCGCAGCCGGCTGCTCTCCAGCCAACCGCCGCCCGGCCGGCGGCGTCGCCGCTCGACGACGGCCACTACATCGTGATGCTCAAGGACAAGCCGCTGGCCACCTACTCCGGTGGCGTCCCGGGCATCCCGGGCACGGCGGTGCCGAAAGGCAAGAAGCTGAACCCCTCCGGCCCCAACTCCCGCAAATACGATACTCATCTCAGGGCCAAGCAGCGGCGGGCGGCGGCATCCAAGGGCGTGACCATCAACAGGAGCTACACCCTGGCCCTCAACGGGTTCAGCGCTGTACTTTCCGCGGCGCAGGCCAAGGCGCTCGCCGGTGACAGCAGCGTGCTGGCCGTGGTCCCGGACGGCATGCGCAAGCCGGACTACTCGAGCACCGACTTCCTTGGACTTCCCGGCGGCAACGGCGTGTGGGACCAGCAGTTCGGCGGCACGGGTGAGGCGGGCAAGGGCGTCGTCGTGGGCGTGGTGGACACCGGCTACACGCCCGACAACCCGTTCTTTGCGGGGGACACCGTTGATCCGCTGTCCGGCACCCCGGACGTCGGCGTGCCGTACCGCCTCCAGGGCAACGTGATCGCAATGCGGAAGGCCAACGGCGGAACTTTCGTTGGTAACTGCGTGGCCGGCGACGGTTTCGACGGCACGGAATGCAACAGCAAGGTCATCGGCGCCAGGTTCTACGACAAGGCCTACAAGGCGGCGGTCCCCCCGGAATTCCGGTCCCCGAGTGAGAAGTTCTCGCCGCTGGACGTTAACGGCCACGGATCCCACACGGGCAGCACCGCAGCCGGCAACAGTGACGTCACCCAGACGGTAGGCGGCCGGGACTTTGGCAAGAGCTCAGGCGTTGCGCCGGCGGCCAAGATTGCCGTTTACAAGGTCTGCTGGGAAGGCTCCATTCCGGAGGCTACCGGGTGCGTTGAGTCGGACATTCTTAACGCCATCCAGGATGCCGTCCTCGACGGCGTGGACGTGCTGAACTTCTCCATCTCGGGAAACAACAACTCCACTGTCGACGCCGTTTCGCTCGCGTTCCTGAACGCCGCGGCCGCAGGGATCTTTGTGGCCGCCTCCGCCGGCAATTCCGGTCCGGTGGCCTCGACCGTCAACCACGCCGGACCCTGGATCACCAGCGTGGCCGCCTCGACCTTCGACAACACGCTGCGCGGAACCGCGGAACTGTCGGACGGCAGCAAGTTCGCCGGCGCAAGTGTCATGGGCAGCGAGGTTGACTCCAAGCCGATCGTGCTGGCCGTGGACGTGAAAGCGGCCGCCGCGCTAGCTACAGATGCGGCGCTGTGCGCGCCGAACTCCCTGGACCCGGCCAAGGTTGCGGACAAGATTGTGGTCTGCGACCGCGGCGTTGTGGCACGCGTTGACAAGAGCGCCGAGGTCAAGCGCGCCGGCGGTGTGGGCATGGTCCTGGTCAACCTGACGCCGGGCTCCCTCGACGCCGATCTGCACAGTGTCCCCACGGTCCATACTGGCGACCCGAAGATCAAGGACCTGGTGGCGGCAACTCCGGGCATGACGGCAAACCTCAAGGCGACAGACACCACCGGAGCCGAACCCCCGGCGGTGCCGCAGATTGCCGAATTCTCCTCACGCGGACCCACCCTGGCATCCAACGGAGATCTGCTCAAGCCTGACGTTGCGGCTCCTGGCGTGGCAGTGCTTGCCGCTGTTTCGCCCGTAGGATTCAAGGGCGAGAATTTCGGCTTCCTGTCCGGCACGTCGATGGCATCGCCGCACATCGCCGGCTCGGGAGCCCTGCTGCTCGGCAAGAACCCGCAGTGGTCCCCGGCCGCCGTGAAGTCAGCCATCATGACTACGGCCTACGACCTGGTCAACGCGGCCGGCGCCAAAGTGCATAACGTCTTTGCCCAGGGCGCCGGCCATGTTGATCCCGCCCGGTTCGACTCCCCGGGACTCGTTTACGACGCCGGCATCAGTGACTGGATGGGCTTCCTCCAGGGACAGGGAATCGACCTTGGCGTCGCCCCCATCGCGGCCAAGGACGTCAACCTTCCCTCGGTGGCACTGGGAGCCATGTCCGGCAGCCAGACAGTCACCCGGCGGGTCACGGCGGTCACGGCGGGAACCTATCAGGCAGCGATCACCCTTCCGGGTATTACGGCCACTGTCAGTCCGGCAGAAGTGACGCTGGCGGAGGGTGAAAGTGCCACGGTCACCATCACGTTCACTACCGCTGGGGCGCCGCTGAACGCGTACTCCACCGGATCCCTGACGTGGACGTCAGGCGACAACACCGTCCGTTCACCGGTGGCGGTGCGCCCGGTGCCGTAGTGCAGTTGGTCCAAGGAGCGCAGTTGGTCCAGGACGGACGACGCCGGGACTCACCGCTGGTGGTGAGTCCCGGCGTCGTGCGTGGACCGGTTGAAAGCAAAAGGGAGTCAGCCATGGGCGGAGCCTGTGGCGGCAATCAGGTCCATCATGGAGCTATGCAGGCTCTCCACCTGGTCCCGGCTGAGGCCCAACTTGGCCATCATGGTCCCGGGAACTGCCGTGGCCTGCTGGCGGAGGGCCGCCCCTTGCGGAGTCAGGTCCACCGCCAGGGCCCGCTCGTTCCCCTGCACGCGCCTGCGCGTGATGAGGCCGGCCGCTTCCAGGCGCCGCAAGAGAGGGGAGATGGTCGCGGGCTCGTGCAGGAGGGCCTGGCTGATATCGCGGACGGTGCGCGGGCTGGACTCCCAAAGGCACAGCATGACCAAGTACTGGGGATGGGTGAGCCCCAGCCTGTCCAGCACGGGCTTGTAGGCGCCGACGACGCTGCGCGAGGCGACGGTCAGGGCGAAGCACAGTTGCCGTTCCAGAAGGAGGTCGTCCTGCTCGGAGGCAGGCATTGCGGCTGGTCCGGCCGTGCCGGCGGCCGGGGATTTCGGGCGGGTGGTGATGAGCATCCCTTTCAATCGTTAGTGCACTAATCATTAGTGTATCCTTGATTGTGGCAGTAGTCGTGGAATGGAGTGGACACCGTGGCAAAAGAGAACGGCGCGCAGCGGTTCATGCGGGCAACCGGCAAGCTCAGGGCGGTTTTTGGCCCCGCCAACAGGAGTTCGCTGGTGCACGACATGACCGAGGAGAACCGCAAACTGCTCGCGCAGCGCGAGGCCGAGACGCAGCAGTGGGAGACGGTCCGCCGCCCGGACGGCAGCACCTACGTTGTGCCCCGCAACCCCGACGACAAGTCCCTGCGTTAGCCGCCAAGGGCCGGGCCCGGCGGCCGGGCCCGGTGCCAGCGGCCAGGCTGTACCGGCCGGGGTTCTTTTTGAGGGTCCCGGCGTAAAATAAGGGCACTGGCAGTCGAAGGGCAGACGCTCTCCGCCTTCAAGCAGGGAAGGGGGTGGGACTTGTGGCACACGTGCTCAGTGGCTTTATGAACCTGACAGACAGGCTCCGGTTCGTATTCGGCCCTGCCGCCGTCGGCGACTCAGCCACGCCGGTGGTTCACCTGCATGACGATTATGAGCATGCTTCCGAAAACGATCTGGCCCAGTTCGAAGTCGAGACCGACTCGGAAGGGCACCACTATGCTGTCCGCAAGGGCGACCTCGATAAGTGACAACGCCTTCAACGAAGTAAAGAAGCCCCGGTGCGCGTGAGCGCACAGGGGCTTCTTTCTGCACTGACTCGCAGTACCTGACCGGGACCCTTAGCGGCCGGTGCCTCCGTAGACGGTGGCAACGGCTTCGCTGTCCAGGTCGAATGCCTTGTGGATGGCCCGGACCGCGTCATCGAGCAGGTCTGCATGGGTCACCACGGAAATGCGGATTTCCGAGGTGGAGATCATGTTGATGTTGATGCCCGCTGCGGAGAGGGCCTTGAAGAACGTGGCGGAAACGCCAGGGTGGGAGCGCATGCCTGCGCCGATCAGCGACAGCTTGCCGATCTGCTCGTTGTACTCGATGCTTTCAAACCCAATTTCAGCCTGCGCTGCACGGAGGGCGGCAAGGGCGTCGGCGCCCTCGACGATGGGCAGCGTGAAGGAGATGTCCGTCCTGCCGGTGCCGTGCGTGGAGACGTTCTGGACGATCATGTCGATGTTCGAGTGCGCGTCCGCGATGACCTGGAAGATCGCGGCTGCCTTGCCGGGGATGTCCGGAACACCTACAACGGTGACCTTTGCTTCCGAGCGGTCGTGTGCAACACCGGAGATGATTGGCTGCTCCAAGGCAACTCCCTCTTGAGTCGTGATCTTGTCATCGGCGCCGGGCAGGACCCAGGTGCCTTCGTTCTGGCTGAATGAGGAACGGACATGCAGCGGCACGCCGAACCGCCGGGCGTATTCGACGCACCGGAGGTGGAGGATCTTGGCCCCGGACGCGGCAAGTTCCAGCATCTCTTCGCTGGAGATGCGGTCGATCTTCTGGGCTGACGGCACCACTCGGGGGTCCGCCGTGTAGATGCCGTCAACGTCGGTGTAGATCTCACAGACGTCAGCCTCGAGGGCGGCGGCAAGGGCCACCGCCGTCGTGTCCGAACCGCCGCGGCCGAGGGTGGTGATCTCGTTCGTGGAGCGGCTCATGCCCTGGAACCCGGCGACGATGGCAATGTGGCCCTTGTCCAGGGCCGTGCGGATGCGGTGCGGATCGACGTCAATGATCCGGGCCTTGCCGTGGATCCCGTCCGTGATCATGCCGGCCTGGGAACCCGTAAAGGACTGCGCGGAGGCGCCGAACTTGTTGATGGCCATGGCCAGCAGGGCCATGGAGATGCGCTCTCCGGCGGAGAGGAGCATGTCCATCTCGCGGGCCGGGGCTGAGTCGGTGACCTGGCCGGCAAGGTCAAGGAGTTCGTCGGTAGTGTCTCCCATCGCGGAGACGACGACGACGACTTCGTTGCCGGCCCTCTGGGCGTCGACCACGCGCCTGGCCACGCGCTTGATGCCGTCAGCGTCAGCCACCGACGAGCCGCCGAACTTCTGCACAATGAGCTGCGTGGTGGCAGCAGCATCTGCGGGCAGCTCCTGCGGCCGCGGTTCGGTTTTCACATCGGTACTGGGCATACTCATGCGTGCACCCTCACTGGATCAAATTGGAGTTCTGGAGGCCAAGCGTCCTTATGGCACGGCGGCATACCCAGTTTATCGCCGTGGCCCGCCCGCTGTGGAATTGTGACCGTTGCGGTCAGCTGAGGGCGTTCCGGCGGCCCTCGAAGGCCCTGCCCAGGGTGACTTCGTCGGCGTACTCGAGGTCGCCGCCTACTGGCAGCCCGGAAGCGAGCCGCGTTACTGCGATGCCGATCGACTGCAGCATGCGCGCCAGGTAGGTGGCCGTGGCCTCGCCCTCCAGGTTCGGGTCAGTGGCGATGATGATCTCCTGGACGGCACCATCGCTGAGCCGGTTGAGGAGTTCGCGGATTCGGAGCTGCTCCGGGCCGACGCCGGCGATTGGGTTAATGGCACCGCCGAGCACGTGGTAGCGGCCCCGGAATGAGCGGGTGCGCTCCACGGCCAGCACGTCCTTGGACTCCTCCACGACGCAGATGACGGAGGGGTCGCGCCGCGGGTCGCGGCAAATGTTGCACAGTTCCTGCTCGGTCACGTTGCCGCAGGCGGCGCAAAACTTGACCCGTTCCTTGACCGTGGTGATGGCCTCCACCAGCCGCTTCATGTCCTGGGGGTCTGCCTCCAGGATGTGGAACGCCAGGCGCTGCGCCGACTTCGGTCCCACGCCGGGAAGACGTCCGAGCTCGTCGATCAGCTCCTGAACTGCACCCTCGTACACTTTTTCCTCGATTGCTTGGTTGAAAGATGGCCGGCGCCGCCAGACGGGGCACCGGTACGTCACGGGGCGAGCTGCCCGGCCCTTGGGTTCCCGCTCCGGGCTGGAGCTACTTCAGGGCCGGGTTCCGCGGCCTAGTACCGGGGCGCCAGGGGGCTGCCGTCCAGTGACCGTTCTTCGATGAGCTTTCCGCCCAGAATACGCTCGACAGCGGCACGGCCAAAGACGCCCGACTCCTCGATGGTTTCGTCATCCGCGCTGGGGATGTCCTGCACGTATGGTGCCGGTTCCTCGGTGCTCCGCGCGGGCGCCTTGGCCCGCCCAGCCTCGGCCTCCGGGCTGTTGGAGAGCCTCTGGTAGAGGCTCAGTTTGCCCCTTGCGGGAGTCTCGGTGGCAGGCTCCGCCGCCGGTGCAGCGGTGCGGGCAGCGGCAACTGAAGGGCCGGCCAGTACCGCCGGTCCGGCCTGAACCGCGGGCCCTGCCTGCACCGTTGGTCCTGCCGGAACTACTGGGCCGGAAGCGAATACGGGCACGCGGACCGGGGCGGCTTCGGTGGCAGCGGTGACGGCGGGGGCGCGGACGCCCTGGTTCGGGGTGGGTGCTCCGTACTCGTGGCCGGCAGCCGCCGCGGCGGATGCCATGGCGTAGGCAGGCTCGAACTCCGGGGCACCGCGCTCGGCTGTTTCCGGGGCGCTCTCAGTAGCGGCGATTTCAGCTGGGCCACTCACAGCCGGCCCACTCACTCCCGGGCCGCCTTCAACTGAGGTGTCCCCACTCGGGGTGCTGGACAGCTGGCTTCCCCCGGCGTCCCCGCCGGCGCGTGGCAGCTGGGCGGCTGCTGGCGGGTACACGGGTGCAGAGGAGCCGCTCGACTCATCGTCGTAGTCCATGTCAGCCGCGGCCGGGTTCTTGCCCACGTTGCTTTCGGAACCGAGAGCCCATACGCCAGGTGTCTGCTCCACAGCACGGGACCACGGATCAGCCGAGGTGTCTGGAGCAGGCTGATGCTCCGCCTGCGCCGGGGGTGTCGTTTTTGCACGGATTCGCGCAGCCAGGGGTGCGGACTCGGCAGGCTGGTTTACCGCCGGTGTCTTTATCTCCGGCGCCGACGACGGCGCGGGGCTGCCCTGCCACTGGCGCGATGGCTCCCAGTCCATGGGAGGCTCTTCATCCAGCGGAGGTGCGTCTTCGTCGAGTGGAGGACCCCAGTCGTCATCCGGATAGGAGTAGTCGCCGGCCTGCTGCTGAGGTCCGCGTGCCGCCTCTTGCTGCGCGGCAACGGACGGCGCGCCGGACGCCTGGGCGGGCACAGGCTGCGGGGCCGGCTGCTGGGGGACTGCGGACGGTTCATTGCCCGATGCTCCCGCCGCGCTGCCGCTGCCGGCAGGGGCGGCGGGCGCCGATGGTGCAGGTGTGCTGGATGCACCAGTAGCGCTTGCCACGCCAGCGGGTGCGGCGGTGTCCGACCGGGATGCGGTGATGGTGGGTCCTGACCACTGCGGCGCGGACACCGCAGGGGCCTCCGGCGAAGACGCAGGGGCCTGCGGCGAAGACGCAGGGGCCTGCCCTGCCGCGGGTACGGTGGACGAACCCGTCGACGCCGGAGCCGGGCCAGTTGCCGCAGGGCGGGCAGGGGCGGGCTCCGGGTCTCCGGAGCCACCTGGGGCAGGCGCCAGGCCCCAATCAGCGTCGGTGGTGGTAGCCGGAACGTCCCGGCTAGTAGGCGCTTTTGGGTTTGGCTCAGAGCTCGCTGAACTGCCGGCGCCTGCCACCGCGATGATCTGGCAGTCGATGCCGATCGTCTTGTGGATGGCCTGGCGCAGATTCTCGGAGTGGTCCGCCCGGCCGAATGCACCGGCCAGCCCGGAGGTAGTGAAGACGAGCGTCAGGACCTGGCCGTCGAACTGGCCAACTTGGGCGTTGGGCTCCACGAGTGCCCAGGTGCTCCGCTTAATTTTTGTCAGCGTCTGCAGGACCTCGGGCCAGGCGCGGCGGAGTACCTCGACGTCGGCATGCGCCCCGGCGGAAGCTGCCCCGGCGGCGGCTGTGCTGGCAGAGCCTGCGCTGGACGGGGGCCGGGTGTGTGGTTGCGGCGCGGGAGCGGCCGGGGCCGCCGCTGCGGCAACCTGCTCTGGGCCTCGGGCCTGTTGGGGCGGGGCCTCGTGGCGTTGGGCCTCTTCCGGCCTCGGGGCGGATTCCGGGGTCTGTACGGGCGCGGGACGCTGGGCGACGAAGTCCCGTCCCTGGCCGTCGTGCGCGTCCGGGGCGGGGCGGTGGCGGGCGGCGGCGTCATCCATAGGCCAGTCGCCAGTGGTGATCCGTGGTGCGGCCAGGGCTTCCCGTCCGGGCGCGCCCTGTGCCGAGGATCCTTCGCGTCCGGGTGCGTCCTGCGCCGCGGGTGGGGCCTGGATGCTGGGTGGGCCCACCTGCGACGCGCTGGACACGGGAGCTGCCTCGGCCGGAGCGGCAGGAACTGACATCGAAGCTGCCGGAGCATGGGAGGCCGAATCGTTCTGGACAGGAGCGGCAGGCGGAACAGACGCGGAGGGTGCAACCGGGGCAGCCGCAACCGGAGCAGCAGGAGCCGGCGTGGCCGCCCCCGGAGCCGGCGCGACCGCAACTGCAACCGGAGCACCGGCGTCGGATCCGGCGTAGTTCAGGCGGCGCTCCACACGGTCGATCCTCGCGGCGATACCGCGTTCGGTCTGCTCGGAACTGGGCAGCAGGATGCGGGCGCAGAGCAGTTCCAGGTGTAGGCGCGGCGACGTGGCACCCGTCATCTCCGTCAGCGCGGTGTTGGTGACATCGGCGGCGCGAGACAGCTCAGCCGCACCGAGATTGTGTGCCTGGCTCTGCATCCGGGCGATCTGGTCGGCCGGCATGCCGCGGAGGATGGCCTGGGCGCTTTCCGGCATGGCCTGCACGATGATGAGGTCGCGGAAGCGCTCCAGGAGGTCCTCCACGAAGCGGCGGGGATCGTGGCCCGTCTGAATGACGCGGTCCACAGCGCGGAAGACCGTGGCGGCGTCGGAAGCGGCGATTGCTTCGACAACGTCGTCCAGAAGCGAGGCGTGCGTGTAGCCGAGAAGTGCCACGGCGAGCTCGTAATCGAGGCCGTTAGGTCCGGCGCCTGCCATGAGCTGGTCCAGCACGGACAGCGAGTCCCGGACGGACCCCGCTCCGGCGCGGATCACCAGCGACAGCACTCCGGGGGCCACCGGGACGTTTTCCTGGTGGCAGAGCTGCTCGAGGTATGCCATAAGCGGTGCAGGCGGCACCAGCCGGAACGGGTAGTGGTGCGTGCGCGAGCGGATGGTGCCGATGACCTTGTCCGGCTCGGTGGTGGCAAAGATGAACTTGATGTGTTCCGGCGGCTCTTCGACGATCTTCAGCAGGGCGTTGAAGCCCGCCGAGGTGACCATGTGCGCCTCGTCAATGATGAAGATCTTGTAGCGGTCCCGCACCGGCGCGTAGGTGGCTCGTTCGCGAAGGTCGCGGGCGTCGTCCACGCCGCCGTGGCTGGCAGCGTCAATCTCGATGACATCGAGGGAGCCGGCTCCGCCGCGGGCAAGTTCGACGCAGCTGGGGCAGACGCCGCACGGGGTGTCCGTGGGGCCCTTCGCACAGTTGAGGCAGCGGGCCAGGATGCGCGCAGATGTGGTCTTGCCGCAGCCACGCGGGCCGGAGAAAAGGTAGGCGTGGTTCACGCGGTTCTTGCGCAGCGCCGTCATGAGCGGGTCCGTGACGTGTTCCTGCCCGATAACGTCCGCGAACGAGTCCGGGCGGTACCTGCGGTAAAGGGCAGTTGTAACAGTCACAGGGAAAACCTACCTATAGGGACTGACATTAAATAAGAGACCCCTCATGCACCCGCCAGAGCCCATCTACCCTTGCTACCTTCCGGTCCTGGGGGAGTTCAACAGGATGACGCCACATGAGGGGCCGTCAGATACTTTACCCGAACTTTGGGCGTGGCCCGAATCGGCACCGCTTGGGCAGTGGCGGGCACCGCCGTCGTCTTATCGGTGTCCGTTCACTGGCCAGCTCATGAACGCCGGCTCTTCGTAGGGGTGGGCCCGGCGCAGTCCCTGCACGACGGCGTCGAGCACGTCCTCCTCTACGATGCACTCGACCCGGATCTCGGAGACTTCCTCTGGCCTACCCGGGATGCCGATGTAGGGCCGCGCTCCGGGCAGGGGGGTAAAACGTCCAGTACCCGGCGCCGTGAAGGAGCAGTGCGAGTAGTGGCCCAGCCGGCCGGCGCCGGCGTCCCCGATGGCGGTGAGTACCGCCTCGACGTGGGAATAGGGAACGTAAATCACGAGTGCGTGCAGCTGGGACATGCGACCATTTTCGGCCGATTGGGAGATGCCGGAAAGTTCAGGTATCCTAGTATCTGCTTTTGGTTCAAGAGCAGCTGGAGAATTCGCCTAGCGGCCTATGGCGCACGCCTGGAACGCGTGTTGGGTTAACGCCCTCGGGGGTTCAAATCCCCCATTCTCCGCCATTGGGAAACCCGGTTCTGACATCGTCAGGACCGGGTTTTCTGCTTCCTGCCCCCGGTTGCTGGAGGGAGTTGCGTCACGCCCAGCCTCCGGAGCCGCTCGCGGGCGGCCAGTTGGCTGGGACTGGCCGGACCCAGTGCGAGGCGTACGACGGCGAGAGTCGCCCGGGCGGCCGACCTCACCGGCAGCGGCAGGGGACCGAGCCGGGCAGTCCGCAGTCCGAGCAGCCGGCGGTAGTCGGGGTCCAGGCTCAGGACGGCGGCCGCGAACAGCACTCGGTAACCCGGTTTCAGCAGGGGGTGCAGAGGCGGGTTCCTGATGAACGCGACTGTCTCGGAGACCCGTTCATCACAGCGGAGAGTGCCTTCGGCAGACCATTCCGCGAGCTCCCGGACGAGGGCGGCCTTGCTCTCCGGCGGGGACTCCACTCCCATGAGCCTGCCCGCCTGCGCCCATTCACGCACGTAGGCATCCGGGCCGCCCGGAATGGGCCCGGCCCACAGCTCATGAGTGCGGAGAAACGAGTCCGTGAACGTGATGTGCACCCAGCGGAGCAGCTCAGGATCGTTGGCGGAGTACTTCTGGACGCCGCCGTCGCCGTCGACATACTTGCCGTTAACGGAGTCGTGCAGCCGGACCACCCTCGCGGTTGCCGCCCGGGCCTCAGCCGTTGACCCGTACGTGAGGGCGTGGATCCACGCAGTGGTCCGGGCCAGCCGGCCCAACGTATCCTCACGGAAATTTGAATGATCGTGCACTCCGGCGAGGACTGCGGGGTGAAGTGTCTGCATCAACAGGGACCGGATGCCGCCGACGATGGTCGGCGCGCCGCCATGGACGGTCCAGACCGCAGAACCGGGGAGGAAATACCCGGGGTCGTCGCCCTGGGCAAATTTGCGGGACCAGTCCGGCTGCGCGTCCGGGCTGCCGGTGAGCGTGCGTTTCAGTTCCGCCTGCCATTCCCTCAGGAAAGTCCGCATATTTCATTCTCGCGCGCCGAGGCGGGCCGGTTAAGTGGAGGAGCCGCCTCATTTTCTGTCTGTGCCCCGGGCACGCCCGATGAGCCAGACATCCAAGTACCCCGCGGCCAGTACCAAGGCAGCACCCGTTAAAAGCCTATGGATCCATACCGGCTGATCCCCCAGTTTTAGGGGTTTCGCGGCTCTTGAGCCTGTGGCCACAATGGAGGACACGCTCGTCGAGATACGCGCTTGGCGGGTACTGATCCAGGAGAATTCTGTGGCAAATCATGGGGGACGCAAGCACGCACCGAGGGTGATCGGCCCGGGCCGGATCGCCTTGCGGAGCCTGTCCGCCGCGGTGGTTGTCGGCTTCTCCGTCTTTGCCTTCGGATTCCAGGGACCGGCCACGACCATCCAGCAGCCCGTGGGTGCTGCCGTTCCCCTTGCGCCTCCCTCGGGAGTCGTCGGGCCGGAGCTCCTCGATCCCGACACCGCACCGCCCGGGTACCCGGTCAGCGGGTCGGGCATCGCTGCCCCCGCGAAGGCCGCCACCGGACACACCGTGTCCAACTCCAAAGCCAAGGCAACCAAGACAGGCGCCGCCAAATCTCCGGGCGTGGCCTCCGCAGCGCTGAAGCGGCCCGCAGCCGGCTTCCTCATGGCGCCCTTGGAACACCTCACGCCAACGTCCCCGTTCGGCCTGCGGCACAGCCCGATCACCGGCGAAGCGGGCGAATTCCATTGGGGCCAGGACTATGCAGCCGCCTGCGGCACCCGTGTCTACGCAGCCGACGCCGGCGTGGTCCGGGCCGCCGGCTGGCACCCCTGGGGCGGGGGCAACAGGGTGGAAATCGACCACGGCAACGGCCTGATCACCACGTACAACCACCTGCAGGGCATCGCCGTCGAAAAGGGCGACCAGGTCCGGGTAGGCGAGATCATCGCGGAGGTGGGCACCACCGGATCCTCCACTGGCTGCCACCTGCACTTCGAGGTCATCAAGGACGGGCAGCACGAGGATCCCCTGGAATGGACCCTGCTGCCCATCCGGCAGACCGACCAGCTGACACCCGCTGTGTTCACCAGCTTCGCAGGCGGAGCTGCCAGCACCTACGGGTGGGCGATCCCCAACATCCCGGGCAACAGCGGGCCGGGCAACACCGACGACGGACTGACGCCGGTCACCGCGGCCGCGCTCGCCAACCCGCCCGCCCGCCCGGCATCAGCCGCGCGGCCCACCCTGGTCTCCAGCGCGTCATCGTCCGGTTCGCCGACTTCCGGTTCGTCGGCCTCCAGCCCGGCAACAGATCCGACAGTTACGGCAAGTCCCAAGCCGCCGGCGCCGAAGCCTCCGGCGACGACCAAGCCTAAGCCGACGCCCACCCCCACACCGACGCCTACGCCCGCCCCGGCGCCTGCTCCTGCGACGCCGACTCCGACACCCACGACGCCGACTCCGACACCCACGACGCCAACCACGCCACCTGTTGACCCTGCCCCGGCGGAACCTGCTCCGGTTGATCCGGCTCCCACGGAGCCTGCGGTCCCTGCAGACCCTGCTCCACCCGCCGAACCGGTGGTACCTTCCGCGCCGATCACGAGTTCGGAAGTTGCCCCCGTCGAGCCCGCTCCGGTGCCGGATCCGGTCACCGCGCCGCCAGCCCCCGTTCCCACATCGGAACCGGCACCCGCGACGTCGCCAAGTGCCGTGCCAGCTGGGGATGTTGCCGTGGCCACGGCGAAGGCTACAGCAGAAGCTGTTCCGACGGCGGAGCCCCCGGCGGCGCCGTAGACGGCGAGGGGCAGCCGCAGTCGGGCTGTTCGCTCTCGAGGTGAAACCAGCTGGTCAGGAGGGTCAGGGAATGCAACGAAGGCCAAGGCCGTTGTCATTAGTAACAGCCATGCACCCGGCGAGAGAGCACGATGTGACTTCCCTCCAAACGATTCCGCCGACACCCGACGGAACCCGCCAGGGTATCGGATGCCCTTCGGGCGATGCGGTGCCGGCGGCGGATGCGTCCGCCGACTGCGGCTGTACGGGCTGTACCGGATCTGCTGGGCCGTTGGCGCGCCCAGCGGGGGCGCACGCCGTCGTCGTTCTTTTAAAGGCCCCCAAGCACGGTAAGCCGGGCACGTTCCGGAAGAGTATTCCGCCCGGAACGCCTAGGGGAGGTTTCCCATTTTTCTCTGCAGCAAAACTGCCGGGCGCCTAGCCCAGTCTCCGCCAGATACCGGCGGAATGCGGCAAATCGAAGAATGCGCGGCATATCAATGAAGCGGTCATCCTGTGATGGCCGTGCAAGGAAACGAAAGCGAGGAAGGTAGCCCGAAAGCGGCGGCGGTGTTGTAATTTTTCAACATGCCAACTCCCGTTTCCCCCTAGTTTGCTTTTTGTCTGGTTGGATGGAAGGTACTGAGAGGGACACAGGAGGCGCCCCGCTTCCTAACTACCGCGAAGGCAGCAATGGAGCTCATCGAGGCCGAGCATCCCCGGCCACGCCATTTTCTACTCCACCTGAGTGACACCCACCTGTTGGGAGGTCCGGACCCCCTATACGGCGCAGTTGACAGCGAAGCCCGCCTGATCCAGCTCTTCGACGAGGTTCAGGCATCCGGCGCGCGCCCGGAAGCTGTGATTTTCACCGGCGACCTGGCGGACAAAGGCGACCCCGAGGCCTACGCCAAGCTCCGCGCGGTCGTGGAGCCTGCCTGCCGGGATCTCGGTGCCCAGGTCATCTGGGCCATGGGCAACCACGACAACCGCGCCAACTTCCGCGCCGGCCTGTTCAACCAGCACGGCAACGACGATCCCGTCGACCACAGCTACTACGTCAACGGGCTGCGGGTCATCACCATGGACACGTCCGTGCCCGGGTACCACCACGGCGAACTCAGTGACAACCAGCTGGACTGGCTCGCCGGGCAGCTGGAGACCCCCGCGCCGGACGGCACAATCCTGGCCCTGCACCATCCGCCGGTTCCGTCGGTGCTGGACCTGTCCGTGCTCGTGGAGCTCCGCGACCAGGCGTCCCTGGCAGCCGTGGTCCGGAACTCCGATGTGCGCAGCATCCTTGCCGGCCACCTGCACTACTCCACGACGGCGAGCTTCGCCGGCATCCCGGTCTCCGTGGCCTCAGCCACGTGCTACACCCAGGACCTGAATGTTCCGGTGGGCGGCACCCGCGGCCGCGACGGCGGCCAGGCCTTCAACCTGGTGCACGTTTATGAGCACACGGTGGTGCATTCTGTGGTGCCGCTGGGCGCCACTCCCACTGTGGGCGAATATGTCAGCCCCGAGGAGACGGACCGCCGCCTTGCGGCAGCCGGAATCCGCATCCCCGAAGGGGCCAAACGTCCCGTGCTCACCCGGAAGTAGCCAACCCGGCCGGAGCGCTCTCCACTGAAGAAACCCCCGCCGGAT
Organism: Arthrobacter sp. SAFR-023; assembly: GCF_051965295.1. Lineage (NCBI taxonomy): Bacteria > Bacillati > Actinomycetota > Actinomycetes > Micrococcales > Micrococcaceae > Arthrobacter > Arthrobacter sp. SAFR-023. The sequence goes on along the minus strand of NZ_JBQCMF010000006.1, from coordinate 6,824 downwards.
CTGAACTGGTCAGATCCGGCGGGTGTTTCCTGCGGTGCAGCTCTTGCTTTCGCAGTGCTACTTTTCCCAGGGCGCCTTGATGGGGTAGTACCTCTCCAGGAACTCCGTGACAAGGTCCGCACGTTCGTCGGCCGGCACCTCCGGAAAACTGCCGTCATTGAGGCAGAAGAAGTCCATGTTGCGCTTGGTCAGCAGCTTGGGCAGGTAATTCAGTCCCGACCGGAGCGTGGTGTCCACGTACCGCACCTTGGCCGCCGTCTGGGTCACGGCCCGGCCGGTCAGCAGCGCGTAGTAGTGGTAGAAGGAATTCGTCACGGAGATATTGTCCGCGGCCCGGAAGGTGCTGGCGGCGGTGTTCGCGAACTCCGCCGGGAACTCCTGCTCCATCTGGGCCACGAGGCTCCGGCGCATCGGCGCTGCCGAGTGCTCCAGGTGGCGGGTGGTGATCCGGCCGAAGCGGTTCCAGAGCAGCTTCCGGTTGACCCGGGCCGCGTTCTCGAAGCCGCTGCGTTCGGCGTCGTTTTCGCCGAGGCCGATGCGGGTCTCAGCCTCGATGAACTTGGTGATCCCGCCCGGAGTGAAGAACATGTCAGGGCCCACCGGGCGCCCGAAGAACATGTCGTCGTTGGAGTAGAGGAAGTGCTCGGAGAGGCCCTCGATGTGGTGCAGCTGGCACTCCACGGCCTGCGAGTTGTGGGTGGGCAGCACCGACGGGTCAGCGAAGAACTCCTCGCTCCGGACGATGGTTACGGACGGGTGGTCGTTCAGCCATTCCGGCGCGGGGGAGTCCGTGGCGATGAAGATGCGGCGGACCCACGGTGCAAACATGTACACCGACCGGAGCGCGTATTTGAGCTCATTGATCTGCCGGTAGCGTGCCTCGTGGTCGTCGCCCTCGCCCAAGACGGCGCCCGCCATCCGGGCCCGCCGGGCGGCGATGTATTCCGGCGAGGTGCCGTCCACCCAAGAGAAGACCATGTCGATGTCGAAGCTGATGTCGCTCGCGTGGTCAGCGAACATGTTCTCGATGGTGGGCCAGGTGTGGCCGTAGCGCTCAACCGTTCCGCGGACGGCTTCGTGGGCCATCATGGTGCGGCGGGTGAGCGAGTTCTCGATCGGCAGGATTACTTCGTTGCCCAGGAAGCTCCAGAGTTCTACCTGGACGCCGGCGGATGCACCGAATTCGAAGCCGCCCTCGGGCTCCACCCGCGGGCGGTACAGCCGGAAGATGCGTGCCTGGCGGTTGACGGAGAGCTCGCCGTCGGCGACCAGGACTGACGTTTTCTTCTTCGCATCCACGGTCATGGAGTAGAACGGTTCGTGCCGGCACGCCTCAACGAGCGCGGACCGCAGCTTCTTCCGGTCCTTCCAGTCAAGGGCGACCACAGGACGGTCGTTGTTGCCCCGGACCAGGAGGTAATCCAGCCCGGCCCCGTCCAGCACATTCCGAAGGAAGAGCAGGTCCTCCACCATGGCCTGGTAAGGCGTCCGGGTGTCGTTGATCAGCGCATACCGGCCTGATCGGCGGACGACGTCGGGGCGGTGTTTGAGGCGCGCCACAGCCGCCGGCGACGTTGCTTCCGCGAGTGCGGGTACGTCGTCCTCGGCTGCCTGACCGCCGTAATAGATGTCGTCCTGAACCGTTACGTCCGTGATGGCGTTTCTCCCATGCTGCTAGGGGTGGTGAAGTCTTACTTGCATGATAGTCCTGCCGGGAAACATGCCGGGCAGGCGGCCGGGGCCTGCCCCCGGGCCCTGGCCCGGTGTGCTGGGCCGCGGCAGCGGGCCTAGCCGAGGAGCGCCTGCCGCCAGCTGGACAGGAACGCGGCCCCGGCGTCGTCGTGGATGACCGTTTCCTGCAGGCCCAGGTCGGCGGCCGTGAGGACGTCGTAGGGCTTGGCCGGGACGCCGTCCGCAGGCCTGACGTCGACGTGCTTCACGGCGTGGTCGTTGTGGTGCAGCCAGTCGGCCATGGCGTAGTCCGTGCGGGAATCGCCGACCGTCCGCCACGCCTGCGGCGTAATGCCCTGGGCTGCCAGCAGCTCCACGGCGCGGCTCGCGCCGAGGTCCTTGCCCAGCCGCACCGATTCAATGTCCGTGGAGATAATGGTGGGGTCCACGCGGTAGTCGATCTCGTCGTCGGAGTTGGGTGCGTGGTGGTCCAGCCGCACGACGCCCAGGCCGTGGCGTTCCATCAGCTCCATCGCCTCGGCATCAAACAGCTTCTGCTCGGCGAGGTATTCGCTGCTGGGCACCTCAATGTGCTGCTCCACCGACACCATGGCGCGCTTGGTTTCGTCGAAGAACATGTGGGCCGAGTAGTCCTCAGCCACCATGCGCCGGACATCGTCGCCGTAGGCTGCCGGCACGGCGAGCTCGTGGTCCACGTGGATGGGTCCGGGGCCGGCCGAGGTGTAGCTGAACCACACCGCGCCTTTTTCGCAGATTGCGTGGATCAGCGTTCCGCCCGGCATTCCGGCGGCGATCATGGGCTCCATGACCTGCTCGCGGATGAAGGCGTCCGAGCGGCCGGTGTTGAAGATGACCGGCACTCCGGCGTTCGCGAGAGCTACCAAGTCGGCAATGATTTCCGGTTTCACATCCCTGGTCACCGGGCTGGCAACCGGGCCGTCAACGTCCAGGAGCAGGGCCACGGCGGGTGTCGACGGCGTGTGGGCGCCGAATCCCGGGGCGGCATTCGCGGTAGGTGCAGTCATGGCTCCATTCTGTCAGCCGACACCGGCCGATCCGCCCGGACCGGGGCAGGCGGACAGCATGTGACAGATAGTTACTGTTTGGCCACAACCTCCGGCGGCGCGCTGGTCCCACATTCCCTGGAACCGGCCAGTTGCTTAAGCTTGCAGGGTGATATTCAAAGCTGTGGGCGAGGGACGCCCTTACCCCGACCATGGTTTCAGTACCCCCAAAGACTGGGCGGCTCTTCCGCCCCGTCCCGTGCGGCTGGATGAACTTGTGACCACCAAGCGGACCCTGGATCTTGATGCGCTCCTTGCCGAGGACTCGACTTTCTTTGGGGACCTGTTTCCCCACGTGGTGCAGTACCAGGGCACCCTCTACCTGGAGGACGGCCTGCACCGGGCGGTAAGGACTGCACTCCACCAGCGCACCGCCATACATGCAAGGGTGCTTGTGATCGATGGCTAGAAAACCCAAAGACGTGACCGTCCTCCACGGTCACCGCGTGATTAGTGGCCCAGAGCTCAGGGCCACGTTCGTCGAGGACGACGAGAACGCGGAGAACCCCGGCCGCCTTCGCCGCCGGATCCTGCACGGTGTGGTGCTCGTGCTGCTGCTTGGCCTTATTGTCGCGGGGATCATGGGGGCAATGGGGGTGATGAGCGGGCAGATCAAGTTTCCGTCCGCTATCCAGGCCCAGGAGAACTCCTCCGTCTGCCCGGCAACAACGTTCGACTACACACCGCCCGCGAAGGTGAAGGTGAACGTCCTCAACGCCACGAGCCGCAACGGCCTGGCCAAGGCGGCAGCCAATGAGTTCAAGGCGAGGAAGTTTGTTCTCGGCAATGTGGCCAACACGGAAACCGGCTACCGCGGCGTGGCGGCCATCGTCTCAGGTGCTGCCGGACAGGCGGCGGCCTTTACCGTGCAGCGGAATCTGCCGGGCTCGGACTACTTCCAGGACGGCCGCAAGGACGCCACCGTGGACGTGATCCTGACTGGCGACTACCGCGGCCTGGTCAAACCGCAGCTTGTTGACCAGACGCCGGGCCAGCTCAGCTGCCCGCGGGAAAGCCGTCGCGTCGCCGACGATTCGCAGTGGCCAGTCATGCCGACCCAGGGCGCCAAGCCCTGAGCCTTTAGCCGCCTGAGCCTTTGCCGGCTGTTCCTTAGCCGGCCGCAGCGGTGGGCGGCTGCAGGCGCAAGGGGCGGCCGCCGTCGTCGAACCTGGCCCCGGCGCCCAACTGGATGAAGCGGACGGTCCGGGAAATCCTTTCCTCCAGGTCCCCGGAGGCGTCGCCGCCCCGGGCGGCGCTGGAGGAGAGCGTGCCGTGGATCAGCTGCGCCTGCTGGAGGGGATCGGCCACCGGGAAGTAGCCCTGGTCCATGCCGTCGCGAAGAATGTCCTGCAGCATGTCACTGAGCCCGCCCACGTGGTCGGCCAGCTTGGCGAACGACGCCGGCGAGAGGACGGCGCCCATGGCCGGACCCGGCGGCAGATGCCGGCGGCTGAGATCCTCCACCTGGGCCCGCACGTACAGGGCCAGCCGGTCCACCGGATTGTCCAGCCGGGCGAGCGACTCCCGCAGCCCGGTCATGAACCGTTCCGTTTCCACGAGTGCGTAGGCAATCAGGAGCTCTTCGATGTCGGCGTAGTAGTTGTAGACAGCCGTGCGGCCGATCCCTGCGTGCCGGGCGACGTCGGTCATGGTGAGCCCGGGCAGCCCGTGCGAGAAGAGGAGCTCACCGAAGGCGTTCAGGATGCGGCGCTGGGTCTCGGCGCGCTGCGCGGCGTTGCTGGGGGCCGAAATCCGGGGCATAGGGACACTTTACCGCCATCTGTCACCAAACCGTTCCGAGTTTTGTCCAGCTTATGGCCGCTAAATACCCTTCAGGGGACGATATCTGTACAAAAACTCCGCTGTCCGGAGCTCCCGCGGGCCCGGGGAGCTCAGACCGGGCAGCCGTCCGGGCCGCAAGCCTCTGCGTTAGCCGACTCGGACCCTTCGTGGTTGGCGCCGGCGTTGTCGCCGACCATCACCAGCGGGTGCGACTCCTGCCAGGCCTGCTCGAGGGCCATGGTGAAGCTCGCCGCGGGCTGGGCTCCGGACAGTCCATACTTGCGGTCGATCACGAAGAACGGCACGCCGCTGATGCCCAGGGCGCGGGCTTCGGCGAAGTCGCGGCGGACGTCGTCGGCGTACTTGTCGGTGCTGAACAGCTCGGCCACTTCGCCGGCGTCGAGCCCAAGGTCCGCGCCCACCGACGCGAGATAGTCGGGGCTGCCGATGTCCTTGCCGTGCTCGAAGTGGTCGCTGAGCAGCCGCTCCTTGGCCACGTCCTGCTTGCCGTTCGCGGCGGCCAGGTGGATGAGCCGGTGGGCCGTGAAGCTGTTGGCAACCACGACGGCGTCGAACCGGTAGTTGAGTCCCTCGCCTTTGGCCTGGGCTGCTACATGGTCGAACATCTGCGTAACCTGGTCCGGGGCCATGCCCTTGCGCTTGCTGAGGTAGTCCAGCTCCGTGCCGTCATAGTGCTCGGGCACGCTGGGGTCCAGCTGGTAGCTGCGCCACTGCACCTCCACCTGGTCGCGGTGCGGGAACTCGGCGAGGGCGGCCTCGAACCGGCGCTTGCCGATGTAGCACCAGGGGCAGGCAATGTCTGACCAGATCTCAATCTTCATGCCTGCGACAACCCGCATGCCTCGCCGTGCATTCCTGCTCTGGCAGTTGCTTTGGTCACGCTGGCTGCCGCTCGTGGTCGGGGAGTCCGGCGTCGCGCAGGCCTTGTTTGACGGCGGGCCCGGCCATATTGTTTGGACTAACTCCCGGCGGTCAGGCCGTACCTTCGTGGGAGGCAAAAGTGCGCATTGGACTCATATCGGCACCGTGGATCCCGGTGCCGCCGCCCGGTTACGGGGGCAGCGAGCGGGTGGTGGACAGCCTTGCACGCGGGTTCGCCGCAGCCGGGCATGAGGTGCTGCTTGCCGCCCCTTCCGACAGCACCTGCCCGGTTCCCCTGGCCCCGCGGATGCGCCCCTCGGAACCGGCGGACTTGGGACTCGCGTTGTCCGAGCTGAGCCACATCATCAGGGCCTACGACGGCATGACAGGCATGGACATCATCCACGACCACACGATGAGCGGACCGCTGTACGCCGGCCGTCCGGCCGGAGTCCCGGTGGTCACCACCATCCATATCCGCCTGGCACCGCAGGCTGTGGACCTGTACACCGCGATCGGAAAGACCACCGGCATTATTGCCATCTCCCGTGACCAGGTGAGCCGCTCGCCGGAGGTCACCGTGACGAAGGTGATCCACCATGGCATGGACGTGGCGTCCGTTCCGGTGGGCCAGGGGGACGGCGGCTATCTGTGCTTCATCGGACGGCTGTCCCCGGACAAGGGCATCCTCGAAGCAATCCAGACCGCACGAGCGGCGGGAATCCCCCTGCGCATCAGCGCCCGGATCCAGGGAGCCGAGGAGCAGGGCTATTTCGACGACGTGGTCAGGCCGGCACTGGGCCCCGATATGGAGTTCATGGGGCCGCTGTCCGACGCCGAGAAATACGAACTGGTCGGTGGTGCGCTCGCGTTCCTTAACCCGATCCAGTGGCCTGAGCCGTTCGGCCTCGTGATGATTGAGGCGCTCGCCACCGGAACCCCCGTGGTCGGGACCCCTGCCGGTGCTGCTCCGGAAATCGTGGAGCACGGCGTCACGGGTTATCTGGGCAGCACCGGCCAGCTTGCTGGGTTCGCCGCCGAGGCCGCGGGGCTCAGCAGGGAAGCCTGCCGCGCCGCCGTCGAGCAGCGCTTCAGCTCGGCCCGCATGGTGGCCGACCATCTGGCGCTCTACGAACAGATCCTCGGCGGAAACATTCCGGAACAGACGGCGCGGCCTAACAGGTAGGCCGCGCGTGCCTGAGGCGGAGTTTTTGTGCAGATACTGGCCTCAAAAGGCTGTTGAGAGCACGATATCTGCACAAAAACTCCAACGCAGTGGGGTCAGGCCTTGCTGCTGAAAGCGGCGTCGAAGCTGGTCTGCGACGCCGGGAAGTCGAACTTCTTCAGCGCGGCGAGGGCTTCGGGGGCGCCGTGGAGGCGGTCCATGCCGGCGTCTTCCCACTC